>JBGTBD010000054.1:0-6370 GCA_041749475.1 Rickettsiales bacterium
GCGCGCGACCACGTCTTCTGCCCCTGCGACGCCGCCTTCGGCTGCCATCGTCGAAGCGCGTAAGCTGGCGGATAACGCGAAGACGCTTGCCGAGTTGCGCGAGGCGGTGATGCATTTCACCGGATGCGCATTGAAGAAGACGGCAACTAATACCGTGTTCGCCGACGGGAACCCGGAATCGGACGTGATGGTAATCGGCGAAGCGCCGGGGGCGGAAGAGGATAAGCAGGGCATCCCGTTCTGTGGGGCCAGCGGCAAATTGCTGGATAACGTGTTCGCTTCCATCGGCTTAAGCCGTGCCAAGAACTTCTATATCACCAACACCTTATTCTGGCGTCCGCCGGGAAATCGCCCCCCTACGCCTGAGGAATTAGCCATTTGCGCGCCTTTTGTGGAAAAGCATGTGGCACTCATCAACCCCAAAACGCTTATTTTAGTAGGCAGTACCGCGGCTAAATCGGTGTTGAATACGGTTGTGGGTATTACCAAGCTGCGGGGCAAGCCCCATACTTACGCCACTCCCTATCTTGACCGGAAAGTACCTGTATTCGTTACATTTCATCCGTCTTTTCTGCTCCGCCAGCCGGGGCAAAAGAAGCAAGCCTGGCAGGATATGTTGCTGATAGAAGCGTTCCTACAGCAGTAAATTGATATCTTCCTGCACTTTCCTTATAAGTTTTTTATAGTCAGATAGTTACCTATAAAACTTGATTTACAGGAAGAGATACCGTATATACGCCGCTCCTATGCTTACAGGCAGGAAAACATTCAAGGTGGGGTACAACCACCTGCGCAGACAAGCGCAACAGCGTTCGCAGCTATTAGGAGCAGTCACGTTCGGGGTACTTGTATCTGGATGGCTGATTTTTCAGCTTAGTTTTCAAACGCCCACCTTCGGCGCTCCCGATGCCGCCCTTTCCGAAGAATCTTCCGTCAGCCGTGTATTGTCCCTTCCGGACTCATTGGAGAACTCCCGTGCGCGTCAACTGGTGAAGCATTTCGTCTCCCCGCGTGACCTGAAACTCTACTATTCCGCGTTCCTGCTACAGGATGCCGGGAACATGGAGGATGCACGTATTCTGCTGTCGCAAACCAGCGACCCGTTACTCAAAGGGCATGTGGAAGCTAACTTCCTACTCGATAAAACGGCCACGCCGTCGCAAGCCGAGTTCGAGGCATGGCTGGATACCCATAGCGCGTTGCCGCAAGCACTGGAAGTCAATGCGCGTTACCGCAAGCTGTTCGGCAAAGCCGCGCAGACTTATCCGCTAGCGGTCACCAAACCCATACGCCGCAACTTCACCGATAGCGTCACCCCGCGCGATGTCATCCGCTCGGGGGATAAGGGTGCGTGGGCACAGGTACAGAACGCTTATATTGACCGCGATTATGCGACGTCCTATCGCCTCGCCAGCCAGCTAGCGCAGCAAGGCAAGGCGCAGAACGCATCCGCTTACTGGACAGCCGGGATTTCGGCGTGGCATCTCGGTAATTATCAGGCGGCGGCCAGCTATTTCTCGCAGCTCGATGCGTACCAGAACCAGATATCCCGCCAGCTTTCTTCCGCCGGGGCGTTCTGGGCATATCGCGCGCAATTGAAGAATGGCAACGGGGGCGAAGCGCTCTCTTCCCTACGCAGTGCCGCGCGCTACCCCGACACCTTCTATGGGCTGCTCGCCAATACACAGCTTAACAGTCTGCACTGGCAGGATAGCTTGTCGCCCAAAACCAATGCAAATGCGCTGGGGCGGTTCAAGACGGCGCGTGAAATCCTTGCCCTGAAAGCGATCGGGCAGCATACGCTCGCTGAAAAACGGATGGCCAGTGCCTACCCGCTCGCTTCCGATAAAACCAAAGAAGCGCTGATGCTCACCGCCCAGGAACTGGGTATCGCCACCCTGCAACTCGCGATGGCCAAGAAGAATCAAGACCAGACGGAAGGCCAGCTCAACGCGCTGATGTATCCTGTCCCGGAATGGGCTTCGTTACTCAATGATGCGCAGAAGCCGCTGGTGCTTGCCATCGTACGCAAAGAGTCGGGGTTCAATGCCGGTGTCCGCAGTCCACGTGGCGCGGCGGGGTTGATGCAGATCATGCCCGGCACGGCCCGCCAGATGGTGCGCGACGGGGCGCTGGAGGTCGAAACCTCGGACATGAGCGATACACTCCCCGCCCGCGCGGCATTGCGGCAAGACCTGCATGACGCGGAGTATAATCTCGTCATCGGGCAAGCATATCTGATGCACCTGCAAGACCAGTCCTATATCGGCGACAATCTGATTTATCTCCTCGCCGCGTATAATGCCGGGCCGGGTACGTTGACGCAGTGGCAAAAACTCTATTCCAAGCAAGACCCGTTGCTCTTCCTAGAATCCATCCCCTATCGTGAGACGCGTTACTACGTGAAGCATGTGATGAAGAATTACTGGGTCTATGCCGCGATGATGCATCAGTCACCCCCCAGCCTGAAGCTGATGAGCCGAGGTGCGTGGCCGGAATTGGCAAGCGCTAAGCATTAGTCGGTCATTGCCTTGACGTTTTTTTTGCTTACTCTCGTAGGCATGAAATTCCCAAACCTTTCCCTGGAGAGAAAACTGGCAGGTATTGCCTGTGGTATTGATGAAGCGGGTCGTGGGCCATTGGCCGGCCCGGTAGTTGCCGCAGCGATCGTGCTCGACCATAGTAGACGCCCTCCTAAAGGCATCAATGACTCCAAGAAACTCAATGCGGAAAAGCGCGAAGAACTCTACTATAAGCTTATGGAAAGTGCGCAAGTGGGAGTCGGTGAAGCCACTGTGGAGGAGATTGACCGCCATAATATCCTGCAAGCGACCTTGCTTGCGATGCATAGGGCCTATATGGCACTGGGGTGTACGCCCGATCATGCCCTAGTGGATGGCAACCGCCCGCCGAAGCTGGATTGCACCATTCATACTATCGTCAAGGGTGATGGCCGTTCCCTTTCCATTGCCGCTGCATCCATCATCGCCAAAGTGACACGCGACCGTATCATGCACCAGATGGCAGTGGAGTTCCCGCATTACGGGTTCGAGCGGCATGTGGGGTATGGCACGGCGGATCATCTGCGTGCGCTGGCGCAGCATGGGCCATGCGTGCATCACCGCCGCAGCTTCGCGCCGGTGCGCGTTGTGCACGAACAACTTTCTTTGGTTATCGCATGAGCCATATCCACTATCGCAAACGGTCACTTTTTCCGAAAACGCTGAAACAGAGCGTTGACCATCTGTTGCCAACTGCCTGCAAAGGGCGCGGGACACCAATGCCCGCCCTGCTCCAGCACTGGCCGGAGATCGCAGGGAAGATGTATGCGGACAAGGCGATTCCCTTACAGTTCCAACAGGATATACACACCAAAATGGGTATTCTGACTATAAAGGCCTCGGGACCTGTGGCGTTGGAAATTTCGCATATGGAACCTCAGATTCTGGAGCGTATCGCACTGCATTTAGGCTATAAAGCCATCCACCGATTGAAGATAATTCAGTAAAATTTTAAGTTTTGTTAACCTTCTGTTGTTAGATTCTTAGCAATTCCCACTTAGAATGGGAAAGTAACAATACAATAAAAAGATATTCCCATGTCGATGCTACGCCATAACCTCAAGGAGGAACGCGACCGTTTCGTTGCATTCGCTTTCGCCAATGCCGACATGATCGTCGAGCTGGATGAGGTGGGCGATATCGTGTTCATCGACGGCGCAACCAAAGGGTTGCTCGGCAAAACGCCTATCGACATCAAGGGCGATCCCTTCATCAATTACATTCATGACAAGGATAAGGATCGGTATCAGGCTATTTTCCATAGCCTGACCAAAATCCCGCGCATTGATTCCTTCCAGGTGAATTTGCGTAAAGTGGGTGAAGACGCCATTCCCGTACATCTTTCGGGCTTCCGCCTCGGCATCCGTCAGAACCATACCTATTTCTCCATCAACCTGCCGAAAAGCGACGGTGAGTTCATCGAGATTTTCCGCCGCGATTCCGAATCCGGCCTGCTGAATAAAGAAAGTTTTATCGAGACCGCGAACGAGAAAATCCGCGAAGCGGAGCAGGACGGTAAACAGGTTGCGCTGACCATGCTTGATTTTTCGCAACTCAAAGCGCTGCTAGATAATCTCCCCGACGGTCAGGCAGAAGAATTGCTGGCGCAGATCAGCCAATATCTCCGCTCCAAATCCATCGACGGCGACACTGCCGGGGTAATCGACGAAGGGTCCTTCTCCGTGGTGCATGACAGTTCCATCACCCGGGAACAGATGATGCAGGAATTGACCGTCATTACCCAAAAGCTCGACCCGCGCGGTATCGGGGTGACACCAAACGCGACTAGCGTAGATGCGAAGTTCGAGCGGTTGACGGCGCAGGATTCGGCCAACGCCCTGCTCTATACCCTCAACAAATTCGCGACCCAGAGCGGTGAGGCGTTCAGCCTTGAATCATTGACACAAGGCTATGAAGAGATGCTCGGCGATACGGTCGAGAAAATCGCCAAGTTCAAGGATGCGGTGGAGTTCGATAGTTTCGATATCGCCTTCCAGCCCATCGTCGATATCAAGAGCGGTATCATCCACCATTATGAATGCCTCGTACGCCTGAAGGACGGCGTGGGGTTCGATAACCCGTTCCACTTCATCACCTTCGGGGAACAGGCTGGCCTCATCAACGAGTTCGATCTCGCGATGCTGCAAAAAACGATGGTGACGCTGGAAGAAGCGGCTGAAAAGGGTAACCACCCGCTGGTCGCCGTCAACGTTTCAGGCCGGTCACTCGGCTCCACCATGTTCATGGATGCTTTTGACAAGATCTTGGATAATTACCCCAAACTGCGCAAGCAGGTCATTGTGGAGATCACTGAGTCCTCGAAAATCTCAGACATCAACGCCGCCAATGCTTTCGTGCAACGCTTGCGTGAGAAGGGCAACCTCTTCTGCCTCGATGATTTCGGCACGGGGGAATCCTCCTTCGATTATCTGCGCAACCTGCATGTCGATTTCATCAAGATCGACGGAAGCTACGTGCGGGAATCGGTGAAAACGGTACGCGGCCGCCAGTTACTGCGTGCGATGTCCGGCCTTTGCCAATCGCTCAACGTCGTCACCATCGGGGAGATGGTGGAGGACGAAAGCAGCGCCCGCTTGCTGTGGGATTGCGGTATCAAGTTCGGCCAAGGCTATTTCTTCGGCAAGCCGACGATCGACCAGACGACACTCGCCAACTGCTCCAAACCCACCCCCTTCTATCGCGGCATCCTGCGTGCTCGGAAAATCAAGGATTTCGAGAAGAAATGGTGGTTGGGTGAGAATACGGAGTCGTAATTTCTTGATTTAAATACGGGCCAACATAGTCCTAGCCCTCATTCACCGTTATCACCTCCTCGTCATTCCCGCGAAAGCTGGAATCCAGTCGAGAGCGCCGTGGGCGCGATCTATCCACTTAAAGGGGTTTTCTGCACCGCAGACGCGGTGCGCTGGATTCCCGCTTTCGCGGGAATGACGATAGATGGTGGAAATTATGGAAAGCTCCTAAACAGCGAGGACGAAACCAACACGTAAAAAGAAAGAAAAACTACTTCTTCTTTTTCTTCTCTGGTGCAGCCGTTGCAGCTGGTTGTTCAGCGTCTTCGGGATTATAATACATCTCGAAGGGGTTGAACATGGAGAAGGCTTTGGTGAACATGTTCATGTTCTGGCGCCCCAGCTCCTCGAACTGCGTCATCGGGTTATACTGATCCCACGTGCGACCCATGTAGGTGCGGATTTTTTCCTGGTTCATGGCGAAGGCTTCCATGCTGGTGTCGAGGTAATGGGGAATCAGCTCGGAAATGCTGTCGTCATACATCTCGATGACGCGTTTCAAAAAGCCGATAGGCAGGACGCTGTGATTGCCGTTGATCTCCTGCTCAAAGATGATCTGGCTCAAAATCTGGCGGGTCAGGTCTTCGTCGGACTTCGCGTCGCGCACGATGACTTCCGTACCTTCTTTCACCATTTTGCGCACGTCTTCCAGCGTGATGTACATGCTGGTTTGGGTGTTATACAGACGACGGTTAGCGTATTTCTTGATGACGACGGCTTCAGCCGTTTTCTGGGTGGTTTTGCTTGCCATAAATCACATTCCTGCTAAATATTAACGCATTCAGAACGCGCAGCATAACACCCGATACTTGAAGCTGCAACAGCAAGGTACGCGATGACCGATGCCCCCACCCAGCAGATGACCCGTCAATTCATCGATATGTGGCGCGAACAGGCGCAAAACATGATGAAAGACGAGCGTTTCATCGATTCCATGTTGCAGGCGATGGTGTGGCAGCAAAACGCCGCTGCGCCGCAGCAAAGCGCGCCGCGCGC
>JBGTBD010000055.1:0-32860 GCA_041749475.1 Rickettsiales bacterium
CCTTGCCCAGTGCCTTCCAGTCGCGGTTCTTGATTTTGTCCGCATAGCTGTTCAGCCACTCGAACCCGGTGAGTACCGGGATGGCGGTGGTCATCATCGCCACCGAGGCAACGAGGGAGCGGCCGACCTGCTTGACTGTGAACCAGCCCACCGGCCCGTTGAAGAAATCACGATGCCGGTACGCCCAGCGCCCAACCTTGGTCGAGGTATCGTCATTCTTATCAAACTGCGGCGTTATCTCCGGCGCGGAGGCGTCCGCGGCGGCTTTAGGCTCAGGGGCCGCGCGACTGAGCGACGCAGGCGCAATCGCCTCATGGCGCGGTTCGGCAGACATGGGGGAAGAAGGATGTTCTTCCGGTCGGTTAGCGGTTAATCTGTCTTTTTCGTCCATGCCTATCCGTGGGCCAAAGGATGGTTTTCTACTCTTCCATCATACCAAATAACGGAGGTCGAATTTTGACAGTTTGATGAATTTACCCAAAAATCACGACACAACAGGATGTTGCGCCGCAAAAATAGTTAAATTATGTTTACGATTAAACTTTGGTGGATCAGCGAACCGCGAAAGGCTCGCCACGCCCGCCTCTCACGCGCTTTCCAAGGGCTTCTGCATAAGGTGTAACGCCCCTGTGACGAGAATGCTTATCGAAGATGACGCGTGACGTCTCAGGGGTCGCCCATCCCGGGTTCAAGGATTCTGCCATCTGGAACATACGCTGCAATTGCTGCCGAGTGAACGTCTCTTCGCCAATACCAGCTTCGCATGTAACATATTCATGTTCAGGCATATTCAGGATTTCCGCCATTTCATGAGAATTCATTCCACAAGCAAAACGGATTGCTTTAGCCGGTTCGACAGGAGTATGGGTTTGCGACAGCAGTGCATCAGCAGCCTCTTTACGGATGCGTTGAAGGCAATGGTCAAAAACTTCCAAAAAACGATCATTACACACATTCCCTGCCCGCTTGATAAGACTGGAAGTGAATTGCTCCACCTCTAACTGTGCAGGCATCGTATCATCACGCTCCCAAGCAAGAACTGTATCTACGGGGACATTCACATCCTGCGCGATTAACTCAGCTTCTACACCCCCATGTTTCCTTGCCTGGTGAAAAAGACTGCCCAGCGTTTGCGCGGTCCTGATGTTGGGTTTGCGGACAGGGTGAATAACCCCCTCCTCCTGTGCTGCCGTAACTTGCGGATCAGGGGCGGAGGATAATGAATCCGCCACAAGCACCTCCGGTGTCTCTTCGTGGACTGCTTCGGACATAGGGTCAGATGAAACAGGAAACACGTCAGGCAGCGCGGGTTGGTGCGGTGGGATATGTTCCTTCGCCCGCGCCTCTGGTTCCCTCCAGATCACTTTTTTCTGCGGTGCCTTTTTTTATCCGCTTCCTTTTTTTGCACGTCTTTATCTGCCATCATGGCGCGATTTGCAGCTATTTCAGTTTCCGCTTGTGACAAGGGCAAATAAGGTGCCGATTTTTCCCATATTTCCTTTAATTCTCTTGAAGTTGCCTGCGCGGCAACATATACTTTCAAGACCTGCAATTCATCATCCGTAATCATCTCGGGTAAAGCATTTAACACGGTCAGGCGTTCCGGGGTCAGTTTCGTTGTTAATCCTTTGGTTCTAGCCGCCTGCCGGATATCATAGAGTCTTTGTGTCTCGGAATATTCGAGGCCGAGACCGCGCCACTTGCAATCAACCCCCTCCATCAACAATCCCATACACTCTGCTTGCTCCCGTCGGGACCATCCGCCGGTAACGCCTGCCATTTCGTAAATACGGCCTTCGATTTCCCTCAGGCGTGTGGCGGCCTCATCTTTTCGCTTCGCGGCAAGTGCTTTGCGCGCTGCCCCTTCCTGTGCTTCGTTGTCGCGAACACTAGCAATCCACGCATCAGTCTGTCGCTGCTCCTCAATCAGATTTTGTCTATACGCTTCCGTGATGGGATTGACATACCGGCGTTTAGGCTTGGGGGCAAACGAAGGGGGTATGGAAGCGTAATTCGTATCCTCCGCTACATCCTCTGCTCCAAAACGGGATAAAGGAGGGGAATCTGAAAGGCGGACGGGAATCTCAGCCTCATCGGGTATAATTCTATGGTTTTTCCTGATAAGGGGTTTTTCTGCATTGCGGGGTGGGGAAGGCGACTTCACAACCTGATCGGCGGGAGACTCCTTGACTTCAAAAGGTTCAGATGCTGAGACGGTACTGTGCTGGCTGGGAAGCGGTATATGGTCTTGGGATGCTCCCGCAACATATGGCTCCGGATCAGGTAAGGATGGGAGAACTGAGGAGGAAAGATCTTTTTTCGCAGAGGGCTGCACTTCCATTTTTATGGAAGGCAACAATCCGTCTCGCGTCTTCTCTTCCGCTTCCACAAACACCTTGGCTGCCAGGCGCATTTGAGTGGCCCGCTGATCGGTCATCCATTGTGGATTCATTTCACAAAGGATGGCGACAGCACGGAACAGTTCCTCCTCCGTAAAGGATTTCTTGCCTTGCTCCTTGAGCAGATAGTCCCATTTGGCAACCCCGAGCTTTTCGGCGAAATCATATCCATTAAGATGGGATGCAACGCGCATCGCGGTCATAAGGGCAAGCGGTGTATCGGCAGCCTGCAATAAAGCATCTGCTTCTTCCAACCGTCTTGCCTTTATCGCCATTTCGAAAAGAAGCTCCTTATGCGCCGTATACCATTCAGGATGCATCTGCTTAACGAGCGGGACCAGTTTCTGCGGCAACCATATCGGCAATGGCTCCTTGCCGTCTTCCATGCGACCGTATTTCGTGGGCGAAAAATGGCCCGTAATACCCAGCTTTTTGCGGGTCAACCCCGTAGAAAGCCGCATTGCGTGGATCATGCCCGATAGAGCAACTTTGGGATCCGCAGTATGAATCGCTTTGCTCCACACCACATCCGCTTCTACAGTCAACACCCGCTTATGCTCAGCATCCGGTATATCCAGCACCTCCGGCACGAAATCCCGATTATGGATACTTTTACGCATGGAATCGGCCTTTTCGTCCGTCAGCCAGCGCGGCGCGCGCGCGCGCTCCACGGCGATGATTCGGTCTATGTCCCCAGCCGAAAACACTCCGTTTCCGACATGTTCACGGTCCCTGTAGGTGCTGAATTTCATACCCGCTTCTGCAGCGAATTCAGGAATAGACAATCCGCATGCCGTACGGATTGCGCGGACTTTTCCCCCGGTATTCTGTGCCGCTTCCCAAAGACGATTCGCCTCATCCAGCCAGGGTTGTTGAATAAAATCTTTTATCTTCGCCTGCTTGGCTGGGGTAAACCATTCCGGTAGGCGGGTGGTCATTTCCTTTAAAAAAAAGTCAAATTCATGGGGCTTTGGAAAACAGGTATCGTGTTCCCAAGGGCTAAGAAGGGATCGGTTCACCCCGATAACGGCCGCTACTTCTTCCTGCGTCATCCCTGCCTTCAAGCGCACAGCGCGCATGTATGCACCGAACGATGTCGCATCCTCCCAGAGTTCATCCGGGTCAATCGCGACCGACTGCAGGGCGATTGCGTCAGTATATTCACTCCGTATCTGCGCTTCATGGCGGGTCGCCCACCGACGGGAAGAGACCTGTGCTTTTTCAAACAGGGTCGCGAGATGCTCGGGAGAGATAAGCACTTGCCCCAGCTCTCGTTTTAGGTAAGTAGTGCCCCCCATACCGAATTGCTCTGCAACTTGGTCTGCGTAGAGGCCTGCGACCGTTCTGAGCGCGCGGACCGTATCGCCGAAATGCTGCCGGTGATTCCAGATTTCATCCCCAGCCCGTTCCTTGCGGACACGCAAAAGCCCCCGAAACGCGTTTTCCCGCTTCTGTATCCAGAACGGATTGGTTTTTTTGCATTCCAGCATCAGGAGCGCCAGCTTGTCTTCAGGAATGGGAACGCTTCCGTTTAGCCAACGGCTGACCGCACCAGCACTGACCCCGGCCTTCTCGGCCGCCTCATATTGTTTTAACCCCGCCGCAACCAATAATGCACGCAGATACCCCGTTTCCCCCGGTTGATTCGGGGCTTCCTCCCATAATGCATCTGCGTTGTTAGGTATATCGGCCATATTTGCGGCATTTTTTATAACTTAAAATCGGCCAAGTATTGTGAAAGTTCAGTGAAATATACGTTCATTTTCATCCAAACGTCTCTTTTTTTTTGGAAGTGAATGCTCGCCTTTTTGATTGCACACTGACGAGCACCCCGGTACAACCTCACCCCATGGCAAAAGAACTCGTATTCTCCGGCATCCAGCCCACGGGCCGCCCGCACCTTGGTAATTACCTCGGCGCCATCCGTAATTGGGTGAAGATGCAGGAGGAGTATAAAGGCCTCTATTGCCTCGTCGATTACCACGCCATCACCATCCCGCAAGACCCCGAAACGCTGCGCCGCAGCACGCGCGAAATGGCAGCCGCCCTGCTCGCCTGTGGCATCTCGGCGGATAAATCCATCCTCTTCCACCAATCCCGCGTCCCCTTCCATACCGAACTGGGGTGGATATTGGGCTGCCTGACCCCGCTGGGCTGGCTCAACCGGATGACGCAGTTCAAGGAAAAAGCCGGAAAACAGAAGGAGCAGGCGGGCCTTGGTCTCTACAGCTACCCCGTCCTGCAAGCGGCGGATATCCTGCTTTACAAGGCCACCCACGTCCCCGTGGGGGAAGACCAGAAACAGCATCTCGAACTCGCGCGGGACATCGCCGGGGCGTTCAACCGCCATGTCGGCAAGGACTATTTCCCCCTGCCCGAACCTCTCATCACCAAGGAAGCCGCCCGCGTGATGTCCTTACGCGACGGCACGAAGAAAATGAGCAAATCCGACCCGTCGGACATGTCCCGCATCCACCTCGACGACGCGCCGGAGGAGATTCAGCAGAAAATCCAAAAAGCCAAATCCGACATGGTCGAGGGCATTTCGTATGACGTGGAAAACCGCCCCGAAGTCGCCAACCTGCTGACCCTCTATTCCGCCGTCACAGGAAAGACTGTTGAACAGGCAGTCAATGAATGCTCGTCCATGCAATTCTCGGCTTTCAAGAAATTACTGGCCGATGCGCTGATTGCTCACCTAGAACCCATCCGCGAGGAATACCGCAAACTACTACTCAATCCCGGTCATCTTGACTCTATCCTCAGCATCGGCGCTGAACGTGCGTATAGTATTGCCGAAACACATATGGTCGAGGTGCGGGAGTTGATTGGTTTCTTGAAAGTCTAAGCCTACCCTCCTTCATCCACGAATTCATTTTCTCTTAAATAGTATCCGGTTATAATTCCCTCACATGATTTCATCCCTCATCCGGCTGATACTGCTCCCCATCGTGATACTCCGCGTATTCGTTTGGAAATTCGTCTGGCATTTCGTGTATTTTTTCCTCCGGAAACCGATACGGCTGCTCATCGCCGCCGCCCTCGTGGGGTTGGCCATCCTCTTCGGCGTGGTTCCATCCTTTGATGGTTCATCCTCCTCATCCCCCAGCTCCAAAAAGCCGAATACCAGCACCGCCGGGTCCAAAATACGGCCCGATGGCCACCCCGCGAGCCATCCCGCCCCGCCCGAGGCATTACCCGAGATCACCAGCCGTATTCGCAACGGGAACGACGCGTTCACCGGCAGCCTCATCAAGAAGATGGAGGACCACGAGCGCAGCTACTACACCCTCGAATTCCACCACGCGATGTATTATTCGCGGCCCGGCGTTCCATATCTCTGGAAGAACTCCAGCGGCAGCATGTTCGGCCGTATTGACGCGGAAAAGGCAATTAAAGCCAGCAGCGGCCTTTATTGCCGTAAATATCGTGAATTCCTGAATTATAAGGAAAACGCCGTCACCTTGCGCGGCTACGCCTGCCAGAACCGCAAAGGCGGCTGGTGTCGCGTCTCCTTGCACGGCGCGAAGACCTGTGGGATTGAACGCCCAACGGGATGGAAGGGTTTTAAGCTCGATTTGAAACAATCCCTCCAGCGTATGTTCTAACACTCTGAAACCTACACCCAGCCTAAAAAAAAGCGTTGCGTCATTGCGTTTTTACTTCCCCTTTCGCCAAAAAATGCTACAGAGGGGGCTTGAAAGCGGTGTAGCGAGTATTATATCGCCGTTACGATGCTGTAATTCTTAGAAAAAAATCTAGGAGTGGCGGCATTTTTTATCACAACACATATTGATGAAACAGGAGACCCCCATATGAAGATCAAACCGCTCTATGACCGCGTTCTGATCCGTCGCGTTGAAGAAGAAGAAAAAACGCCCGGCGGTATCATTATCCCGGACTCAGCGAAGGAAAAACCGATGCGCGGCGAAATTCTCGCCTGCGGCAATGGCGTCCGCGGTGACGATGGTTCCATCACCCCACTTACGGTAAAAGAAGGTGACATTGTGCTGTTCGGCAAATGGGCCGGCACGGAAGTGAAGGTCGAAGGTGAAGACCTTATGATCATGAAAGAATCCGACATCATCGGCATCATCGAGGACGCCAAATCGTCCAAGAAAAAAGCCGCGTAACATTTAGTAGAAACAAGTAGGAGACGTACTATGGCTCAAGCAAAAGATATGAAATTTAGCACTGACGGACGCGCAAGCATCCTCAAAGGTGCGGAGAAACTTTACCGCGCGGTCAGCGTGACCCTCGGCCCTAAAGGCCGTAACGTGGTGATCGAAAAATCCTTCGGCGCACCCCGCATCACCAAGGACGGTGTCTCGGTCGCGAAAGAAATCACCCTCTCGGATAAATTCGAGAATATGGGCGCGCAAATGATCCGTGAAGTTGCCAGCCGCACCAACGACACCGCGGGCGATGGCACGACCACTGCAACCGTCCTCGCTTACGCGATCGTCAGCGAAGGCTCCAAAGCGGTTGCCGCCGGCCTGAACCCGATGGACCTGAAACGCGGTATCGACAAAGCCGTCGAAGCCGTCGTGGCTTCCATCAAAGCGAAAAGCAAGAAGATCGGCTCGCAAGCTGAAATCGCGCAAGTCGGCACGATCTCCGCGAACGGCGACCGTGAAATTGGCGAGAAAATCGCTGAAGCCATGGAAAAAGTCGGCAAAGAAGGCGTCATCACCGTGGAAGAAGCCAAAGGCTTCGAATTCGAACTCGATACCGTTGAAGGGATGCAGTTCGACCGTGGTTACCTTTCCCCGTACTTCGTGACCAACGCAGAGAAAATGGTCACCGAACTGGAAAACCCTTACATCCTGTTGTTCGAGAAAAAACTCTCCGGTCTGCAGCAGCTTCTGCCGCTTCTGGAAGCCGTCGTTCAATCGCAACGCCCGCTCCTCATCATTGCTGAGGATGTCGAAGGCGAAGCGCTGGCGACCCTCGTCGTCAACAAACTCCGCGGTGGTCTGAAAGTGGCTGCTGTGAAAGCTCCCGGCTTCGGCGACCGCCGCAAGTCCATGCTGGAAGATATCGCGATTCTCACCAAAGGTCAGGTCATCAGCGAAGACCTCGGCATGAAGCTTGAGAACGTGGGCATCGCGTCCCTTGGCCGCGCCAAGAAAGTCGTCATCACCAAGGAAGACACCACCATCGTTGACGGTGCGGGTGACAAGAAGGACATCGAAGTGCGTTGCGCGCAAATCCGCACGCAGATCGAAGACACCTCTTCCGATTACGATAAAGAGAAACTGCAAGAGCGTCTGGCGAAACTCTCCGGTGGCGTTGCCATCCTGAAAGTCGGCGGTGCGACGGAAGTCGAAGTGAAAGAGCGCAAAGACCGCGTTGACGATGCACTGCACGCGACCCGCGCAGCCGTAGAAGAAGGTATCGTCCCCGGTGGCGGCACGACCCTGCTGTACGCCTCCCGCGCTCTCGACAACGTGAAAGCCGAGAACGACGACCAACGCGCCGGTATCAACATCGTGCGCCGCGCCCTTCAGGCTCCGCTGCGCAAGATCATTGAGAACTCCGGTCTCGACGGCGCTGTCGTCGCAGGCAAACTGCTCGAAAGCGACGATACCAACTACGGGTTCGACGCACAGAAACTCGAGTATGTCGATCTCATCAAAGCCGGTATCATCGACCCGACGAAAGTCGTGCGCACTGCATTGCAGGACGCTGCGTCAATCGCCGGTCTTCTCATCACCACCGAAGCACTCATCGCCGACAAGCCGGAAGAAAAATCCGCAGCTATGGGCGGCGGTGGCGGCATGGGTGGTATGGGCGGCATGGGGGATATGGATTTCTAATCCTACCCAGTCCAACACCAACAACGAAGGCCGGGAAAATTTTCCCGGCCTTTTTTGTTTTTTGGCACTCCCTTATTCCCATCCTTGCGAGCGAAGCGCGGCAATAATCCACCCTTAAGCCTCTCCACTCACGGAAGAGAATAATATGTGATGCACTCAAAACTACCTAACTCATCGCCCCCGCAACCGTCTCCGAAAGCTCTTTAAGATCACGCTCCAGCCGTTGCATGGCTTGTTTCGCACCCAATTCGCCTTCCTTGACCTGACGGTAATAAATCTCCCGAAGCAGGGCGGCTCCTGTCCCTGTTCCACCTCCGTCGCTGACCGTATGGCCAAGGCGCTGTAATATCTGATCCTTGATGATAGTCAGGTGCGCTTGGTGCAACTCGACATTCTCCGGCCCCACCACGCAGCTGCATCGCTTATATAATTCAATAATATTCAATGATTTATCCATGACTGCGCACCCGCCCCTCAAATTGACTGTTATTCCAACTAAACGCCCGTTTAACAACACCATGAGGTGGAATGTTCATATAACCTTCATGAGATTAGCCAGACCATTGTGGTATATTCAAAGTGAGGATTTGTCAGCATTAACTTGAATGATTAGCGAAGATAAGAGTGTAATTTCCCCCTCCGGCAGCGAAGCACCCCGCATCGCTGAGGACGCCGCGCAAGCCGCGCTAACCTCGGCCAAGTCATCGCCCAAAGCAAAAGAGAAAGAAAAAGTGCTCGCCGCACCTCCTCCCACCCGTGGTGAGACCGCTTTCAACATCGCCAACTGGTGGGGCATCGGCTGGATGGTGAATATGCTCAGCTCCTTCTGGCTGGCGGATAAGGCCACCAAGTTGGAATGGCAGCCACGCCTCAACTGGCTCACCCACAAGGTCGTCAAACAATGGCCCCTGCGCTCCGATGTCGCCGCCGAGGGGAGTGAGCACGTCAAGCAATTCAACAAGATTGCGGAAGCCATCCTGAAAGAACCGGAGCATCAAGCGCGCGCCGCCGATATCGCCTGGGAAACAAAGACCCTGGAAGCCACCGGCGTGGAGGCGCAAGAAGGTTTCCGTGGCCTGTTCAACCGCATCGGTAAGGCTGCGGATGTCCATAAATACGTGCAAGGCCATCCGGAACTCAAAACGCAATTCGCCGAAAGCACGGTGAAAGACATCGAGACCATCATGAAAGCGGGGTTCCGCTACCATACCGCTTATGGCAAAGCGAAATCCGTCGCCGGGCTGATGATGCTCTGCGGTGGCGGGTATCTCGTCATGGCCCCGGTCAAATGGCTGGAGGATAGTAAAAAAGATATTGTCTGCTGGCTGGACAAGAAAATCGGCCCCAGCACCCCTGATGCAAAGACAAAAGAACAGATCGAAGCCCGTCACGACTTCCTCGCCCATGAACCAAAACAGACATGGGCCAGCGTTCTGCTGAGCCGCACTGCCGTCATGCCGCTCATCTACACCGTCCACTTCAACATGGGCAGCCGGGACAACATCATCAACCGCATCGGCTACAAATTCGGACGCAAGGATCGCATCTATGACGGGTTCGATCACACATCCAACGAGTTGGGGAAGACCATCTTCAACCACCTGAATAACCATGAGAACCCATCTGTTCGCAACTGGGTGCAGAAGACCGAGCAGAGACTGGGCTCGAAAGTTCCGCAGGTAGAAGCCGTAATCCACGCCAAGGCGGCACACGGGCATGAGTTCTCAGAAGAAGTAATTCGTGAAGGATACTACAAGACCGCAGGAAAGCCGACCGATTCCCCTGCCGAGCGCATCAGCAAGGAGGGACGCGACCGATTGCAGGGTATCGTCAATAACGTCTTCCTCGAATCCCTCTACAGCTTCAGCGTCGCCACCACGACCTTCCTCTTCAGCCGCGTCTTCGGCCCCATGTTCGGCGTCAAATCCGAAGAACAGAAAACGCTGGAGCGCATGCAGGAAAGCCAGAAGATCGAGACCGCGCTGGAGAAATGCCCTCTTCCCGCTCCCGCCAATGACGAGAAAATCATCAGCGAAGCGAGTGTCGACATCGCCAACCGTGTATTGGGCGACGCGGAGAAGAACATCCGCCACCTCCCTGCCAACGCGAACAAGCGCACCGACGACGTCCCCACCCACCTCATCAGCCATGCCGCGCAAGTGGACGCGTTACAATCCGCCGATAAACAGGCGCATATTTCTTGAAATAACCCCCTCAATTAGAAGCAGGAGGGTGAAAAGCCACTTTATAATTTGTTTACAAAAACTTATGCATGGAGTGGTTTTGTTCCTTTAAAAGCCAAATAAGCTCTCATTTGGCTCAATTTTTAATCATTTATCAAATAACTACAGATATATTATAAGGGTAGAAGCCCATATTGACCTCGCGTACAGAAAGTTCCGTTTCACCCGCATGATGCCTTTTTCCTTAAAGTCCCAGACCTCTCTCTCGCGCGATTTTATGTTGATGTCGCTGGTGATGATCTTTGTACTGTTTCTGGCTTCCATCTGGATTGCCTATGACGCGTTTGAGGATCATTCCCACCGCACGGTAAAGAATCTGGAGAGCGAAGCGGCGCGTATCGACCGCGCCCTCATCATCGAAATCCGTAACGCGTCGTATTTGCTGGAATCCATGGGTCGCCAGATCAGCCAGTTCGGCCCCGACAAACACGCCAATATCTCCAAACTGCTGCGCTCCTTCAACCATATGGACAGCAAGAACGACGTCTTCTCATGGGTGGACGACAAACAACGCGTCACCATCAGTAGCCGGGACGGTATCCGCAAGAAGGCGGTAGATGTCTCCGACCGTGATTACGTCAAGAAAGCCCTCGCCGAACCGTGGCAGATCCAGATAGGCCGCCCGATTCTGGGCCGCGTCAGCAGTCGTTGGGTGCTGCCTATCAGCATGGGCCTCACCGACTATAGTGGCAAGCATATCGGCTCGCTCCTCATCAGCCTCGACATCCAGTCCCTCACCAAGGACATGCAGATGGAAGTGAACAAAGCCGGCCTCAATTTCGCGATACTGAGCAAAACACTGACCGCGCTCACGGAAGTCTATACCAATGACGGCGCGGTCAATACCCTCTTGCCCGTGGACAAACTGAATGGTATCGATTTTGACGCTAAACCGGAGGGCGTCATCTCCCGCGCACGGCTGTTCAACGACAAATCCTTCTTCACTATCTACAGCATGTCCGCCAAATACCCCTACGTCATCCTCCTTTCCTATAACGGTGCGATGAGCACGGAAGAGATCAGCCGCCTGCTCTGGCCGCGCCTCTTCCAGGTATGCATGATTGCGGTGTTCCTCGTCGGCCTGCTCTGGATGGTCAAGACGCGCATTATCCGCCCGGTGCTCGCCCTCTCCGAAATCACTGCCGACGTCACCCGCGGCAAAGCCTTCCGCCAACTTCCCGAAGGCGCCCCCGGCGAGATCGAATTCCTCTCTGAACAGATCGAAAAACTCACCCTCTTCATCAAGGAACGCGAACGCGTCGAGGAAGAGCTCCTCATCAAGAACACCTATCTGAAGCGTGTGAAAGAGACAGCCCAACTCGTCAACCGCGCCCGCACCCAGTTCCTCGAATCCCTCGCCTCCGAACTCGATAAACCCGTAGACGCCATCCGCGAAGCGTCCGAAGCGATGAAAGACCAGCATTTCGGCCCGATGGGGAATGAGACCTACCTACGCAATGCGTTTGACGTCTTCAAATCCTCCAACGAACTGAAGCAGATGATCGCTGACATCCTCAGTGTTTCTGCGCTGGAGCAAGGTATCCTCATCCTGCATGAGAAGGCCGTCAACGTCTCCTTCTGCATCCACCGCGCCATCCGCCATTTCCACGACCAACCGCAATACCGTCATATCGACGTCAAGATGCGGGTGGACGAACATATGCCCAAACTCATCATCGACGAGGATCGCTTCAACCAGATCCTCATCAACATGTTGATCGGCGCCGCCCTCCAGCTCGCCCCCGGTAGCTCCATGGTGCTGGAATCACTGGTCGAGAAGAACGACGCGGGGCATGACGATTATGTCTTCATGCTGAAATACAATATCCTGAAGATCGCACCCAACTCCGATCTCGAAAAACTCCGCCGCCTGCAACTGGTCAGCGACAAGGGCAACGCCTCCCCCGTCTTCATCCGCTCCGAAGGCATCAACCTGGCCCTCACCCGCATGCTTGTCTCACTACATCAAGGCTCGATGGAAATCCAAGTCTCGCAGAACAACGTCTGCCGCATCTTCATCAAATTCCCCGAGAAGCGCATCCTGCAAGGTGAGCGCATTCGCAAAGTCGTGTAGACCCACCGGTCGATTTCGTATTTATACCCCCCTCCGTCATGGAATCTTCATGAAAATGAGATTGTCCGCAAAGCAATTAATCACTAGATTTTCCAATAAATTGAATTGCATCAAGGAAAATTGGCATCATGACAAAAAGCAGCTCCCCACGCCAAACCGCCACAGACACCCCTTCTATGGAATCGCTATTGGAAGAGGCAAAACAACAATTCGTAAAGAATTTTGCGGCCAGGTTTTTTGGTAAAAACACGGATGAAAAAATCAAGAACGCGATTCCCGATTTCATCGCCTATGACAATGCAGGGACAGCGAATGCATTATATGAAGCGTTTTTTTCCTCAGGGCTGCATAAGAATCTAGCTCCTCTCTACCGCATCGAAGACCAATACCAACCCCCTTCACCTCTCTATAAATACCTTGAACAAGGTTTGCGCGCAGAAGCATTTAAACAATTGTCCGCTGTTCTGCCGGAAGAAATGCGTCCTCAGCGGGAACATGAGAGTGTTTACGGTCAAAGTGATCAGGAGATACGTAAGCGTGAAGCACATCGCTTTTTGAAGCAAATGCAGGAACGCGATGAAAGTATCGATGTGCATACCTACACCCATCAGGTTCTGACTCAGCTCGATGGTTGGATTAAAGAGTGCGTACCCGACAGTGCCACCTGCCGGCAGATGTTGGACGATATGAATCGGGGTTTGCCCATCCTGACAGAAACGCAAGACCGGATGAAGGACGGCATCCTCAACGAAATAGCGCGCCGGATGAGTATTAGCCACCCAAACAAGGTGCTCGAACGGACTGTGGAATACGGATTGCTGGAGACCGCAAAGCTTGTTACGGCTGATGTGCTAACCCGCCACCCGGCAGTGAGTGAACACATTAAAAAAGAAAATTCCCTGCAGTTCACCGAAGGGTTTTTTGTCTTGCCTGTCCTACAGCAGGCTTTCTTTGAAAGTGCGCACCATTTGGGGATGAAGAATAATCCTTGCGAGGGGGAAGTCCCCCCTGCAATGGAACTTCCCGTGGGCGACGCAGAATGGACCGCGTTTAATGAAGACCTCAAGCACACGGTCACGGCCATCATGCCCCGTTCACTAGAGATCCAGAGCAGGTTGGATCAGGTAAACAGAACCAGAGTCAAAGGCGGCATTCGGCTCTACTCGTAATCAGTCGAATTTATTGGACCGTGGGAAGCCTTGCGGCGGTAATTTCCCGGTGGAAGCACGCACGCCGACCCAGTCCTTGATATTCTCTTCCGTACGTGTGCGTTCGCCGCTTTTCCAACTCAGCCCGTCCTTCTTGGTGAACAACTTCACATCGGAAAGCTTGGCGTCTTTCAGTTTTTGCAACTGAACGCCTTGGCCCTTCTGCATCTCGGGAATCTGCTCCAGCGGGAAGACGAGGAGTTTACGGTTTTCGCCGATGGTTGCCACATGATCGCCTTCGACGAGATGGCACGCGATGGCACGCCCCTTATCACCCGGATTCAATACTTGCTTGCCGCCCTTGGTCGAAGCGATAACGGATGACGCGGGAACGATAAAGCCTTTACCCGAATCACTCGCCAGCAATAATTTCTGCTCGGCGTGATAGACCATCACGGAGACGATATCATGGTCGTTCGGCAAATCGATCATCAACCGCAGCGGCTCGCCGAAGCCCTTACCGCTCGGCAGCTTATCGCCCGTCAACGTATAGAACCGGCCATTTGAGGCGAAGAAGAGGATGGAATCCGTCGTCTTGGCCTGAATCGCCTGCGCCGCCTCGTCCCCTTCCTTGAACTTCACGTCGGAAATATCATCGTAATGCCCTTTCAGCGCCTTGATCCACCCCATCTTGGAATAAACCAGCGTGATCGGCTCTTTCTCAACGAATGCCTCGATACTGACCGTGATCGCGGCGGGCGCATCGGTCATCACCGTGCGGCGCTTGCCCAGCACAGTCGCCGCGCCGAAACGCTTCTGCACATCCTTCACCTGATCGCGGATAACAGACTTCGCGCGCTTCTCATCCGAGAGAATTTCCTCAAGGTCAGCCTTCTCGGCTTTCAGTTCCTTGACTTCCTTCTTCAGCGCGATTTCTTCAAGCTTCCGCAAACTGCGCAGACGCATATTCAGGATGGCTTCCACCTGATTATCGTTGAGCTTGAACTTCTTCATCATCACCGCTTTAGGGTCATCCTCCTCGCGGATGATGCGGATGACTTCGTCAATATTAAGATAGACGACGAGGAACCCGGTGAGGATTTCGAGCCGTGCCGCGATTTTGCCCAGACGGAACCGCGAACGGCGATAGAGCACCTCGAACCGATGATCGAGATAGGCGACGAGGATTTCTTTCAGGCTCATCACCTTCGGCATCGACCCGGCGGTGAGCACGTTCAAATTCATGTTGAACCTGCTTTGCAGGTCAGTCGCGCGGAACAGCGATTCCATCAGCATTTCTGGATCCACCTGTCGATTCTTCGGCTCCAGCACCAGACGCAGATCTTCCGCCGACTCATCGCGGATATTCCCGAGCAACGGCAGTTTCTTGTCCTTGAACAGGTTAGCAATGGTCTCAACCAGTTTCGATTTCTGCACTTGATACGGAATTTCCGTAATCACGATCTGATACAGCCCGTGGCTCAGCGATTCCTTCTCCCATTTCGCGCGCACGCGAATCCCGCCGCGCCCGGTTTCATAGGCCTGCACCAGCGTCGCCTTATCTTCCGTGATGATGCCCCCGGTCGGGAAATCCGGCCCGTGCAGCACTTCCATCAACTCCGCGACGCTTGCGCTGGGTTTCTTGAGAATAATCAGCAACGCATCACACAACTCACCGATATTGTGCGGCGGGATGGACGTCGCCATCCCCACGGCGATCCCTTCGGAGCCGTTAGCAAGCAGGTTGGGCACGCTGGACGGCAGGACGATAGGCTCGCTATCCTCCCCGTCATACGTCGCGCGGAAATCGACCGTGTCTTCGTCGATCTGTTCCAGCAGCGCCATCGCGATCTCGGTCAGGCGCGCTTCCGTATACCGCATCGCCGCCGCGTTATCCCCGTCGATGGAGCCAAAATTCCCTTGGCCTTCCACAAGTGGGTAACGCACCGCGAAGGTCTGCGCCAAGCGCACCAACGTATCATAGACAGCCGTATCGCCATGCGGATGGTATTTACCGATCACATCCCCGACGACCCGCGCGCATTTCTTGAACCCGGAGGACGGGTCGAGCTTCAGCTGTAGCATCGCGTACAGCAAGCGGCGGTGGACAGGCTTCAGCCCGTCGCGCACATCCGGCAGCGACCGCGCCGTGATGGTCGACAACGCATACGCCAGATAGCGTTCCGAAATCGCATCGCGGAAGGCGACGTCGCGGATAGCAGTTTCTTGGACGGTGGTATTCTTGGCCACAGGCGCTACTTCATTAGGTTAACAAACCCCAAGGAAATACCACGCCAATGGCCATAGTCAAGGGTTTCTGCGGGTTATACACCAATATATGTCACCCTGAACTGGTTTCAGGGTCTATGCCAAGTGGAAGGATGGATGCTGAAACAAGTTCAGCATGACGGTAGGAGGCTCTACGCCGATTCCAATTCACCCATCATCTCGTAACCCGTAACCGGTAACGCGTAACTTTTCCCTTCCAGCACAGAAACCAGCCGATCGCGCGCCGCAGGGATATTCCAGCCATGCGGGGAGAACACCCATTCCGCCAAGAAGTGCCCGGTCAATTTCAGCCCGGCGAAGAGGTCATGCACCTCCACCCGGTTGACACGCTCACTGAGAAAACGAGGAAGATTCAACATCTTATCATGATACGGCTCCCCCGCCATGCGCGATACGGCGCGGCCCGACTTGGGCGAGACATAGATGAGTTCCTCACGCGAACCCGTGGACGCACAGCGCGACAGGTCAAGCCCGAAGCCCATTTCCTTGAGCAGCTCCAACTCAAAATTGACGTAGGCCTCCTGCCAATCACTCCCCCGCGCCAGCGCAAGCAGGGTAGACCGGGTGACATCGAATAACTGCGGATGCGGATCGCGCTCCTGTAATAATTTATCGAGCATCGCGCAGATGCTCTGCAAGGCCGACAGCGCCGCCTGCTCGGGTAACACGCACGCCGTGATGGGAACCATCATCTCCGCCTTCAGCGTGCCCATATGCTCGGAAAGCCGCGCATTCCAGTTCGCCTGCACGATATTCCCACTCTGGTAAATTCCGCGCTGCGTACTCCCCAGCGCGCCTTTGGCGATCGACCGGTAACACCCATGCTCCCGCGAGAACACAGTGACGATCCCATCCCGCTCCGAGAATTTTTTAACCGAAAGTATAATCGCCTGATCTTGCCACTGCATGAACAAGAGTATAGTGAGTTTCAGTGTGTGTCGTCACGCGAAACGATGGAAGAGAAGCAGGTTACGTTCAATCAAAATATAGTGTGACTAAAAGACGCGTGATCAGACAGGATAGTTACGCATTCTATAACGATAATCTTCTTTCGTACTTCAACATCGCAAAGCCAAAGCCGCTATGAAGAAGCATGCCTAAGCACATAAGTGCAGAAAAAATCACAAAACAATCATCCAAATACGGTCTATAGAAAACCGCACAAATCCCCATAACAAAATAAGAAAACTGAGCAAAGAAGGTTGTTATAAATGAAGCATTGCCATTATCTTTTTGTGCGAAATATGACCACGGCCCCGTAGCAACCCCATATGACCATATTAATAACGGCCAAAAAGTTTCATAATTTGCTTTTGAGATAAAGAAGTAAAAAACCATGAGACACCAGACCACTACAACAGAATAAATATAAATCTGACTTAGTAGAAAAAGAATCATTGCACTAAAATTCTTATTTCGTTCAATTAGTAAAATTGCAGGAGCGGCTAATAAAAGGTTAGGAATTAAGACAATACCTAAAAGGAATGGAGATACAATACAACCCAACACCCCAATCAACAAAGGATTCCACTCACCAAGAATAGCGAGCCATAAACCAGATATTATTCCTCCTAAAAGATTTAACAACATCAAAGGCATTGCAAAGGCCGCAACTATCGCTTGCATATCGCTCTCCTGATTGAAAAATTGATACTATAACCGAATGAAGGCTACTTCAACTCGTCGATATACCCGGCGATGATATCGAGGCCTTTTTGCCAGAATTCTGGTTTGGCGATGTTGATGCCGAAGGGTTTTAGGAGATCCTTGTGATGGAGCGTGCCGCCGGCTTTTAGCATATCGATATATTTCTGCTCGAACTGCTTACCTTTGCCTTTTTTGACTTCCTGCTGATACGTCGCGTAGAGCGCATTGACGAGGCAATCGCCGAAGGCGTAGGCGTAGACGTAGAACGGCGAATGGATGAAGTGGGGGATGTAAGACCAGTAGTAGCGGTATTCGTCGGCGAAGTTGAAGACCGGGCCGAGGGATTCCCTCTGCACCTGCATCCAGATGTCGCAGATATCGTCCGTGGTCAGCTCACCCTCACGGCGCTTGGCGTGGACGCGGAGCTCGAACTCGCAGAACGCGACCTGACGCACGACCGTGTTCAGCATATCCTCGACTTTACCCGCGATGAGGACTTTGCGGCGCTCTTTATTCTTCTCGCGCTTCAATATCTCTTGGAAGACGAGCTGTTCGCCGAATACGGAGGCCGTCTCGGCGAGCGTCAACGGCGTATCGCACATCAACGCTCCTTGGCGGGCGGAAAGCACTTGGTGGACGCCGTGACCCAGCTCATGCGCCAACGTCATCACGTCACGCGTCTTGCCTTGGAAATTCAGTAGCAAATACGGGTGCGCCGAAGGAACCGTCGGGTGCGCAAAAGCACCGGGAGATTTACCGGGACGCACAGGCACGTCGATCCAGTTCTTATCGAAGAATTGCTGGCCAATTTTTGCGAGCTCCGGCGAGAAGGCGGCATAGGCTTCCAGCGTGATATTCTGCGCCTGATCCCAGCTATAGGTCGAATCATCGTCGAACGGCAGGGGCGCATTGCGATCCCAGAATTCCATTTTCTTCTTACCCAGCCACTTCGCCTTCACTTTGTAATAACGGTGCGAGAGTTCGGGATAGGATTTTTTAACGGCCGCCATCAGCGCGGTGACGACTTCGTCCTCCACCTGATTGCTCAAATTACGCGAGGAAATGGGCTGCTTATATCCGCGCCAGCGATCCTCGACTTCTTTATCCTTGGCGAGCGTATTGGTGATGAGCGAGAAGAGATACCCCTGACGCCCAAGCGTCTCACCGATGACGATACCAGCTGATTTGCGCTTGGCTTCATCTTTATTGGACAACAGATCGAACGCTTCCGCTGACGAATACTCTTTGCCGAGAATCGAAAAACGCATCTGCGCGATCGTCTCGTCGAACAGCCGCGACCATGCTGCTGCTCCCGTCACCGATTTTTCGACCAGCAATTTTTCCAACTGGTCATCCAGCTGATGTTTTTTATACGCGCGCACATCACGCAGCCACGGCGTGTAATGCGCAAGCATATCCGAACCGGCGAGCGCTTTTTTCAATTTCTTCTCATCCAGCCGGTTGATCTCCAGCGTGAAGAATAAGAGCAGCGTCGCGATATGCGTCAATTTCTCGGAGATATTCTGGTAGAACTGCGCAACCTTAGGGTCGGTCATCGCCACGCTATACGCCAGTTGCGCATAGCTTCCGAGCTTGCCCGTAACGTCCTGGATCTTCTCGTAATGGCGGATCGCTTCCGCCAGTTTCTCACCCGTCAGTTTTGAAACCTTCCCCGCATATTTCTTCTGGAAATCCGCTGCGAGCTTCTCGGCCTTTTTGCAGTCTACCGTGATGGCGGGCGCGTCCGGCGCGGGGTACAAATCTTTTAAATTCCACGCGGGCAGCGTATTCGCGACAGCTTGCTTCTTGGCCATCGACTATTCCCCCTGCTCAATGGGCGCAGGCGGCGTGGCGACAGCGTCACCCTCCAGCGATTCAATGACATCGCCGATATCGTTCATGTTCTTCTTGATCTGGTTGATCTGTTGTTCGGCTTCGGTCGGCGCAGGCACAGGCTCGACCTCCGTTGCCGCATCGGGAGCAGTTTCCACCTCAGGCACCACGACATCCTCCGCGCTGGTGTCGATCAATCCGCGCAAGACATGCGCCGCTAATTCTTCGAACGTAGTCCGGCCGATGATGAAGGATCCGCCTTCACTCCGGCGCAGCGTCACCTGCACCTTGTCGGTAGCCTCCGTGATGGGACGACCGCTCGCGAACTCAAGACCGGAGCCGAGCAAAGCACGCACCCCCCGGTTGATTACCGCCGCGCTTTCCAGCGCATCGAGCATAACGGAAGGTTTCGTGATGCTGATTTTCGCTTCCCCGAAAGGAACGAAATTAGTCCCCTGATACTGCAGCGCACCGTCCGTCGTAAAGGTATAATCCCCCGCATCTGCCACGATGGTGGAGTTGATGGTGCGCACCGGCGCGCCGTCCGGCTGAGTCGAAGGCGTCACGGTCTCTTCTGCTTCCATCGTCACTTTCAACGTGCCCAACGGAGCCATCTCGTCCTGGAAGGAAAGACTCTCGGCATTCAGCTTGAAACGCTTGATGAGCGCATCGGATTCACGCGCGCTGGTCACCGTCCATTTCACGTCCTTGCCCTCAAGCGTATAAGCGCCTTCCCGCGAGAGAAGAAAGCCGGTGAAATAAGATTCCTGTGAGTAGAGCCTGTTCTTCACATCCAACTGACCGTGGATGTCCGACCCCTCATGGAAGCTGAGTAGCGTTTTCTTGTTTGTTTCGCGATTATCGATAGCGATGCTTTTATTGAGCGCGATGCTGTAGTCGATCAGATCCACCTCATCATCCGTATCACGCTCGAACAGCACGGCCATATCGGTAGCGGTGATGACCCATGAACCCCGCCCACGCTCCACCGTAATCGGCGTTGGGAAGCTCAACTTCGCCTCGGAGAATTCACTATCCGAAGGAACGACGGTGATGCGGTCGGAAGAGACCGTCATGCCGGAATAGAATCCACGTTCTTTATCGCTTTGAATTTGGAAGACAGGGTTTTTGATGGTGATACGCTTGGAGAATAACCCGCCGCCGATATCCACATCCTCATAGGAAAACGCGATGCTGTAGCCGCGCTCTTCCATTACCTTATTGAGTTCCTTCTCGATGGAGGTAAGCTTATGCTCGACTTCCTTACGGTTGATACCCGTGCGCGCCGCGAAGACACCGACGATAACGAGCAGCACGACCGCCGCCACCACGATAAGCTGTCCCATCAGGCTATCGCGCTTACGCTGGCTGACTTTATCGACTACAGGATCACTCATACAAAATTTCCCCTTTTCGGGCGGCACATGGTTACAAAAATCGGTTATCCGACCATCATGTTACGCGTCGCCGACGGTAGCGTCACACGCAAGCCGTCCAGAGCCTCCGTCATGATGATCTGGCATCCTAGTCGGGAAGTATGCGTAAGGGCAAAAGCGAGGTCAAGCATATCCTCCTCTTCCTCCTTGGCTTCGGGCAATTTTGTGAAGAAGGATGGATCAACTATCACATGGCAGGTCGAACAGGCGAGCGAACCCTCGCACGCCCCTTCTAGCGGGATGTCGTTTTTATGGGCGACTTCGAGCACGGAAATCCCCACCGGCGCGTCGAACGTCTTTTCTTCTCCAGAGGCGAATACAAATGTGATTTTTGGCATATTTTTGAACCTTATAGCATTTTTTTCAATCTCGTCATTCCCCGAATTTTGTGAAACAAAATTATAGGGGAATCCAGAACTACTGGATCGCCCTAAAATTTGCTCCGCAAATTCGGGCGATGACGAAGGGAAACCATGTTAATTTTACCTAATAGCAACTACATAATGGCACGATTACATCTCTGCAACTTTTTTTCCCTTGAGCGCCTCGCCGATGGAATGATTCATCCGCCGTGCGGCGAAATCAGCCGTTTTATGCTGTAATTCCTGTACTGCCGCGTCAATAAGCTCACGGTCATCCCCACCGGCAGCCTTTTCCACCTGCGCCAACGCCTCCGAAATATGCTTTTCCTCATCATTTTCCAGCAATTCAGGGGTTTCTTTCAAGGTATACCGCACCTCACCCACCAGCCGCATCGCCTCGACCTGCGCCTCGCGCAGCAGGCGCATCGTGATATCCCCCCGCGCATGCTCCATCGAATCCACGATCATCCGCTCGATTTCCTCGACTGGAAGCCCGTAAGAAGGCCGGACTTCCACCTGTTGCCGCGTTCCCGTCGTCGTTTCCTCGGCTGTCACATTGAGAAGGCCATCCGCATCCACCGTCAGCGTCACTTTAATGCGCGCGAGCCCTGCCGGAAGTGGCGGAATGCCTTTCAGTTCAAACTTGGCGAGTGAACGGTTCTGCTCCGCCATCTCGCGCTCCCCCTGCACAACATGGAAAATCATCCCCTGCTGACCGTCCTGATAGGTGGTGAATTCCTGCGCCACACTGGCCGGAATCGGCGTATTGCGGTGAATAAGTTTCTCGACGATCCCGCCCATCGTCTCCAACCCCAACGATAGCGGAACCACGTCGAGCAACAGATTATCTCCACCTTCCGTCAGTTGATGCGCCTGAATCGCCGCCCCGAATGCGACCACCCGGTCTGGATCAATCCCGGCAAAAGGCGCACGGCCAAAGTAATTTTCCACCGCCTCACGCACCGCATGTAACCGCGTCGATCCGCCGACCAGCACCACGGCTTTCACATCATCCACGCCAAGTTCCGCATCTTCCAACGCTTGCGCGACAATCCCGAGCGTCCGGTTAATGAACGGCGTACATAGCGCCGCTAATTCCAACCGGTTCATGCGGTGCGTCGGCGTCACGTCCACCAACTCTTCCTCGGCTAGTTTTTCCTTGGCATCCCGCGCTTTACCCAATAATCCCGGCAATTGCTCCGGTGGCACCGCGACACCCTTTTCCACCCAATCGACAATCGCCCGGTCGATATCATCGCCGCCAAGCGCCGTATCCCCCGCCGTAGCCAGCACCTGAAACACGCCTTTTTCCAATCTAAGCAACGAAAAATCAAACGTCCCGCCGCCGAAATCATAAATCGCGTAAATCCCTTCGGCCTCATTCTCCAACCCATACGCCACGGCTGCCGCCGTCGGCTCATTGATGATGCGCAGGACTTCCAGCCCTGCGAGCCGCGCCGCATCCCGCGTAGCAGTCCGCGCGCCATCGTCGAAATAAGCGGGAACGGTGATGACGGCCTGCGTCACCTCTTTCCCCAACGCCAATTCCGCCATGCCGCGTAAATACTGTAAAATATCGGCAGAAACTTCCACGGGAGAGCGCAATACCCCGCCGAGCATCAGCCGTGGCACGCCATCACCCTTATCCTGTAACTGCCCCACCAGTTCCGGAAACAGCGCCACCGCCTCCGCCACCGATTTCCCCATCAACCGCTTGATGGACGCGACCGTATCCTTCGCCCCCGTCAGATGCACCGCCCGCGCACTCGCGCCGACATGCGCAGGATGCGGTCCGTAATCGACCACGGAAGGAATCACCGAATGCCCCTGCCCGTTCTCAATCGCCTGCACCCCGTCCTCATACCATATGGCAACGACGGAATGCGTCGTTCCTAAGTCGATGCCAACAGCCGCCGCATCCGAATGCGGAGCAGGCGTTTCGCCAGGTTCATAGATTTGCAGCAGTTTCATTTTTTTCCTATATTCTTTTCAGTGTTATGCCAGCGAAGGCTGACATCCAGTCTCACAGCTGGATTCCTGCTTCCGCAGGAATGACGACTATAATAACGTTCTTACTTACGTTTCCTCTTATCGTTATTACCCAAATTTGCGAAGCAAATTATAGGATAATCCAGCGTTTCAAAAGTCTGGATCGCCCTATAATTCGCCAGAGCGAATTCGGGCGATGACGACGTTAGGAAACCTTCGCCTGCAGCAACTTAATGCGGCCACGCGCTTCCTGCAAAAATTTTGTGAGATAGCGTAAGCGAAGCGCCTGCGCCGCTGCCGTTTGCCAATCCCGTGCATCTAGCGAACCATGCAACGCTATTTGTATATCAGCCTGCAACGTAACCACAGCCTGCTCCAACCCCTTCACCGCCTCGACGGAATCCGCTTCCATCAACGCCTCACGCTGTTCCATTGATTCCATCAGAAGTTGCGGTGACGGCTTTACTGTATCCTTTTCACTCCCCACAATCACACCTTGCAGCGACAGCAAATATTCTGCGCGTAAGAGCGGATTCTTCAACGTCTCATACGCCTGATTGATTGCCGCCGAATCCAACAATGCTTTCTGACGGCCAGCATCATCCAGTCGTTTCAACTGATCCGGGTGGGACGCTCTCTGAAGCTGGAAATAGGCTGTCTGGAGGACTTTTTCATCTATTCCGTATTGCACCGAAAGACCAAACATCTGAAAATAATTCCACTCCCCCCTTGAGGGGGAGTCAACTGACAAAGTCGGTTGGTGGGGGGCTGCTTCTTCCATCTATCTGCACCCCCACGGCGTTGCAAGGGCAACACCCGCTCCCCCTCGAGGGGGGAGCAGTAAGACGATGCTAGACATGGAAGGACTCGCCACACCCGCAGCGACCCTTTTCATTCGGGTTCACGAATACGAAACCGCTTTTCAGCTTTTCCTCGACGAAATCCATCGTCGTCCCCAACAGGAACATGATGGCCTTAGGGTCGATCAGCACTTTCACGCCTTTATCCTCCACCACCTCGTCATACTTGGTGACGTCATCGGCATATTCTATCGTATAAGATAAGCCCGAACACCCGCGCGTCTTCACGCCCACGCGAATCCCTGCCGACGGCTTCGAACGCTGCGCCAGCAACGCCTGTATGCGCTCTGCCGCCTGGTCGGTAATCTCAATCGCCTGTTTTGCCATTTTTTTTACTTTTTCTTTACCGTCATTGCGAGCGGAGCGAAGCAATCCATGGATTGCCGCGTCGCTACGCTCCTCGCAATGACGCGGATATTCTACAGTTACGCCTGCGCCGCCACTTGGCTTTGCAGTACCGCTTCCTCAGCCGACAACCCGCCATGCTTCGCTTTGTAATCGAGGATGGCCGCCTTGATTGCGTCCTCCGCCAATACCGAGCAGTGGATCTTCACCGGAGGCAACGCGAGATATTCGGCGATTTCCGTATTCTTCACCTGCATCGCGTCATCAAGCGTCTTGCCCTTTACCCATTCGGAAACGAGGGAAGAGGAAGCGATGGCCGAACCGCAGCCGAACGTCTTGAACCGCGCATCCTCGATCACGCCATGCTCATTGACCTTGATCTGCAATTTCATCACGTCCCCACACGCCGGTGCGCCAACGAGGCCGGTTCCCACCGTATCATCACCCTTCTCGAATGACCCTACGTTGCGCGGATTTTCATAATGGTCGATGAGTTGATCTGAATAAGCCATAATCTTCTATCTCCTGAATTCTGAACTCTTGGTTAATGTGCCGCCCACTGGATTTTACTGATATCGATACCGTCCTGCGCCATTTCCCAAAGCGGGCTCATCGCGCGGAGTTTATCGATGGAACGGGTGATGATCTCGATCGCCGCATCCAGCTCACGATCGGTCGTGAACCGCCCGATACCAAAGCGGATGGACGTATGCGCCAGCTCTTCTCCGACCCCGATAGCGCGCAGCACGTAAGAAGGCTCCAGCGAAGCGGATGTACAGGCCGAACCGGAGGATACAGCCAGGTCTTTAATCGCCATGATCATCGACTCACCTTCGATATATGCAAAACTCAGATTGATATTCCCCGGCCAACGCTTCTCGCGGTCGCCATTCAAAAACACATCCGGCACGTTATCGTGGATTTCGCGCATAAACCGCTCACCCATCACGCGGATACGCTCGGCGTCGGCGCCCATATCCTTCATGGCGATAGCAGCCGCTTCACCAAGACCAACCACCAGGGGCGTCGGCAACGTGCCCGAACGGAAACCCCGCTCCTGACCGCCACCATGAATCAACGCATCCAGACGCACACGCGGACGGCGGCGTATATAGAGCGCCCCAATACCTTTCGGTGCATAGATCTTATGCCCGGAAATGCTCATCAGATCGATGTTCATCTCTTCAACGTCGATGGGGATTTTCCCGAATGCCTGCGCCGCGTCGGTATGGAAATAGACACCACGTTCACGGCAGATTGCGCCGATTTCCTTCATTGGCTGAATCACGCCAATCTCATTATTCACCATCATCACAGACACCAGCACGGTATCCTCACGGATAGCCGCTTTCAGCACATCTAAATCAAGCAACCCATTGGTCTGCACAGGGAGGTAGGTCACCTCGAACCCTTCACGCTCCAGCTGCCGGCAGGAATCGAGCACGCATTTATGCTCCGTCTGCACGGTAATGATATGGTTCTTCTTACCCTTATTGAACCGCGCCACGCCTTTGATGGCGAGGTTATTGGATTCCGTCGCGCCCGAGGTAAAGATAATTTCCTTATCCGTCGCCCCGATGAGCTTGGCGACCTGCTCCCGCGCGATTTCCACCGCCTCTTCCGCTTCCCAGCCGTACGCATGGCTGCGTGAATGGGGATTTCCGAATTTCTCGGTGAACCACGGGATCATTTTATCGAGCACACGCGGGTCAACCGCCGTCGTCGCCTGATAATCCAGATAGATCGGGAATCTGACGTCGGTATATTTCGCTTTTAGCGTACTCATTTCAATCACTTGTCCGGACACAGGAAAAACCTCTCATTGATATGTGTGCTATATGGGCTATTTTTCGGAGATAATCAAGCACTAGAATAGGATTCCCGACAAATTTAATCAAGTATTTTTACGCACTGGCAAAACGGCGTCAATAAAGGATACAGAACGGAGGATTAGGGGCGCTCGGGAAGGCTATCATCACCCGCTAGTGGCGGAGTCATCGGGGGAGCAGTGAAATCCAGTGGATTACCATGCTTATGCAGGTAATATGCGCCTCCCCCGACAGCGCCGGCCACGCCCAGCGCCATGGTCACCAACGCCGGGGTGCGAAGCGGGGAATCCTCGTCCCCCGCAACCTCACCCGGCATATGGATGGGGATGCGCTCGTTCGCATGGCGGATGGCCTCTTCGTTACGCCCGGCACGGAAGATACGCAGCGTCATATAGCTCAGTATCTTATCGCCTTTCATATCGGCGATTTCGCGATCTATCTGCTCCCGCTTGCGGTAGCCTTCGGCCAGCTCCGTCCCTTCCAGATGCTCAGGGAGCTCGGCCCGTGGCTCGTCTTCCCTTTCCCAGCAAATCCCGGTCAGACCGGAGAAGATGGTGGTCGGCCACTTGGTGAAGTTGAGCCACATCCCTTGAATATCGGAAACAACTCCGGTTCCCCAGCCGCCCGCTTCCATATAGCGCCGCTCCGTATCCTCGCGCGCCTTTGCATAGCGGTTAGCGGCATATGTTTCTGCGGCGGCGTTCCAGGGCCATGTCCATTTCATCACTAGTCTCCGTAAGCTACGTAATATTGATGTAGTATATCCGGCGAATATGAAACTATCGTGACAAGTATTTCCGCGAACTTCCTGCCAAACCGTCAACAAACGGTCACATTCTTAAGGTAGAGGGTCAGGATATCAAGAAGAGTGCGATGGCGTTACACCCCACGGTTGGTTAAGCCGCCACCCGCTTAGCATAAAACGCTTTCCATGCCTCGGTGAAGGCCAGTATGTCACCCGGTTGCGTATCCCACCCCGTACTGACGCGGATAACCGACCCCGCCTCCGCGTCGGGCAACCCCATCGCCTTTAGCACGTGGGACGGCTCTATACGGCCAGAAGAACAAGCAGATCCTGCACTGACCGCAAATCCCGCAAGGTCGAAATGCATCAACTGCGTTTCGGCGCTGACCCCAGGCATCAGCAGGGAGGATGTGTTAGCCAGGCGCTCCACGCCGTGCCCTATCACCTTCGCGGCAGGGAAAGCGGTGACAATATCCCGCTCCATCCTGTCCAGCCGCGCCCGCATCTCCTGTTGCCAGCTATCCGTGCGCGCCACATCGATGGCCTTGGCGAATCCGGTGATGGCGGCGATATTTTCCGTACCCGCGCGCCGCCCTGATTCCTGCCCGCCACCGCGCATCTGGCGCTTCAACGGGATACCCTGACGTGCGATCACCGCCGCCACGCCGGGAGGCCCACCCATCTTATGCGCCGAGACCGTCATCAGGTCTGCCCCGAGCAATCCCATATCGACGGTCATCTTCCCCAGCCCCTGCACCGCGTCACAATGCAGCAACCCACCGATGGCATGAACCGCTTCGGCGACCTCACGTATGGGCTGAATCACCCCCGTTTCATTATTGGCAAGCATCACCGACACCAACACTGAAGGTTGTTGTTTAATGCTATCAGATAATACACTGATATTTATGATTCCATTTTCATCAACAGGGAGTAATTCCACCCCCTCTACCGCTTGCAGCACAGAGCTATGCTCAACGGCCGAAGTGAATATTCTTCTATCCATAAAACTATTTAATACCAGATTGTTGGATTCCGTTCCTGATGCAGTAAATACGATTTCCTGCGGAAAACAACTCACCTCATCCGCGACGGCCTTGCGCGCCTGTTCCAGCCACTTCTTCGCCTCCCGCCCGAACCAGTGCACCGAGGACGCATTGGCAGGCCACCCCATTACCTCCACCATCGCCTCACGGATTTCCGGACGGATAGGCGCAGTCGCGTTATAATCGAGATAAATGGGGGATTGAGGCATCAGCCGCCTACATATCAGTTGAGATGACTTCAAACGCGATGGGGGAAATGCCATCCAGCAGCGGCTTGCCGCGTAAGCGCCGCTCACACACATCTTCCAGCGATACGGAACGTAAATATTGATAAATCTGGTTCCCCAGACCTTCCCACAGATCATGCGTCAGGCAGCGCGTCTTGGGCGTCATGCAACCGGAAGGGCCGCTGGAGCAGCGGGTCATTTTGATGGCTTCTTCAGCGGCTTGAATAACATCGGAAATCCAGATTTCCGATGAGGGACGCTGGAGTTGATACCCCCCGCCCGGCCCACGCACGGACTTCACCAGCCCGGATTTCCGGAGTTTCCCGAATATCTGTTCGAGGTACGCCAGCGGGATCTCCTGCCGCTCGGATATTTCGGCAAGGCACACCGGGCGCGCATGGGCCTGCGTGGCGAGGTCCACCATCGCCATCACCGCATACCGTCCGCGTGTACTAAGAATCATGTTTTTCTTTCCGCCGGGGACGTTTCTCGCCCGGCAACCGTTTGGCCGCTGCGTCATCCGCATCCAGCCGTGCTTTCAATTCCTCAATTTCCCGGTGCAACAACTCGATATGCTGCAATAACGGGTCTACCGTCCCGTCCGCAGGCGTGCCATACGCATCGAACGCCGCCAGTTTACCCTGACGCAAATCCTTGAACACCGACACCGGATGCGCCGGAACGCCGACCACCGTCACCCTTGCCGCCACCGAATCGACCACTACGGCGTTGGAACCGATACGCGCCCCTTCGCCGACCGTGATGGGCCCCAGCACCATCGCCCCTGCGCCGATGATGACGTCCTTCTCAATATGGGGATGGCGCGGCCCTTTATCAAGGCTGATACCGCCGAGCGTGACGCCTTGATAGATCGTCACGTCATCCCCGATGATGGCCGTTTCGCCGATCACGACGCCCAGCCCGTGATCGATGAACACACGCCGCCCAAGCTGCGCCGCCGGGTGAATCTCAATGCCTGTGAAAAACCGGGCGAAGGACGATAGCCAGCGCGCCACCAGCTTCAGATTCCAGCGCCATAGCTGATGCGATGCGCGGTGGAACAGGCGCGCATGGAAGCCGGGATAGCACAGCACGACTTCGAGCGTATTCCGCGCCGCGGGGTCACGCTCCAGCACGGAACGGATATCTTCTCTGAGGCTCGCCAGCAACGTCATGAAATGTAGTTCTTTCCTTACAAATTCATTGCAAAATTTCCGTGGGTCGGTTACACCCCTGAAACTGCCGCAATTCGTTAATGCCAACCCCTCATATAATAGCAGACTAAATGAGTCAACAAAACGGACATTATTTTTCAGTTACTTGGGCCGACTCAACCCCTGTCTGCAACCCACATGGAGTACAGGAATCCCTATGCCGGAAGTAATTTTTAACGGCCCCGAAGGCCGTCTGGAAGGCCGCTACCACCAAAGTCCCCTCAAAGGCGCACCGATTGCCCTCGTGCTGCACCCGCACCCGCTTTATGGCGGGACGATGAATAACAAGATCGTCTACAAGCTGTTCCAGGCCTTCCAGAACAATAATTTCTCCGTCCTGCGCTTCAATTTCCGTGGCGTCGGCCGTTCTTTAGGCAAATTCGATAACGGTATCGGCGAGTTGAGCGATGCGGCGACCGCGCTTGATTGGCTCCAGCAATATAACCCGGACGCCAGCACCTGCTGGATCTCCGGCTTCTCCTTCGGCTCATGGATCGCGCTGCAACTGATGATGCGCCGCCCGGAGATCGAAGGCTTCGTGGCCGTCTCCCCCCCTGCCAATATGTATGATTTCTCCTTCCTCTCCCCCTGCCCGGCCTCGGGCCTCATCGCGCAGGGCGATAAGGACGATATCGTGAAACAGGAAGAAGTCTCCCGCTTCGCCGAGAAACTCAAAGCGCAGAAATATTCGCAGATCGAATATAAAGTCTTCGAAGGCGCCGACCATTACTTCCGCAACTCGCAGGAAGAACTAGGCAAATCTCTGGAAGCCTACGTCGCCGACCGGATGACCAACTTCGAACAATCCCGCCGCGTTCGCCCTGACCGCAAACGCCGCCAGCTACCGCGGGATTAAACTTTACCGTCATACCGTCATGATGACGACACCCGACTAAAGCTTGTATCTGGCAATATAGGATTGCATCTCCGCCCGGATTGTTCCGCGCATGATATACAGCGCCACGATGTTGGGTAGTGACATGCCGAGGATTAGAAGGTCAGAGAAATCGACCACGATCCCGAAATGCATGATGCCGCCGAGGAATGTCGCCGTGCAGAAGATGAGATAATACAGCATGATACATTTGCGCCCGAACAGGAAACTCCACGCGATCTCGCCGTAATAACTCCAGCCGATCGTCGTCCCATAGGCGAACAACAGCACGTTGAGCGCCAGCAACATCGTGAACCATGGCGCTACGGTGGCGAACGCGGTGCTGGCGATCATCGCCCCGTCATTCACCGTTGCCCCTGCATAGGCCCCGGTAATCACCACCATCAACCCAGTCAACAGCCCGATCATGGCGGCGAAGAAAGGCTCCAGCAACGCTAGCGACGCCACACGCACCGGCTCTTCCGCCCGTGCGGCGGAATGGGCGATAGGCGCAGAGCCTAAGCCCGCTTCATTGGCAAAGCTCGCCCGCCGGAACGCCATGGCCAACATGCCGATAAATCCACCCGTTGCCGCGTCACCCGTGAAAGCGGAATGGAAAATAAGGGAGAGAGCGGGGCCAAGATTCTCGATATTCGCGCCGATGACAATGATGGCGCAGATAAGGTACAGCACCCCCTTCAGCGGCGTGACGATCTCCGCCGCCTTGGCGATACGCTTGATGGAACCCATGAGGATGAGGAAGACGAATCCCGCGAATATGAGCGACATCACCCAGCGATAGTCAGCCAGGCTCTCAAACGTCCCCGCCATGATACCCACCGCCTGGTTGGACTGGAACATATTCCCCCCGCCCAGCGCCCCGCCAATACAGAACACCGCGAAGACAAGCGCGAGCACACGACCTAAACGCGGCATCCCCCGTTCGCTCAATCCCCGTTGCAGATATTCGAACGGCCCACCGAATACTTTTCCGTCCTCGATCCGGCGATATTTCATCGAAAGCGTCACTTCGGCGAATTTCGTGGCCATTCCCATTAAACCGATGGTGACCATCCAGAACACGGCCCCCGGCCCACCGACCGCCACTGCGACGGATACCCCGGCGATGGAGCCCAGCCCTACGGTCGCCGCCACGGCGGAGAAAAGCGCCTGAAGCGGGCTGACTTCGCCCGCATCCTCTTTCCGCGCATATTTCCCGCCCGCCACCTGAAGCGCATGCCGGAATAGCCGGAAATTCACCCCCCGCAAATAGACGGTGAAGAATATCGCTGCCACCACCAGCCATACCACGATGAACGGGAAACCGCCGATATCGAAAAACAGTACCGAAGCCAGCGCCCCCACGAATGCTTCAAACGCTTGACCAAACATGCTTTCTCCCGATTTCTGCCATAATAGTAACGGCCCGATGACGCTAAAGCGTCACATTCCTGATGTACAGTGGAAAAAGCTATGACTACGCAGCACCCAGAACCGACTGCTTCCGATTCTCTCACCGGCAAAAGCCTGAGAATGGCAGGTTATGCCTATTTACTGGGTGACGCCGCCATCATCGCCACCGGGCTGCTGGAGAAGGATTTCAAAAAAGTCTCCGTCGGGGCCATGTGGGGCGTGGGAGGCCTCGCCGCCGCACGCTATGGTAATCCGGATGCGGAGAAACAGTTGGAACGCCTGAGCACCAAACTCGGCGATTACCTGAAAAAACAGAACATCGCGATACCCGACGAACCTGAAACCAGCCTTTTGGCCAAAGAAGGCGGCATCATCGACCATATCGAATCTTTCTTATACGCCCACCCCTCGGAAGCGTTGAATGCGGTCTATGCGATTGGCGCCGGGCAATTAGTCCGCTCGGGCATGAAAAAAAGCGGAGGAAAAGCGCTCGACTTCATGCCCGATATTGTATCCGGCGTGCTGGTAGGCGCAGGTGCGCTGGCAGGCCTTCTCATCCCTGAACGCAAACCCGCATCTGGTGACCAGCCACACACCCTCACCGAATGGATACAGGATAAGCCTTTACGCGTGTCCGGTGCGCTATATACGGCCAATAATGCCGCCATGCTCTGGGGTGCGCACAAGAAACAAAAACTCACCCCACAGGAAGGCAGCCATATCTCGCGCTATGCGACCGCGGCCTGCTACATCTTCGCGAATGCGATGCTGTTCTTATCGAACCGCAATCAGACGGAGGATGCCAAGCATGACCTAACAGGCCGTCTTGCCGATGCCGCCGCCCATGTCGTCGCCGCCCAACCTCCCGAACTGCGGGAAGCGCTGGTGCAGCAAGTGGCGGGATTCATGGCGTCGCAGCCTGACATCCATCGCTCAGCGGACGAGATCGCCACCCTGCTGAATACCCGGCTTGCCCATCAGGAAGGCTCCCGCTGGCAACAGATTGCCGCCACCCATCCGCACGCAAGTGACGCGCCTTCTCTGTAATGTTTTAGCTTGAATCTTTTC
>JBGTBD010000056.1:0-15608 GCA_041749475.1 Rickettsiales bacterium
ATCGGCACTGATCCTGGCAACATGGGAAACATTGGGACAACAGCGGGTAAATGGGCTACTGACCTTTCCGGGCATTATGCGACTGCGGCATCCGCTATCGGTATCGATAAAGTCGCAGGCAGCGCTATAAGTGGCGAATACTTCCAGAATGTATTGGGAGATAAGAGCCTTACTTCCATATTCGGACAGGCCGGGTCCAATATTGGTACATTCGTTGGCGAAAACAAAATGGCAAGCGGCCTGTTGGCCGCAGGCGCTCTCGGTGCGGGTGCAGTCATCGGCCAGCATACGGGCCGCGTGGTCGCAAGCCGTTCCACTCCTGTGGAAGCGGGCATCCCCGTTCGCGCTTAAGCATTTTTTCTCATTCCCATTCACAAAAAGCCCGGCATCTGCCGGGTTTTTTTTATGTTTGACGCCCAAGGATTAACTAAAATTTAAGCTTTATATTAATATAATAGTAATGTTGGATTAATTCTATTTATTGATAACAACAGATAGAGTATAGTAGTGATATGGCTGAGAAATCAAATTGGCTTAGTGGAACCAAGATAGCTGAATATGTCAGCGCCTTCGCTCAAGAGCGTTTGGGAGCTTTCACGAAATGGTTCGATGATGCGCTAGGCGCAGCAAAAACACTTCATCTGGATAAGCTAACCGCACTCGTCAGCGCTGCGACAGGCGTCGCCGCCGTCACCGCCACAGGTGGAGAACACGCTGTCGCCGAGGCCACGCCGACTGACCCGTCAGCCCTTGGAAGTCAGGCAGAGGGAGCCGCTAAATCCGGTGACTCCGTTACGTTTGCCCCGGGCATTGATGGCGAGAACATCGGAGCAGAGGCGCAGGTTACCAAGACCCCTTCCCCCTCTTCCGCAGAAATCACCGAAGCCTTATCCCCTACAGACCACATGGAAATTGCGCCGGTGAATGCCAGCCTCACTATGCCCGATGCAGGCATGGAATTGCCTTCTGCTACGCAATCAACCGTAGCTCAAGTAAAAGTCACGCCGCTTAATGCTGACATGGAAATTACCGCCCGGCCCGTGGATATCGCCATGACGGCGCACGCCAACACTGTTACCTACACCCCCCCATCGCCTGAGGCTTTGAGTGAGCTTTCTCCGTCCGCAGGAGGCCCTCAACCGATCGAGATGCAAGTGGCAGAAGCCAATACTCCAGAACCAGCCCCTGCAATGGTCGCGGAAGCAAAACCAGAAGCAAACTTAGACGTTATCACCATAGGCGGAGCTGGTGCAGGGCTTGCTATGGCCACTGGCGCGCTCGCTATGGCCAATAATGATAATCACGGCGTCATCATCAATCAAAACAAAGAGCAAGGCCTCGCCAACATGTACGAAAATCTCGTGAGGGCATGCGGCTTGGAACCTGGTCGTGGGTTTGCGAATGAACATATGTCTGAAGCACTCGTTCTTGATACCGAACGTTGTGCGCCGCGCATTGTCACCGCGCAGGTGCAGGAAGTAACCGCGGGACGTACCGCTTAAAAAAAGATCCCCTCCACCAGAGGTGAAGGGGATGAGGGAGACAAACTGATGGGAGCGAATACGATGGTTACTATGCTGCTGCCGATGCTGCTCCTGATGATGTCGTGGTCTTCTCGATCACCAGTACTTGCGCGACAGCGTTTAACACAGCCGCGATCCTGACCGCCGACTGAATCCCTTTTTTCGACAGATGTTCCTTCTCCAGGCTTTTCGCGTGCGCTTCGATACACATGCCGCAGCCATTGATGGCTGAGACGGCCAGCGAATAGAGCTCGAAATCCACCTTTTCCACGCCGGAACTATTGATGACGTTCATGCGCAGGTTCGCAGGCATCTTCATGAATTCGCCATCGCCCGAGAGGTGGAGGAAGCGGTAGTAGATGTTATTCATGCCCATGATGGAGGCAGCGGATTTGGCGGCCTGGATATCGAGATCGGTGAGGACGGTTCCGCTGTCATGTTCGATAGCGGCGATGATTTCGGCGTGTTTGGTGGCATAGGCCGAGGCGAGCGCGACACCGTAAATCTGTGACAGCGAGAGATCGGGTGCGCCTTCTTCGGTGAGAACCGTGCCGAGGTTGAGTTTTATGTCCTTGGCATAGTCCGGCAAGGTGTTGCGGAGGGATTGGACTGACATGATGTTGTTCCTTTTCGTTTAGAGGGTGAAGGAGGGATGGGAGTGATGCACCCCTCCTTCGGGTGATGGGTTACGCGGCTTTCAGCGTTTCTTCGCCTTTTTTCCAGTTGCACGGGCAGAGCTCGTCGGTCTGCAATGCATCGAGGACGCGGAGAACTTCTTTCGGGTTACGGCCTACGTTCAGGTCGGTCACCATCATGAATCGGATGACACCTTCGGGGTCGACGATGTAGGTCGCGCGCTGGGCGACGCCTTCATGGCGGTCGAGGATGCCGAGTTCCGTGGTCAGTTCGCGCTTGATGTCGGCGAGCATCGGGAATGGGAGTTTGTTCAACTCTTCCTTATGCTGACGCCATGCGAGGTGGACGAACTCGGAATCGGTGCTGGCGCCGAGGACCTGCGTGTCGCGATCCTTGAACTCACCGTTGAGTTCACCGAAGGCCGCGATCTCGGTCGGGCAGACGAAGGTGAAATCCTTCGGCCAGAAGAATACGACCAGCCACTTGTTCTTATAGGTCTCGTTGGTTATATCGGTGAATGCGGTCTCGATATCGTTGGATACGGTTGCTTTCACGTTGAATTTCGGGAAGTTATCGCCAACTCCTAGCATAGTATGTCTCCTTGGGTTTTAGTTGCATATCCGAGGCAGTGTTCCGCCCCGATGAGTAGACCATACTTGCCATCGCTCTCTTCATCCAATATATTGATCCAATGGGAACGATAGGATAATCTTATGAACCTACGGGATTTGGAATATGTGGCGGCGGTGGCGAAATTCCGGCATTTCGGGAAGGCGGCGGAGCATTGCAATGTCAGCCAGCCCTCGCTCAGCGCGCAGATCAAGAAGCTGGAGGAGTATCTCGGCATCGCCATTTTCGAGCGCACCAATAAACGCGTAATGCTGACGCCTGCTGGGGAGCAGGTGTTAGCACAGGCGCAGGCCGTGCTGCGCCATGCAGGAGAGATCCGCGAAATCGGCAAGCAAGCGGGTGACCCATTCAGCGGGCGGTTGAAATTGGGCATCATCCCTACCATCGCCCCCTACTACCTTCCGCAGATACTTCCGGTGCTGAAATCGGTGTTTCCATTGCTTGAAGTTGATTTGTTCGAGGGGCAGACGCGCACCATTACCGAGCAATTGAAGCGCGGGGAGCTGGACGCCATCCTCCTCGCCCTGCCCCTTGGCGATGATATGTTCCGCGAGGCAGCTGTCTGCGATGAGCCGTTCCTGCTCGCCGTGCCGACGGGCCATGCGCTGGCGCGGAAAAAATCCATCACCGCCGAAGACCTTTCGGGCGAGGAGGTGTTGCTGCTGGAGGACGGGCATTGCCTGCGCGACCAGGCGTTGGAGGTCTGCCACCTTGCGGGAGCGAACGAGCATATCAATGCACGGGCGACGAGTTTAGAAACGTTGCGGCAGATGGTGGCGAACGGGCTGGGCATCACGCTGATGCCGAAACAGGCGGTGACCGCCTTTACCGACGGGCTGGTCTACATCCCCTTCCGCACTCCCGCGCCGCATCGTACCGTGGGGCTGGCGTGGCGGAAATCCTCCCCGCGAGAGTTGCTCCTCAGCCGTCTGGCGAAGGATATCGCCACGCATCTCAAGAAGAAGGCCGCGTAACGTCGCTTTTTACTGACATTCGGTTTTTTTTGAGTATCTTGTGGGGCACTGAACAGGAGTCATCATGGAATTTCTAGGCGCAGAAACCTTCGGGATGTGGGCATTCTTCTTGGCCATTGTCGCCGTATTGGTCGCGTTCGATCTCGGTGTGCTGAACCGCACTGATAAGGAAATCAACGTCAAGGAAAGTCTCCGCCTTAGCCTGTTATACGTGATCATCAGCCTTGCCTTTGGCGGGTGGATATGGTGGGAACTGGGGGCGCAAAGCGCTAATGACTTCTACACGGGCTACCTGCTGGAGAAAAGCCTCTCGCTCGACAACATCTTCGTCATTTCGCTGGTGTTCGGGTATTTCAATATCCCGCGCAAATACCAGCACCGCGTGCTGTTCTGGGGTATCATCGGAGTTATTCTTCTGCGGGGTATCTTCATCGCGTCGGGTACGTGGCTGGCCACTAATTTCGAGTGGGTGCTTTATCTCTTCGCCGCGTTCCTGATCTTTACCGGGATCAAGATGCTGCTTTCCTCCGACGAGGAGCCGGATATCGAGAATAACTTCATCCTGAAGACGGCTAAGAAATACCTGCGTGTTTCGACGGAATTGCATGGCAATAAGTTCATGGTGAAACTCCCCTCCCCTAAAGATCCTAGCCGGATGCAGCGCTATTTCACGCCGCTGTTCCTGGCGCTCGTCGTCATTGAGTTCGTGGACATCATCTTCGCGCTGGATAGCGTTCCCGCCATCCTTGCGGTGACGCAGGACCCCTATATCGTCTATACCAGCAATATCTTCGCCATCCTTGGCCTGCGGGCGCTTTATTTCGCGCTGGCTGCGATGCTGCACCGGTTCGAGTATCTGGAATATGCGCTGGCTGCCGTGCTCATCTTCATTGGGGGTAAAGTCATCCTCGCCAAACTCCTCGACATGGAAAAAATCCCCTCATGGATTTCCCTGACGGTGACGCTCACGCTGCTAGGCGGCGGGGTTATCGTTTCGTTGCTCAAGACGAGGGGTGATGCGGTAGAGAAGCCGTAATTCTCTTACAGCGTCATTCTCATTTCTCTTACTGTCATTCCCGCGAAAGCGGGAATTCATTGATAGGCAGAAGACATGGATTCCCGCTTTCGCGGGAATGACAGGGAGTTGGTTATATCGCTTTACGCAGTATCCATTCCTCGTCAGCATGGTCGCCAACATAGAACAAATATTCCCCGCATTTCTCGAAGCCCAATGAGTTATAAAAACCTAGTGCGCGGGTGTTTTGTGACCAGACGCCGAGATAGATGGTTTTCTTTCCCGCTTGTGCCAACGCCTGCATCGCGTGGTGCATCAGCATGCGGCCCGTGCCTTTGCTGCGGGTGTGCTGGGTAATGTAGATGCGGTGGATTTCGCAGTCATCCTCGGTGACGTCCACGGGTAAGGTGACTGCGCCGTATTGGATGTAGCCTTGCAACGTTCCCTCTTCCTCAAGCAGCCATACTTCGCTATCGCCGCTGTGGAGAAGCCCTGTGTAATAGGCATCGCTGTGCTTGTCATTCAGGAATGTGTTTAGGTTCTCCGGGCTGTAGAGATGGCCGAAGCATTCGATGAAGACGGCGCGGCTGAAATGGCCAAGGGTGGGGATGTCGCCCTTCTCTGCACGGCGCAGGGTCATAGTGGGGTCGTGTCCTTTTTCTTCTTATCGTGCATCCACTCGACGCGGTAGAGGTCGAAGCGGCGGTCTTTCAGGTTCTGCACCGTACCGGAATGGCGGCTAAGGTGGAGTGTGTCCAACTTCAGATCGGCGAAGACAATCATCTCCGTGTTGGGAGCAGACGTGGCGACGACACCGTCCCGCGCGAAGGGGAAATCGCAGGGGGTGAGGATACAGCTTTCGGCGTAGTGGATGTCCATGTTCTCCACGTCCGGCAGATTGCCGACGACGCCGGCCATGGCCACATACATCTGGTTCTCGACCGCGCGGGCCTGACAGCAGTAACGCACGCGCATATAGCCTTGGCGTTCGTCTGTGCAGAAGGGTACGAAGAGGATCATCGCGCCTTGGTCGGCGAGATAGCGCGCAGCTTCAGGGAATTCGGCATCGTAACAGATGAGGACGCCGATGGGGCCGCAATCGGTCTGGATGGCTTTCAGCTTGTCACCCCCCTTCATGTTCCACCAATAGCGCTCATTAGGCGTAGGATGGAGTTTGGGCTGGGTGTGGACGGTTCCGTCCCGCAGGAAGATGTAGCAATGGTTCTGTAACTCGCCACCCGGGGTCAGCGTCGGGTGCGTACCGCCGATGATGTTAATATTGTAAGCAACTGCCAGCTGCTGCATGAAGTTGACATATGGGATGGTATGGCGCGAAATACGCTCGACGGCTTTTTCCGGCGTCAGTTTTTCCGATTCCATCGAGAGCAACGCCAGCGTCAGCAATTCGGGGAAGAGAATGAAATCCGCCCGGTAATCCGCCGCGACATCGACGAAATACTCCACCTGATTCTTGAACTCCTCAAAGGATTCGACTTTACGCACTTGAAACTGCACGGCGGCAACGCGCACGGAATCACTGAGGCGTCCGCGCTGGTTCGATTTCTTATTATCGTCCTCCGGCGCGAGGGGGTTTTTCCATAGCATATGCGTCGCATGTCCGCGGGAGGCTTTGTCAGCGGGCAGGTAATCGGGCAGGACGCCGATGATCTCATAGCCGTTACGGAGCTGGAAATTAATGACCGGGTCGGTCAGTTTCTTTTCCTGAATGAGGGAGACGTATTCCTCCGGCGTCGCCGCTTTCTTTTTATGACGGGCGAACCCGGGCATCCTTCCGCCGAAGACGATACCCTGCAATTCCAGCCGTTTACACAGGTCACGACGAAGGTCGTAGAAACGCTGGCCGATGCGAAGCCCGCGGAAACGCTCATCCACACAGACTTCCATGCCGTAGAGATAATCGCCGTTGGGATCGTGACGGGAGGCGAAGCCGTGACCGGTGATTTCCATCCAGGTGTGCGGTTTTAGCGCGATCTCCCCTTTGACGATGAAAGTCGCGCAATAGCCGACGACCTCGCCGTTATAATCGGCGACGAACTGGCCTTCGGGAAAGATGCTGATCTGGCCGCGCAGCATCTCGTCGTCCAGCTCGGAATCGCCGAACGCGATATGATAGACCTTTTTACTCAGCACTATGATCGCTGGAATGTCCTTGAAGGTAGCGCGGCGTATCTCAAGCTTGATTTTATTTTTGGATTTTGTGGTTTCTGTCATGTGGTGTTTCCCCTTAACGCGTACTATACGCATGTCTGCCCTGCTGGCAAGCGTGCCACCATGCGGAAAGAACCATCAATTTTCCATTCGCCGCTGCGTTCTCTTGGTTTATAGAGGTAGATGCCATGTCACTTATCATCCGCCCTGCCCTGCCTGACGATATTCCCGCGATGGAAGCGCTTATCGCCGCCTCTGCGCGCGCGTTGAGCCGGGAGGAATATTCGGAAGCGGAAACCGAAGCTGCTATCGCTTATGTATTCGGCGTCGATTCCGAACTGGTGGCGGACAAGAGTTATTTCGTATGTCTGTGGGAAGGGCAACTCGCCGCTTGCGGGGGGTGGAGCCGCCGCCGGACGTTATTCGGCGGGGATCGGTATGAGGGGCGCGCGTCCGGCCTACTCAACCCGGAAATAGAGCCCGCGAAAATCCGCGCATTCTTCGTCCATCCGAACTTCGCGCGGCGGGGCATCGGTAAGGCACTGCTGCTTCATTGTGAAACGGAGGCACGGGCGCAGGGATTTACGCAGATGGAGATGATGGCGACCCTGCCGGGGGTGAAGCTCTATCAGGCACTTGGATATCAAGGAGAAACCATTGAATTCCATTCCATGCCGAATGGAGTATCCGTGCGGTTTATGCGGATGACGAAATCACTCCCTAACATTCTTTCATAACGTGTAAAATTTCATTTGCATCGCGTTCAATTGTTGAATAGATTTTCGTTAAAATTCCCTGAGATATAGGGGTTTTTTGTGGGTTGCGAAACTCATCCCACGGTTGCAAAATCTGACATTGTTGAGTTTTTTTCCCACCTATGAGCACTGAGGCCACTCTTCTCTCACCAGCACTCCCCCCGTTCCAGAATCCCGGCGGCGATGAGTTTTTGCAGATGGCGAACTACATTCCTCAACTAGCATGGATAGCGGATGCGTCAGGCTGGCTCTATTGGTATAACCAGCGCTGGTATGATTACACAGGCACAACGCTCAAGGATATAGAGGGTTGGGAATGGAAAAAAATCCATCACCCCGATCATGTCGATCGCGTCGAGGCGAAATTCAAGAAGCACCTCATCACCGGGGAGGATTGGGAAGACACGTTCCCCTTGCGCTCGAAGGACGGCGACTATCGCTGGTTCCTTTCCCGCGCTTTCCCGATACGCGATGCGGAGGGCAGGATCACCCGTTGGTTCGGAACGAATACGGATGTTACCGAACAATTAGAAGCTGAACAAGCGTTGGCCGAAAGCAAAAATGCGTTCCACGATATGGCAAACTCCATCAACCAGATGATCTGGGTGACGCGGCCTGACGGGTATCATGAATATTTTAATAAGCGCTGGTATGAGTATACCGGTGTGCCGGAAGGCTCGACCAATGGGGAGGCCTGGAACGGCATGTTCCACGCTGAAGACCAGCCGCGCGCATGGGAGCGGTGGAACCATTCGCTGAACACGGGTGAGTCGTACGAAATCGAGTACCGCCTGCGTCGTCACGACGGGGTCTTTCGCTGGGCGCTGGGGCGCGCCGAGCCGGTGCGTGACCGGGGAGGGAAGATCGTCAAATGGTACGGTACGTGTACCGACATTCAGGAACTGGTGGATGCGCGGCATAAGGCGGAGGCGGCAAACATCGCAAAATCCGAGTTCCTCGCCAATATCAGCCACGAGATCCGCACCCCGATGAACGCGGTGATCGGCCTCGCCAATATCCTCGCGCGCACAGAGCCACTTACCTCGGCGCAGAACAAGTATATCGAGACGCTGCAATTTTCCGCCGAATCACTGCTCGGTTTGTTGAACGATATGCTCGACATCGCCAAGATCGAGGCGCAGACCATCGAGCTGGAACATATCCCCTTCTTTATCTCGCAGATGCTGAAGAACGTTACCGATGTACTGGCCCATAAAGCCGAGGAGAAAGGGCTGGAGTTCAGCATCGATATGACCGAATGCGACGACCATGCCGCACTGGGCGACCCGGCGCGCCTGCAACAGGTGCTCATCAACCTGTGCAGCAACGCCATCAAGTTTACGGAAACGGGCAGTGTCCGCATCCATGTCCATTGCAAGAAGTCGGATGCGACGCATCCGCGTATGGTGACGTTCGAGGTCAAGGATACAGGCATCGGCATCCCTCCTCACAAGATGGAAACCATCTTCCAGAAATTCATGCAGGCGGATTCGTCCATTAACCGCAAATACGGCGGGACGGGCCTCGGCCTCGCCATCAGTAAATCGCTCACCGAACTTATGGGCGGGACGCTCAGCGTCGAAAGCACACCCAAGGTAGGTTCCACATTCACCGTGGACATACCGCTACCCATCGCGCCCGAGGAGGCCGTCACCATGCCCACAGATCATCACGCATCCACCCCTGCTCAAAACACAGAAGAGAAAGGGAAAATCCTGCTGGTGGAGGATTATCCGGCCAATATCATGGTGGCGACGTTGCTGCTGGAGAGCATGGGCTATGCGTTCGACGTCGCTTCCAACGGGTTCGACGCGCTACAGAAAATCAAGGATAACCAGTATGCGACCGTGTTGATGGACGTACAGATGCCGGGGATGGACGGGTTCGAGACCACCAAGCAAGTCCGCGAGCACGAAGCCGCCAACGGCATCGCCCGCACCCGCATCATAGGGATGACGGCCCATGCGCTGGTGGGTGACCGGGAACGCTGCATCGACTGCGGAATGGATGATTATATCTCCAAACCCTTTAACCCGGATGTGTTGGAAGAGAAGCTGGCGCAGGCGGCGTAAGTTTATTATTTCTTGATGTATTTACCCCGGATGGAGATGTAATCCATCAGTGCCAGCATCACGCCGGAAACGATGAAGACCAGATGGATGATGACCATCCAGCGGATCTCATATTCGGAGACCTTGTCGATATCCATGAAGACCTTGAGCAGGTGGATACCCGAAATGGCAACGATGGAGGCGATGAGCTTCAGTTTCAGCGCGGAGAAATCGACCGAGCCTTTCCAGTCCGGCTGGTCTTCATGCGCGCTCGTATCCATCTTGGAAACGAAATTCTCATAGCCGGAAAAGATGACGATCAGGAGCAGGTTGCCCGCCAGCGAGAGGTCGATCAGAGAGAGGACGCCAAGGATGACGTCATTCTGCGTCAGCGTATTGATGTGCGAGAACAGATGCCACATCTCCATCCCGAAGGTGATCAGCAGTAGTATCAGGCCGGAGGCCAGCCCGATATACATCGGGGCCATCAGCCAGCGGCTGGCAAACAGGGTGCGCTCGATCATCGCTTCGATGGGTTGTTTGTCTTGCATGGTAAGCCCTTTCTTTGCATCGGCTGAGGACTTGCAAGTAAACATTGTTGGGGGGGTTGTCCAGTTCTGAGGCGAAATAAATGGGGGTACGCTTGCGGTCTATCCGCGCAGATACCGCCGAAGATGGCCGCTTAGCGTATAGACGCCCCCTTCCCGGCGTCGGGCCGCTATGATGCAGGCGGAGAGGAGGAGCATGGGTTCTACGGGCTTGCGGAATCGGCCTTCCATGGTACCGGTATTCTGGAAAAACAGGGCGAGCAACAGCAAGGCCGTACTGCCGACAAACAGCATCTGCCGCTCGGGCAGCTTACGATAGGACACGCCGACCAGCGTCAACAGGATCAGAGGCATCCACATCCAGCGACTATAGTACCCGACATAGAACAGCCAGTGAATGTCCGGGTCGGAGCCGCTATCGGGCCAGCTGGGGGCAAAGAGGACGTGGATGATGTTGTCGATCACGTCGGCGACGTAGGCGCGCCATCCATAATTAGCACTGGCGATTTGGTAGGCATAGTCCCAGTCATCCGTGCCGTAGCGCCTGTCCACATAGAAGGTGAAAATATCCTCACGCTTGATGATATGATAGTCGGAGAACGGCTCCAGCGGGCGGACGCTGAAGGACGGGCTTTCATAAATATAGACATAGCCTCCGTCCGTATCGAGACGGAGGGCGCGGAATTGCGATTGCAAGTAAATCCTGTTGAGGATGTTGTAGCTAAAGGGGGTGAAGACGTTGATGCGCTCTTTCGTGTAGATCGCGGCGGGATAGAGCAGCGCGGCGGTGACGATGAGGGCGAACGGCGTCGTCAGCCATTTCCGGGGGAGACGCCACCAGAGAAAGATCATGACAATCATCCCCGGTGGAAAAGCGACGAAGCGGGTGAGTATCGCCCCCCACCATGCAGCGACGGCGAGGATGAACCATATAACAGACCGCTTCCGCCATGCGACGAGACTCAGCCACCACGCAAGCCCCATCATGAAGAGGAGTAACGTTTCCGTCATGAAATAGCCGTAGATGATGAGGAGCGACGGGGTGAGGCCGATGAGGATGCCAGCGGCAAGCGCCCATCTTGTTGTGAGAAGTTCCCGGGCGGCCAGATACCAGACCAGCGCAGTGCCGGAGCATAGGATGCCGATAGCCCACTGGGTCGCTCCCCGCTCCCCCTGCCACCAGAGATAGATGGGACGTAAGAACCATTGATAGAATTTCGGGTCTACCCCGCCCATGAAATACTCACCGGAAAGACGCTGTGCGTGATTCCAGTGGCGAAGCGGATCGGAGAAGAGATGGTCAAGCGGGCTGAAATAATGCGGGAACCATACACGCATCCCCAGCACGCCGAGGAACAATGCCCATAACAAAATAGTGATGGAAATCCCCATCACCTTTTTGCGTTGCAAGCTGTGCTTAGAACTCATCCATTCCCCTTCATAGCTGCACTATAAAGGGGAATGGTGAAATAATGATAAAAATCGTTCCTACAGAAACGATTACGTTACACGCCGCCCATCAGGACGATGATGAGTAGGATGATGACGACGAGGCCCAGACCGCCGCTCGGGCCGTAACCCCAGTTGCGGCTATGCGGCCAGCGCGGCATTGCGCCGATGAGCATCAGAATGAGAACGACGAGTAGAATGGTTGTGATAGACATTGGAAAACCCCCTAATGGTTGATGAACCCATCATTACCCATGCACACAACCTTGGCCATTGGGCAGAGTAGGGAATTCATCAACAGAGGATAAACCGGGCGAGTTACGCCGCCTTTGCCTTCCGCATGGATTCGATGTCGATCACGAAGCGGTATTTCACGTCGCTTTTCAGCATGCGGGCGTAGGCTTCGTTGATGTAGCCTGCATCGATTACCTCCACGTCGCAGGTGATGTTATGCTTGCCGCAGAAATCGAGCATCTCCTGCGTCTCCGCGATGCCGCCGATGACGGAGCCGGAAACGGATTTGCGTTTCATGATGAGTTTCGCGCCGTCCACACTATCGAGCGGCTCTACGGGGCCGACGATGACGAGGGTCTTGTCGCGTTTCAGCAGGTCGATATAGGGGTTCAAATCGTGGCGGACGGGGATGGTATCGATGATGAGGTCGAAGCTGTTGGCGTGCTCCTTCATCTGTTTCGTGTCCTTGGAAATCAGGACTTCTTCTGCGCCTAGCTTCTTCGCATCAGCCGCCTTGTCGGGTGAGGTGGTGATCATCACCACATGCGCGCCCATGGCGGCGGCGAGTTTGACGCCCATATGACCGAGCCCGCCGAGGCCGACAATGCCGACTTTCTGACCGGGCTGGACGTTCCAGTGTTTCAACGGGGAATAGAGGGTGATACCGGCGCAGAGCAGAGGCGCGGCGGCACGGGGGTCGAGGTTTTTGGGCATATGGAGGACGTAATTCTCATCCACCACGATACGCTCGGAATATCCGCCGAAGGTCAGGCCGCCGCCGTGTTTCTTGTCGATAGCATTATAGGTTCCTACCATGCCTTCCTCGCAATATTGCTCGACGCCTTCATCACACGCTGCGCAATGGCGGCAGGAATCGACGAAGCAGCCGACGCCGACCAAGTCACCCACTTTGAACTTGGTGACATCGCTGCCGATTTTGGTGACGCGGCCTAGAATCTCATGCCCCGGAACCATCGGGTAGCGCGAGCCGCCGCCCCATTCGTTACGCGCCTGATGGATGTCCGAATGGCAAATGCCGCAATAGAGAATCTCGATGGCGACGTCGGCCTTGCCCGGTTCGCGGCGGTCAATGGTGAAAGGGGCGATGTCGGACGTGGCGCTTTGCACGCCGTATGCAGCGGTCTTGATCATGGGGAACTCCTGTGGTGCGGGGGATGAAATACCTCTCTAAAATAGGGCGGGCAGCGCATAATTCAACCAGGCAGATGCGCAGGGCTTCCTTTTTATGTGCAGCGCACTATTTGTTGTGGGTACACCCTTTCAAAGGACTAAACCATGACCGATTCCCCTCACCTCTTTTCCCCACTGACGCTTCGCGGCGTCACTTTCCGCAACCGCATCGCGGTGTCACCCATGTGCCAATATTCGTCCAAGGACGGGTTCGCGAATGACTGGCATATGGTGCATCTCGGCAGCCGTGCGCTGGGGGCCGGGCTGGTCATCATGGAGGCGACGGCAGTGTCGGCGGAGGGGCGTATCACCCACGGCGATCAAGGTCTGTGGAAGGATGCGCATATCGAGAATCTGAGCCGCATCGCCGCCTTCATCAAGCAGCAGGGCGCTGTGCCGGGCATCCAGATCGGCCATGCAGGGCGGAAGGCGAGTTGCGACTTGCCGTGGGAGGGCGGGAAGGCCATCGCGCCGGATCAGCCCAATGGCTGGCAAGTGGTTGCGCCCAGTGCCGTGCCGTTTAATCCGGGTGATCCTGTGCCGCAAGCGCTTTCATTGCAGGATATCGCGACCCTGAAAGTCGCCTTCGTGGCGACGGCGAACCGGGCGTTGCAGGCGGGGTTCGAGGTGCTGGAACTGCATGCGGCGCACGGCTACCTGCTGCATGAATTCCTCTCGCCCATTGCCAATAAACGCGAGGATGCCTATGGCGGCTCGTTCGAGAACCGCATCCGCCTGTTGGTGGAGATCACGGAAGCGGTACGGAACGTCTGGCCGGAACATCTCCCCCTCTTCGTCCGCATCTCGGTGACGGATTGGGTGGAAGGCGGCTGGACGGAGTCGGAATCGGTGAAGCTGGCGGAGGTGTTGCGCGGTAAAGGCGTCGACCTGATCGACTGCTCCTCCGGCGCGATGACGCCGGATGCGAAAATTCCCAATACTCCCGGCTATCAAGTCCCCTTCGCCGAGCGTATCAAGCGGGAAGCGGGCATTGCCACCGGCGCGGTGGGGAAGATCACGGAGGCGAAGCAGGCGGACGCCATCATCCGTGAAGGCAAGGCGGATATCGTATTACTGGCGCGCGCCTTCCTGAAGGATGCCTACTGGCCCTTCCGCGCCGCCGAGGAGTTGGGCATCGACTTCCCCCTGCCCCCGCAATACGGCTGGGCCATCAAAATGCGGAAGTGATTTTTTTTTATTTTTTTTATCGGCTTTTTTTATTCCTACCCTTGAGGGGGGAGGTTAGGTGGGGGTGATGGTGAGGGAAGCGATAGGGCTATTTTTTGCTCCTGCCGGAGCAGGTCACCCTCCCCTGCTCCCTCCCCTCAAGGGAGGGGAATAATATAATGCCAACCCTCCCGCTGGATTCCCCTATAATTTTGTATACAACATGCGGGGAATGACGGAAAAAGGGGTGGTAAAAAAAATCCATGAGCGTTGCCATGCCCCTCTCCCGCCTCCACACAAAAATCCGCGAGCGCGACCGTGAGACGATTATTATCCTTGGCGTATGCTTCACCATCGTCATCGCGCTGGGCGTATTCGTGGTGTTGGCGGAGTTCATCAGCGGGGCCGCGCCGCATCAGTTCGACATCGCCATCCTGAAACTCCTGCGGCATGAGGACAACCTCGGCGTCCCCATCGGCCCGCATGCGCTCCTGAAGGCGATGCAGGAAGTCACCGCGCTGGGGAGCATGACGGTGCTTGCCCTCTTCTCGCTGTTGGCAGCGGCCTATAGCGCGCTGACCCGGCGGCTGGGGGTGACGATGCTCATCCTCATGGCCTCCGGCGGCGGTATCGCGCTCAGCGCGTCGATGAAACTGTTCTTCAGCCGCGCGCGGCCCGATGTCGTCCCCCATCTCATCGAGGTCAGCACGATGAGTTTCCCCTCCAGCCACGCGATGCTGTCGGCGGTCGTCTATCTCTCGCTCGGCACGCTCCTCGCGCAGACGACGCAGGAGCATCACCGCCGCCTCTTCATCATGACGACGGCGGTGGGGCTGACCGTCCTCATGGGCCTCAGCCGCCTCTATCTCGGCGTCCATTACCCGACGGACGTGCTGGCAGGCTGGGCGATTGGACTGGCATGGGCGATGGTGTGCTGGGTGCTGGCCTATTGGTTGAGGAAGCGGAAGCCGATGGTGTAAAATTAATTATATAATCTTGATAGAATCAAATATTATTAGTCATTCTTTTGGAATGCACCCAATTCTTTAACAACTCAAGTGCTTCATCTTTTTTAGCAAAATCAAGTAGCTGACCAGCTTCAATATCGTTTTGCATAATGTGATCCAAAAAGCCTTTAATTTCATAAGGCGCCAGTTGATTATACGCTAATTCATATTTTTCAATTGCCTCTAAGAATGCCCCCTCTAATAAATAAGCATGTCCCAACAATTTTGAAATATGCGCTGTTGGACTGTGAGCATCCTC
>JBGTBD010000057.1:0-64131 GCA_041749475.1 Rickettsiales bacterium
GCCGAATCCGCTGAAATCCATGATCTTTTAGTGGGTGGCGCAGAGGAGAGATGGTTCTCCTCCGCCCGTATCGACACCCCCCATACCCATGGAACCGGCTGTACGCTGGCCTCCGCCATCGCCACCCTCTACCCGAAATACGCGGGCGACCTGGAACGGGCGGTTAGGGAAGCGCGGGAATACGTCCTCAGCGCCATCAAAACGGCCCCCGGCTTCGGCCGCGGGCATGGTCCCCTGAACCATGCTGTCCCGAAACCACCCGCGCATTAAATGTCTCGTTATTGCGAGCAACGCGAAGCAATCCATAGATTGTAACGCGCTGAAATATCTGGATTGCCACGTCGGCTGCGCCTCCTCGCAATGACGAAAAGAGGGAGTATGTACACGCTTCAGCCACAGAAAATGCTTGCAGAGGGGGGGAATATCGGTTAACACACCCTCTCTTTAACGTATGGAGATGACGATGAAAGCAGGCATTCACCCCGATTATCACGAGATCACCGTGACCTTTACGGACGGGACCAGCTTCAAGACGCGCTCCGTCTACGGCAAGCCGGGTGATAACATCCAGCTCGATGTCGATCCCAAAACCCACCCGGCTTGGGTCGGTGGGGTCCACATGAAGAAGACCGGCCAGATGGAAAAATTCGCCAACAAGTTCGGCAACATCGCCATGGCCGGCGCCATCCCCGGCAACAACGCCGACGCTGCCGCGAAAAAAGAAGAGAAGAAGGACTAATTCTTCTTTATATTTCTCTCAACCCGTCACTTCTTAAAGAACGCATCCGCCGCGCTTTTCGCGCCTTGTTTTTTCGCGATATCTGCTTCCACGCGGCTGATTTCCGCTTTCAGCAGGTCGATATACTCGCGTAATTCCTCGATACTGACTCTGTCCAGCACCAAAGGTGTGAACACAGCGGGTTTTTTGGGCAATTCCTCATCGAACATAGCATTGACTCCTCATTCGCCGCATGTAAGCCTATCCCATGAATTTCCGCAAGAGGTGTGAACGGTGAAAGCATGGGTAATCCACAATGAAGAGACATTTCATCGACTTCGGATGGAAGACTCCCCACGCCCGGAACCAAAGCCGGGTGAAATCCTGCTGAAGGTTGCCTACGCCGCCCTCAACCGCGCCGACCTGTTCCAACTCCAAGGCCAATACCCGCTCCCCGAAGAGACCGCGATGATTCCCGGCCTCGAAGCTTCAGGCATCGTCGAAGCGGTGGGCGAAGGGGTTTCCGATTATAAGAAGGGCGACCGCGTCGCCGCGCTGATGACGGGCGGTGCATATGCCGAGTACTGCACCGTCCCCGCCACGCAATGCCTGTTGTTGCCGGATAAAGTATCCTTACAGGAAGGCGCTACCTTGCCGGAAGTCTTGGCGACCGTCTGGCTTGCACTCTTCCGTACCGCCCGCTTCACCAAAGGCGAGACCGTGCTCGTACATGGCGGCTCCAGCGGTATCGGCACGGCGGCCATCCAGATTATTACACTCTGGGGCGGAAACGCTATCGTCACCGCCGGAACGCACACCAAATGCGACTTCTGCACCACCCTCGGCGCGACGGCCATCAACTATAAAACCGAAGATTTCGTCGCCCGCGTCAAGGAACTGACCCAGGGGCGCGGTGCGGACATCGTGATCGACATCATCGGCGGAGACTATATCGAGAAGAACATCCGCGCACTGGCCCCCGGCGGGCGGATGGTGAGCCTCTCCTTCATCAACGGCGCGAAGGCCACCGCCGGGTTCGGCGGGTTGCTCATGAAAAACCTGCAATGGAGTGGCATGACACTCCGCGCCCAACCCACCGGAACCAAACACGAAATCCTTTCCGAAATCGAGCGTGACCTGTTTCCGCACCTCCTTGCCGGACGGTACAAAGCAGTGATAGACACGGTTTTTCAAGGAAAAGACGTCGAAAAAGCGCATTCTCATATGCAAGAAAGCTTGCATATTGGGAAGATTCTATTAGATATGAACGCCTTGTAACCCCACCCTCTATCGAGGGATCACGATAAAAAGGAATAAAAGAATGGTTTTACCGTTGATGCCCAAGGCAACGGCCGTATGGTTGATTGACAATACCGCCCTTTCGTTTGAACAGGTCGCTGAGTTCTGCGGCATGCACCCTTTGGAAGTGCAAGGCATTGCGGACGGTGAAGTCGCAGTCGGCATCATTGGTACGGATCCCGTCGCCGGTGGTCAGTTGACCATGGAGATGATCAAGGCCTGTGAAGCGGACAAGACCAAGAGCCTCCTGATTTCCGACCGCGCGCGTGAGCATTTGAAGACCCGCGCCAAAGGCAGCCGCTACACCCCGCGCGCCCGTCGTCAGGACAAGCCGGAAGCCATCGCGTGGATTCTGAAACACCACCCGTACATTCCCGATTCCAAGATCGTGAAACTGATCGGCACGACTAAGAAAACCATCGACTCCATCCGCGACAAGTCGCATTGGAACGCCGGCAACATCCAGGCGAAAGACCCTGTGTTGCTCGGTCTCTGCACGCAGGTCTCACTGGATGAGCAGGTGGATAAATTCCGTCCGCATCAGCCGGAAGCCCCTGCCGCAGCAACGGGTACTGACGCGTAAGGATAAGTCCAGTGACCGGCATCGCCAAAAGCAGTGTGAAGCCGTCGGAACTGCTGGCGAAGATTGACCGTTTCGCCGACGCCCGCGTTCTTTGCGTGGGTGATGTGATGCTGGATCGCTTCGTATACGGGCAGGTCGAACGCATCTCCCCCGAAGCACCTATCCCCGTCCTCCACCAGCAAAGCGAAGCCACCATGCTCGGCGGCGCGGGTAACGTAGTGCGCAACATCGTCGGGTTAGGGGCAGAATGCACTTTTATCAGTATCGTAGGACAAGACGAGCCGGGCCGTCAGATTCTCTCCCTCACCGGCAATATCGAGCAGGTGACGCCCTACCTCATCGTCGATAAGGAACGCACCTCCACCGAGAAGACGCGCTACGTCGCCGGAAGCCAGCAACTGCTGCGCGTGGATCGTGAAACCCCGATGCCGCTAGACCAGACGATGAGCGATAAGATTCTCGCCGCCGTCGCCGAGGAGATAGAGGACTATCCCCTGCTGGTACTTTCCGATTACGGCAAAGGCCTTTTACACCCTGCGCTCGTCATCCAACTCATCGCCATGGCGGCGGAGAAGAATATCCCCGTGCTGGTCGACCCCAAATCGCGCAACTTCGCACAATATGCCGGCGCGACACTAGTGACGCCGAACATGTATGAGTTATCGCTTGCCACCGGCATTACCTGTCGTGACGAAGAATCCGCCGCCGACGCTGCGAAGATCCTCTTGGGCTATGAGCGTATCGACTATCTGCTGGTGACGATGGGCAGCCGTGGGATGTTGCTCGCTTCCAAGGACGCCGACCCCGTCCACATCTCCGCCCAGAAACGCGAAGTGTTCGATGTCTCCGGCGCGGGCGATACGGTGATGGCGACGCTTGCCGTCGCGCTCGGTTCCGGCTGCACCATGCAGGAAGCTGCCTTCCTCGCCAATGAAGCGGGCGGCATCGTCGTCGGCAAGATGGGCACGGCTGTTTGCTACCGCACCGATCTGAAGACCGCGCTGCACACCCACGGTGCACGCTCAGGCAGTCGCAAACTTTACCCGCAGGACATCGCCGCCGAACAATGCGCCGTCTGGCAACGCGAAGGCCATAAGGTCGGCTTCACCAACGGCTGTTTCGACATTGTCCATGCTGGGCACATATCTATACTGAACGCCGCCAAGGAGCATTGCGACAAGCTGGTGTTAGCCATCAACAGCGACGATTCCGTCAAACGGCTAAAAGGCGAGACCCGCCCGGTCAATAGCGAGATGGATCGCGCCATGCTCTTGGCCGAACTCGAAGCGGTGGACATGGTGGTGATTTTCCGCGAAGACACCCCCGAAGCCGTGCTGAAGAAAATCCGCCCCGACGTGTTGATGAAAGGCGCCGATTACGAGAAACACCAGATCGTAGGCGCGGAGTTCGTCGAATCCTACGGCGGCTCCGTCGTCCGTCTGCCGCTCAAGGATGGCTACAGCACCACCGGCACGATTGAAAAACTCAAGAAAAACGCTGCCCAAAGCTAATCTTCCGGTTTTCAAGCCAGTTGCTATTGCCCTTGAATGTGAATAGTATTGCCGACACCTTATGCTACGCCTCACCGTACCCTTACCCATGCTCCTCAAGGCCGCCGTCGCGGTCTCCAGCCCGCCATTGCTGGTGCTGGCGATGCTGGTGGTGTTCGAGTCGCTGCAACTGTCGCAATTCCTGCTCGCTTATATCCTGATTCTTGCCGGGTCGATGGCCTTCGTCTATCCGTTCCTGAAAAACGTCTCCGCGCTGACGCAATATGTGCAGGCTCTCGCGCAGGACAAACGGGCTGATCCGCCGGATTTGAGCTTTCTCAGCATGGTTGTCGAACTCTCCGAATCGCTGGGCAAACTCCAGCGTATTTGGGAGGTTAAGAAACAGCAGATGGAGCGCATCATCACCGAGCGTGAAATCCTGGTCGATACGCTGCCCGACATCCTCATCATGATCAATGACGAGAAGCGCATCGTCCGCACCAACCGCGCCGCCCGCGCCATCTTCGGCCAGAACCTCGCCAACCGTCAATTGAAAGAAATCATCCCTAATTCCACGCTGGTCGATGTAGTGACCTCTGTCATCGAGGATTTGAAAGGCCGCGAAGTGGAATTCCGTATCGAGGAGCCGGTCTTGCGCGATTTTCTCGCCGTCATCGAACGTTTCCCGATTCCCTCCGCCGGGGGCATGTCCGTCATCATCACGATGAACGACATCACCGAACTCAAAGCCGTCGAGCAGATGCGCGCCGACTTCGTCGCCAACGCCAGCCATGAGATACGCACGCCGCTTGCCACCATCGCCGGGTTCATCGAAACGCTGCAAGGCCCGGCGAAGGACGACGAGGAAGCCCGCGTCGAATTCCTGAAACTGATGGCCGAACAGGCGGACCGCATGAAGCGCCTCATTAACGATCTGCTGTCACTCTCCAAGATCGAGATGAACGCCCACTCCGCGCCGATGGACAAGGTAGACCTGAACAATGTCATCAAGAAGGTCGCGCGCGAGCTGGAACCGCAAGCCAATCGCCGCAACATGAAAATCGGGATCGACATCCACAGTAACTTGCCGTCTGCGCGTGGAGATGAGAACGAGATCGCGATGGTGCTATACAACTTAATCGGCAACGCCATCAAATACGCCAGTAACGAATCCGAGGTGAAGGTCGTCGCCAAGGTCACCTCCGACCTGCCGCCCGACCAGAATATGCGCAACGTCACCCGCATCATCATGGTCTCGGTAAAGGATAAGGGCGACGGTATTCCCAAAGAGCATTTGGCCCGCCTGACCGAGCGTTTCTACCGCGTCGATACCGCCCGGTCGCGTCAGGCAGGCGGTACTGGCCTCGGCCTCGCCATCGTCAAAGGCATCATCAACCGCCACCGCGGCGCCATCACCATCGAGAGTACGGTAGGCGTAGGCTCCAGTTTCAACATCTTCCTGCCGATGTACGATGAGGGTTAAGTAATCCCTTGTCACCCCGTCGCATGACGGGGTCTGGCCCTGCCAAAAGTGCTCTGCCCCAACAAACCGGATGCCGTCATGAAGACGGCATGACGATTAAGGGTTAATTGTCCGCAAACCGCCCTTTTTGACATTTGCTCTCAAACCGTCTACACACCCCGTGTTGTGGTACGGAGGGAGAGAACGTGCTTACACCTATACTGATTCAACTGCTGTTCATGGCCATCGGCTTTATCGGCGTCATGAGCTTCGCATCGCGGCGGGAGAAGGAGCAGGGGCATCATCTGGTGTCGCGCCCTATCTATTATGGGCTGCTGACCTTCCTTTATAGCGGGTTATACGGCCTCGCGGTCCTCACCTATATCGCCAGCAACGTCGGCAGTCACGACGTACCCCACAGCCTCCTCTTCGGCGGCAATATCGCCATCATCTTCTATGTCGGTCGCCGCGTGAAATACCATCTGCCTGCACGGGAAGAGGTGGAGAAAATCCTCCATTATCTCCTCTTCGCCGCTGCCGGGTTCTCCGTGCTGCTGACCGCCGCCATCGTCCTATCTGTCATCTTCGAGGCGATACGCTTCTTCGGCATCGTCCCGCCGTTCAATTTCCTGCTGGGCCTACACTGGTCTCCGCAATCGGAACAGATGGACGTCGCCAATGCCTTCGGTGCGATTCCCTTATTCGCCGGCACGCTCCTCATCATGCTGGTGGCGATGGTCGTCGCCGTGCCTATCGGCCTTTTTTCCGCTATCTACACGGCGGAATATGCAAGCCCGCGCGTGCGCGCATGGGTGAAGCCAACGCTGGAGATTCTCGCCGGCATCCCCACCGTGGTCTACGGCTATTTCGCCATTCTCACCATCTCGCCATTCTTCCGGCAGGCGGGCGAGGCCATCGGGCTGGACGTCGCCGCCGAAAGCGCCCTTGGCGCCGGGTTCGTGATGGGCATCATGATCATCCCCTTCATCTCTTCCTTATCGGACGACATCATCGCCTCCATCCCGAACGCCCTGCGGGAAGCCTCGCTCGGTCTAGGCGCCACCAAATCCGAAACCATCCGCCGTGTCGTTCTTCCTGCGGCGCTCCCCGGCGTGATGGGAGCGGTACTCCTCGCGGTCTCCCGTGTCATCGGGGAGACCATGATCGTGGTGATGGCCGCGGGCCTTGCCGCCAATCTCACTTTCAATCCACTCGACTCCGTTACCACCGTCACCGCGCAAATTGTCGCGCTGCTGACGGGCGACCAATCCTTCGATAGCGCCAAAACATTGGCCGCATTCGGTCTGGGCCTCAGCCTGTTCGTCTTCACGCTACTGCTGAACATCGCAGCCCTCGTCATCGTCAAACGCTACCGGGAAGCCTATGAGTGAGATGACCCCGCATATGAAAAAACGCCACGCCGCCGAGCGCCGCTTCCGCTGGTACGGACGGCTCGCTGTGCTCTTTGCGCTGTTCATGCTGGGAGTGCTGGTGGTGAGCATCCTGGGCCCTGCCTATAACGGCTTCCGCCAGACCGAAGTCGAGGTGACCGTCGCCGTACCCCAATCCTTGCCCGAGGACAAGGGCGCACTACACCGTATGGGCATGAAACTCTCGCGTGACGCTTTTGCGTCCCTGTTCCCGCCCCTAGAAGACCGTGCCGCCAAACGGGAATTATTGCTGATGCTGTCCAAAAGCGCCGGTCTCCGAGTGATGCGCGCCTTAGAGCACGCGACACCGGGAGAGAGCCTTTCCATCTGGGTCCCCACATCGGACATCGTCGATCAGGTCGCCAAGGGGAAAGTGTCGCACGCCACTCCCGTTTCCGAACGTCGCGTCACCGATCAGCAGATTACGTGGACGGAAGAACTGCGCGAAAAAGGAAAATTGCGTACCCGCTTCAACCCCTACTTCTTCTCCAACGGAGATTCACGTCAGCCGGAGAAAGCCGGGTTCCTCGGCGGTGTCATCGGTTCGCTGTTCACGCTGCTGGTCTGCATGAGCGTCGCCTTCCCCATCGGGGTGATGGCCGCTATTTATTTAGAAGAACTCTCCTCCAAAGGCCGTATGCGCGACATCATCGAGGTCAACATCAACAACCTCGCCGCCGTGCCGTCTATCGTCTATGGATTGCTCGGCGTCGCCCTGTGGCTGAACTTCATCGGCCTGCCGCGCTCCGCCCCAATCGTCGGTGGATTGACGCTGGCACTGATGACGCTTCCCGTCGTCATCATCTCTACCCGCCTATCGCTCCGCGCCGTGCCCGACTCCATCCGTCAGGCCGCATTGGGTCTGGGCGCGACGAAAATGCAAGCCGTCTTCCATCACGTGCTACCGCTTGCCATGCCCGGTATCATGACTGGAACGATTCTGGGTCTTGCCCGCGCTATCGGTGAGACCGCACCGCTGTTGATGATCGGCATGGTCGCCTTTATCGTCGATCTCCCGCACGGCATCCTCTCGCCATCGACGGTGATGCCGGTACAGATTTATCTCTGGTCGAGCAGCCCTGAGGCTGGCTTTGCCGACAAAACCTCGGCTGGTATCGCCGTACTCATCGCCATTCTGCTGGTGATGAACGCGCTTGCCATCTGGATACGCAAACGATACGAGCAACGGTGGTAGGATTATGAGCGCAGCACATAAAATCTCGGCGAAGAACGTCAACGTCCATTACGGCACGAAGCACGCGCTGCATGACGTCTCGGTGGATATCAAACCCCGCAGCGTCACCGCCTTCATCGGCCCTTCCGGCTGCGGTAAATCCACGTTCCTCCGCTGCATCAACCGCATGAACGACATTATCCCCTCCTGCACGGTGACGGGCGATATTGCGATAGACGGCGACAATATTTACGCCCCCCATCAGGATGTGGTGATGCTGCGCGCCCGTGTCGGCATGGTCTTTCAGAAACCGAACCCATTCCCGAAATCCATCTATGATAACGTCGCCTACGGTCCCCGTATCCACGGGCTGACCGCCGGGAAGAAAGAGCTGGACGCACGCGTCGAATCCAGCCTTACCCGCGCTGGATTATGGGAAGAGGTGAAAGACCGCCTGAGTGAGCCGGGAACGGGCCTCTCCGGCGGCCAGCAGCAGCGCCTCTGCATTGCCCGCGCCATCGCGGTGAACCCTGAGGTCATCCTGATGGACGAGCCATGCTCCGCCCTCGACCCCATCGCCACCGCCCGTATCGAAGAGCTCATCATGGGCCTGTCCGAGAAATTCACCATTGTCATCGTCACCCACTCCATGCAGCAGGCCCGCCGCGTTTCCGCCGATACGGCTTTCTTCCACATGGGCAAGCTGATAGAATTCAGCCCTACCAAACAACTCTTTGAACATCCAAGAGAAACCCTCACCAAAGACTATATATCCGGCCGCTATGGTTGATCGGTTAACACATTAGTCAGATTCTGGGTCTATAATTTTTCAATGGAAGAAGGGTTCACCCGGCAAATAAGCAAGGCGGATGCAGTGCAAAGCAATGAACGTCGCCGCACGGTGCGACTGTTAAAATACTGGGAACAGCAACGAAGCAACCGACACATGCCCGGCGAGGAAGACCTCGACATCACCGAGATCGACGACTTGATGGATTTCTGTTTTCTCATCCAGATTAGGGATATCATGAATGAGAAACACTATAACTACACCTACATAGGTAGTAAAATCATCGAATCCTCCTCAAAGCTGGAAGGGTTGATCCCCGGTCTCGCCACCACCGATGCGCAGCGTCTTTCGTCAGAATATCAACAGGTTATGACGGTCGCCGAGCCGCTCATCACCGAAGGCGAGCACCCGGTAGGCGAGGGTAGCCTCAAATACCGCCAGTGCCTGCTTCCCTTGAGCAACATGGAAGGCAAGATCACCGCCATCCTCGGACATATGAGTTTCCGTATCTATCCACCGGAATAACGCTATTCTTCAAAAGTGTAGACCAGGCTATATTCTCTCCCTCATACCGGATGGCCTCTGCGCGGGTTGAATGTCATATAATACAGAGCCTTCCAAGGCGAAGACACGGAGCGCAGCGACACCCGCATTGCGCGGGAAAGCCTTCGTGGCGCATGAACGCCAAAAACACCCTCTTTTTCGGTTGACACGGGGAGGCATCTCTGTTTATTTCTCCGACCTCAACTTTAAGGATAATTCCATGAAGACCTTTAACGCTAAACAAGCGGATATTAATAGTGAGTGGTGGATCATCGATGCCGAAGGCGTCGTTCTGGGCCGTCTCGCTTCGACCATCGCGATGATGCTGCGTGGGAAGCATAAGCCGACCTTCACCCCCTATATGAATTGTGGCGACCATGTCATTGTCATCAACGCGGACAAAATCAAGATTAACGGTAAGAAGCTTGAGAATAAGCGTTACTACCACCACACCGGCTATCCGGGCGGGATCAAGGAAACTTCACCTGCGAAACTGATCGCCAAGAATTTCTCCAACCGCATCATCGAAAAAGCCGTTGAGCGCATGCTGCCGAAAGACAGTCCCCTCGCTCGCGCCCAGTACGGGATGCTCCGCGTTTATTCCGGTAACGAACATCCGCACACCGCACAAAACCCCAAGCCGCTTGATTTCGCGGCGCGTAATCCGAAAAATAAAAGGTAGTCCATGTCCTCCGAAGCAGCAGCAACCGAAGTCCGCAAACCCACCGTCGACAAACTTGGCCGCGCGTATGGCACGGGTCGTCGTAAGAATGCCATCTCCCGCGTATGGCTGAAAAAAGGGACGGGCAATATTGTTGTGAACGGCAAGGTCGTGACCGAGTATTTCGCACGCCCCGTACTTCGTATGATCATCAACCAGCCCTTCGTGGCGCTGGATCGCGTGGGTGCGTTTGATATCTTCTGCACCGTCAAGGGCGGTGGTCTCTCCGGTCAGGCGGGCGCTATCCGTCACGGCCTCAGCCGCGCGCTGGATGAGTTCAATCCCGACTTCCACAAAGTGCTCCGTTCCGGTGGATTCCTCACCCGTGACAGCCGCGTAGTCGAGCGTAAGAAGTACGGCCGTCGCAAAGCACGTCGTCGCTTCCAGTTCTCCAAACGTTAATCGTTATTTTGTAATATGGTGTGTTTGGCTGGTTAGTATGACCGCTGCCATAATGCATATCTGTAAGCATTTTTGTGGTGTCATTCCCGCGCAAGCGGGAATCCACGCTTCCAATTGCGCCGTCCATGGATTCCCGCTTTCGCGGGAATGACACTGTGATAGGGTAGGGATGTAAGGGGGAGAAATAATGCCTGATAAAAAGCTGAATATCGCGATTCTTGGAGCCAGTGGCTACACCGGCGCGGAACTGATCCGGTTATTGCTCGCACACCCCCGCGTGAACATCGTTGCATTGACGGGCGACTCACAAGCGGGTCAACCCTTGGCCGACGTCTTCCCCCAATTCACCGATTTCGGCTTACCCGATCTCGTGAAAGCGGACGAACTGAACACCGATAAGATTGACGTCATTTTTTGCTGCCTTCCCCACGGCACGACGCAGGAAATCATTGCCAAGCTTCCCAAACATCTGAAGATCGTCGACCTCTCCGCCGACTTCCGTCTCCATAGCCTCGACAGTTACAACGAATGGTACGGCCATCCCCACCGCGCACCCGACCTCCAGCGCCAGACGATCTACGGCCTCACCGAACATCACCGGGAAGCGGTGAAAACCGCCCGCCTCGTCGCCAATCCCGGCTGCTACCCGACCGCATCCCTCCTACCGCTATTGCCCTTGATGAAGCAGGGATTGATCGCATCCTCCAACATCATCATCGACGCGAAATCCGGCGTCAGCGGCGCAGGCCGCTCCGCGAAACGGAATCTTTTATTCTCCGAACTGGACGAGGGCATGTCCCCGTATAGCGTCGGCCAGCACCGCCATATGCCGGAGATCGAGCAGGAATTATCCCTCGCCGCGGGCAGCCTTGTTACCATTGAATTCACCCCCCATCTCATCCCCATGCGCCGCGGTATGGTGGCGACGATCTATGTCCAGCATCCCGACGCGACGACGGAGGAGTGCTCCGAAGCATTGCAAGCGGCCTATCGGTTGGAAAGCTTCGTCCGCATCCTCCCCAAAGGCGTCACCCCCTCCACCCATGCGGTGCGCGGCTCCAACTTCTGTGACATCAACATCTTCCCCGGCCGCCGCCCGCATAGCTCTGTCATCGTCTCCGCTATCGACAACCTCGTCAAAGGTGCTTCCGGACAGGCGGTGCAGAACATGAATGTGATGTTTGGTTTCGAGGAAACGACGGCCCTGATGGGAGCGCCGATATTTCCATAATATGAGATGAAGTTTCTAAGCGTGTAACAAAAGATTAATAAAAATAAACTTTTGCCCCGTTTTGGAGTACTCTATATTACCATTGAAAATGGAGATATATATGAATGACAATCCACAACGCCTCACCCGTGACCAAGAAGAAATTCTTGAGGAACTCAGAAATGCAGTTATTAGGGCGTTAAACTCCAGTATAGCCCCAGATACAATAAAAGAAATGGTGGGTAGCGCGTGTGACGAAGCCCAAGAGAGAAAAATAGGTAATTCGGCTAGTCGTCATTTTGAGGTGTCTTTGTCTCCTGGGCGGCGTAATTTTTGGAAGTTATTTGGAGATTATCTAATCAATGATGGAATACATCCGTTTAAAGATTCCAAATCATATCGCACGCGTGAAATAGCACTACAAACAGCAAAAGACGGGATTGACTTAAGTGTTCTAAAAAGTGGAATAGGTGCATTTGACATACTAACGGGTGCTGGTTATGACCTGCCTATTAAGCCAGCAGTCGTTGAAGATGCTACATCGGGCGCATTTCGTGCAGCAGCCTCCATTCCGCATGCAGAAGAATTATTAAGCGCTATGGAAAATCAATTCCTTCAGCACAGACCTATATTAGATTTAATCCATGCGATAGATAACTCTTTGTCCGATATAACAGGAGTCTATGATAAACAATCTATACAAAGATCGGAACATCCTCTCAAAGTATATTGTTACAAGAAACTCGATATACTTAATCCTGAGAAAGAAGTTCCAATTAATCAAATCAGGATTATCAATGATAATCTACAAACGCATACGGATGGAATAGCCGGATTTGCATCCGAAGAAGAATTGGGTATTTTTATACGTCAAATAAATGATATAAAAGCCGCATATGCAAACATCAAAAGCTTAAATCCAGAGGTTGCTGAAAAAGTGACGGAATATATAAAAACCAGAGCAGATCACGAGTTGGTAACAGATCCTGCAAAAGGTGATGAAACCGTAAAGTGGATAGAGGGTTACTTAGCTCAACCGATTGGAAGGCATATCGGGTAATTGGGCATACTAACCTCTTTTTTCTCATGAAATATTTTATGGCTTTATTGCTCCCCTACAAAGGCATCACCCCGCGCATCGCACCGGACGCATTCATCGCTCCCGGTGCGGTCATCATCGGGGATGTGGAGGTCGGGCCTTTAAGCACTATCTGGTTCGGCTGCGTCATCCGGGGGGACGTCAATACCATCCGCATCGGCGCGCGCACCAACATTCAGGACGGCACCATCGTGCACGTCACGCGCGGGACGGGGCCGACCGTCATCGGTTCCGGCATCACCATCGGCCATAAGGCTATTCTCCATGCCTGCATATTGGAGGATGATTGCTTCATCGGCATGGGCGCGGTGGTGATGGATCATGCCGTGGTTTCCTCCGGGGCGATGCTGGCGGCGGGAGCGCTCCTCACCCCGGGCAAGAACATCCCCAGCGGCGAACTCTGGGCCGGGAACCCGGCGAAACTCTTCAGGCCATTGAAAGAGGACGAGAAAGCCTTCATTCCTATCTCCGCACAAAACTATGTAGAATTGGGACAGGAATATAGGAATGCCTGATAATTGCCCGCCCCCTTTGGCTTGCAACCGCAAGCCCGCCGACCATTCGGCGTAAGCTTGCGTGACGCGTGAACGCATAAAAGGCAAATAGAATCAAAGGTTTGATTCTATTTACTGTCACCAAAACTTCATACACTAAGCCCCGCAATCGCGTTAAAATTATCATTGGAGTATTTTGCGCGCACCATGTGGGAAGACCTGAAACATAACCTGACCTATATCGGCCTCTGGCTGACGGGACGCGGCGTGGCGGCAATCAGTATGTTAGCTGCCATCGGTCTGGCGGGGGTCAATCCCATCGTCGCCCCGGCCATCGCCCTGCCGCTGGGGTTGGGGATGGCGTCCTACCTTAGCCAGCGCGAAGCCAATTACCGCCGCCAGCGCACCACCAACTCCTACCGCAATGAATTATCCGCGACCTTGGGCAAGGATCCCAAGGACATCACGGTGGACGACCTCGAACTGGTCGCCAATGGCAGCCGCCGCGACGGGATGCCGCTAAATCGCGTCCTCGATGAACGCTGGGACAATATCTCGCTCCGCCGCACACTCTCCATCGCCTCCCATATTATCGGCGGGATTGTCGCCGGGGCCGCCGTCCTCGTCCTGTTCCCCGAGATGCTGGGCGACGTTTTCACCAACGCAGGTGCAATGGCAAGTCAGACGTTAGGGGTCAGTCTCGATACGGGAACGCGCATGGTCTCCTCCCTCGCCGCAGGGGCCATCACCTTCACGGTCGATAACGCCGTCTATGCCGGGGGCGAATATGTGCTCGGTCTCAACAAACCGACGATGTACCAGCACATTCAGGACATCAAACGCGCCGTCCGCACCGGACAGAAGGTAAGTGAATACGACACGCTGAACCTCTTCGTGCAGGCCGATCAGTCTCTGGCTAAAGCGGTGGAAGCCCGCTTCGGGGCGCCGTATGATACATTGCACGAACGCGAACGCGCCTATGTGATGGAACTGGCCGACCCTGTCTACCATGTAAAAGAGATTACGCAGGCGCTGAACGAAAAGCGCATCCACGGCAACGAACTGGCCTTTATTCTCGATGGCCGCCGCTCAGGCGTCGAGAAAAAATGCGGAACCGAACGTTGTGACGAACGCGATCTGGTTGAGATATTCAAGGGCATGATGCCGGGCCGCGAACGCCCGCCCGCCATCGACCATGTCAACACGGCGGGTATTTCAGTGAAGCACGATATCGCGCAATCGGTCTACCCGACGACGGAGGAGATGCTACAGCACCCTGCCGTGAAGACGTTCGTGGAACGCTACGGTGCGATGCCGCCCGCAGGCAATTTTCAGGATCGCATCGCCGCCGAATCCGCACTCCCCGGCCTTGGCCGCATCCATTAAGCGAGCTGCTTAATTGTACCATCTCGTCATTGCGAGGAGGCGCAGCCGACGCGGCAATCCATACTCTCTATGCCTGATGCGTGATGGATTGCTTCGCTTCGCTCGCAATGACAGAAATTTAAAAAAACTCAGGATTTCACTTTCACGTAGCTACCCGGCGCGGGTTCGATGACGGGGAGTTTCCCCTTACCCGGCGTGCGTGCGGGAACTTTCTTACCTGCTAATTTCGCCTGCCATGCGTGCCAGTGTGGCCACCACGATCCTTCGGATTCCTTGGCTTTATCGAGCCATGCTTGCGGGGAGGCGGGAAGCTGGCGGGAGTGTCCGCTCCAGAAACAGTATTTCTTCTTCGCCGGAGGGTTCACCACCCCGGCGATATGCCCCGAAGCCGAGAGCGTGAACGTCACATCGCCTTTAAAAATCTGCGTTGCTGCATAGGTCGATTGCCACGGCGCGATATGATCTTCGCGGCAGGAGAGGATATAGGTCGGACATTCGATACGCCGCAGTTCGATTTTCTCATTGAGCAGCGAGATGCCACCCGGTTTGATGAGCTGATTATTCTGATACATATTGCGCAGGTAGAAGCTGTGCATCGCGGCGGGCATTCGCGTCGCGTCCGAATTCCAGTAGAGCAAATCGAACGGGAAGGGGTCTTTACCCAACAGGTAATTATTAATCGCGAACGACCAGATGAGATCATTGGCGCGCAGCATACTGAACGTCGCCGACATATCGCCTGCGTCGAGATACCCTTTCTCGCCCATCTTTTTCTCCAGCGTGTCAAGCTGTTGGTCGTCGATGAATACGGAAAGCTCGCCCGCCTCAGTGAAGTCGAGCATGGTGGTGAGAAACGTCGCGGAGGTGATGCGATCTTCATGCCCGCGCATCGCCAGCCACGCCATCGCGATGGAAAGCAGTGTCCCGCCGAGGCAATAACCCATGGCAGCGACCGATGTCTCACCTGTCGCCTGTTCGATAGCGTCGAGCGCCGCAAGCGGGCCTTCTTCCAGATAATTCTCGAACGTCTTGTTGATCAGCCTCTCATCCGGATTGATCCATGAGATCATGAATACCGTATGCCCTTGCTCCACCAGCCAGCGCACCAGTGAGTTCTCTTTCTGCAAGTCAAGGATATAGAATTTATTGATCCATGCGGGGATGATGAGGAGGGGGGTCTTGAACACTTCCTTGGTCGTTGGCGTATATTGGATGAGCTGCATTAGATCATTTTGGAAAATGACCTTCCCCGGTGTCGTCGCCAAATCTTTTCCGATCTGGAATGCCGATTCATCCGTCTGCCGCACGAATAGCTTGCCTTTGCCGCGCTCGATATCCTCGCGCATGTTGCGGAGCCCTTTGACGAGATTCTCGCCGTTGCTCTCCAATGTCTCGCGCATCACTTCCGGGTTGGTGAGCAAGAAATTGCTGGGAGCCATCGCGTCCACCACCTGCTTGGTATAGAAATCGACTTTTTTGGCGATGGAAGGGTCGAGCGATCCCGCCTCATGCATGACCTCCTGCACCCAACGTGAGTTTAGGAGATAGGCTTGCTTGATGAAATCATAGATACCGCTACTCTGCCATGCCTCGTCACGGAAGCGGCGGTCGCGCGTCGTCGGTGCGGCGATGGGGCTGTTATCTTTACCGAGGAATTTGCGCGAGGACTGTTTGAACAGCTCCATCGAATCCTGCAACAGCCCGTAATTCAGGTCCATCACCTTCTTGGGGTCGGAGATCAGCGTCGCCAGCGCGTCGAAGAAGGCTTTGCTGACGAATAGCGCGTCATGCTCATCATAGATATGCTCGCGGCTCAGCTTGAAGCGCATCACCTCCTGCAATATCAACTGCCACTCCTGCGCCGCCAGCGCCATGTTATTGGCGAAGACGAAGGGATCGTGCTTGAGCGGAAGCGGTTTTTCTTCTGGGCTGGCGCGCATGGCTATTGGGTTCTCGGGGTTAGCCCATTCTTATTGAATATATTTTTGATGAAAACAAGAAAATTCAACCGATTCGCCTTAGTTTGCGCGCTGAAATGGGGCTAGACAAATGGCAGATGCCATATTACACCTGAAACGCTATGAAACATTCCCTCCTCTCTTCCTGTATTGGTCCTGCGCTGCTCTCCGTGCTGGTCTTCGGCGTCACCGCGTGCGATATCTTCAATGAGCCGCCACCGCGGTACAATACCGTCGTCGGACCGAAAAAAGCTCCCATCCTGAACCCGGGCGGCGAAGGCCCGAACACGATCGCGCTGCACCAGTTCGAGGAGACGGAACGCTACACCACGCAATATCCTTCCCCGGAAGATATTCAGGCGCTGGAAGAAGCGCAACAGGGCATGATGGAACCGCTGCCGGAGCCAGTGATGGCGGGTAACGACGCACCACCCCCCACCCCGGCGGAGATGTCGCCTGAGATGCAGGAGGCTATGGCAGCGATGCAGGAAGCGAATGCGCCAGCTGCAGCCGCTCCCGATTCTCCGCTCGCTGAAGCCGAAACACGCCGCCGCCCTCTGGCGATGCAGGATACGCAAGGCCAGTTTGAAGGCGCGCTCGATTCCTTCGATTCCCTTCCAGCAGTGACCGAAGAGTCCGCTCCCGTCGCGTCCATTGAATCCCAGCCAATACCCGTGGCCTCTGCATCTGTGGAAGCTGCGCCTACGCAAGCCAGCCCTTCATGGTCAGAAGATCCTGCGTCCAAAGCGGATGCGGATAGCTATCCCAAACTCTCCTCCGTCCCCGCCGTGCCGACGGATGTGAAGAACAATGCCGCTACCACCAAGCAAGCCTTCGCCGATGTGGCGCAGGAAGGTGCTGCCCAACAAACGGAAGCCGCCACTAACAAGCAAGCGGTGGACGAACTCCACAAGGCATTGCAGGCCGAAGCCGAACAAGCGTCTATTGCTACTTATGAACCAGCTCCCGTTCCTGCACAGCAGCAGATTTCCTCCGCGCCACTGGAGCAACCGCAGACGGCATCCTTGCCTGCCCCGGCTGAAGTCGCTCCTGTAGCACCTGCACCCGTTGCCCCCATCGCGCCGCAGCCTGTCGAGATGGCAACCACTGCACCCGCTCCCATCACCCCGATGCCCGCCGCGCCGATGGATTTAGCGCCCGCGCCCGTTTCTGTTCCGGCGACGCCGATCAACGCCTTCCGCGTTCCTGAAGAACCGGCGGAGAATCTCCCTGTGACGCCCGTGCCCATGGCAGCGTCGGAGGAGGATATATATAATGCACCGGCGGACGGCCTCGCGCCTATCCGCCTCGTGCCGCCGTCAGGGATGGCTGAAAGCCGCCTCTCCTTGCCGCAAAGCCGTTATGCTAATCGTCGCGGAGCGTCGGCGGGCATGACCTATCGCCACAACTAGACAGAAGTAGACGTATCATGGCTGACGGGGATGAATTTTATCGTATCCGGCGCTTGCCGCCTTATGTGTTCGCGGAAGTAAATTCCAAGAAAGCGAAGTTCCGCGCCGAAGGCCGCGACATCATCGACCTTGGCATGGGCAACCCCGACTCACCGACCCCGCCGCACATCATCGAGAAACTCAAAGAAGTGGTGATGGACCCCAAGGCCAGCCGCTATTCCGTGTCGCGCGGTATCCCCGGTCTGCGTAAAGCCCTGTGCGGCTACTACCTGCGCCGTTTCGGCGTCGAGCTGGATTACGACAAAGAAGCCATCGTCACCCTCGGTTCCAAGGAAGGCCTCGCCAACCTCGCCCAAGCCATCACCGCCCCTGGTGACGTTGTCATGGTTCCGAACCCAAGCTATCCTATTCATCCCTACGGCTCCATCATCGCGGGCGCATCCATCTGGCATCTACCGAAAGCCCCGGAATTCGATTTCTTCACCCAGCTGCAACGCGCCATCAAGCATTGCACGCCGAAGCCGATTGCGTTGATTCTGAATTACCCTTGTAACCCGACGACGGAAGTGGTGGACTTGGCCTTCTACGAAAAAGCCGTCGACATCTGCCGCAAGCACGGCATCTGGATTCTCTCCGATCTCGCCTACTGCGAAATCTATTTCGGTGAGACCCCACCGCCATCTATCTTGCAAATACCCGGCGCAAAAGACATCGCCATCGAATTCACCACCATGAGCAAGACTTACAACATGGCCGGTTGGCGCGTCGGTTTCGCGGCCGGAAATCAGAAGCTGGTGAAAGCGCTCACCCGCATCAAATCCTACTTAGATTACGGTGCGTTTACCCCCATCCAGGTCGCATCCGCCTTTGCGTTGAACGGCCCGCAGGATTGCGTCGCTGACATCCGCCAGAAGTATAAAAACCGCCGCGACATCCTCGTCAAAGGCCTGAACGATTCCGGCTGGAATGTACCGTCGCCAGAAGCCAGCATGTTCATCTGGGCTCCTATCCCTGACCAATATAAGGAACTCGGCTCCCTCGGCTTCTCGCAACTGTTGCTCGATAAAGCGGAAGTCGCCGTCGCGCCCGGTATCGGCTTCGGGGAATATGGCGACGGGCATGTGCGCATCGCGCTGGTCGAAAACCAGCACCGCCTCCGCCAGTCCATCCGCAACATCAAGGATTTCCTGAAAGAGGACGCTGAGAAGAATATCCACGAATACCGTGAGCAAGCCGCATGAGTAACGAACTCCGCATCGGTATCGCGGGGCTGGGAACGGTCGGCGGTGGCGTATTCAAATTGCTGGCGCAGAATCGTGACCTGATCCGCGACCGCTGCGGAAAAGACATTCGCGTCGTTGCCGTCTCCGCGCGAGATAAATCGCGTGATCGCGGCCTCTCGCTCGAAGGCATAAGCTGGCTGGAAGACCCGCTGGCGATAGTCGAGATGGACGAGGTCGATATCATCGTCGAACTCATCGGCGGTTCCGAAGGCGTCGCCCGTACCCTCGTCGAAGCCGCATTAAACAAGGGAAAACCCGTCGTCACCGCCAACAAGGCACTGCTCGCCCATCACGGAAAATCTCTGGCGACACTCGCCGAATTACACAACGTCCCCTTAGCATTCGAGGCCGCCGTTGCAGGCGGTATCCCAGTCATCAAAATGCTGCGCGAAGGACTTGCCGCTAACCAGTTCAGCCGCGTCGCAGGCATCCTGAACGGCACATCGAATTACATTCTCTCCACCATGGCAAAATCAGGCCGTGATTTTGAGGACGTGCTGAAAGAAGCGCAAGCCAAAGGCTACGCTGAGGCAGACCCCAGCTTCGATATCGACGGTCTCGACGCTGCGCATAAACTTGCTATCCTCGCCAGCCTCGCCTTCGGTTTCGCACCTGACTTGACGACATTGCATGTCGAAGGCATCCGCGGCATCACCTCGGAAGACATCGCGTATGCAAAAGAACTCGGCTACACCATCAAGCTCCTCGGCATTACATCATTGAAGGACGGTGAGATCGATCAACGCGTCCACCCCTGCATGGTATCGAACACCTCACCGCTTGCTCTCGTCGATGACGCCTACAACGCCATCCAGATCGAAGGCGACCATGTGGGCCGCATCTTCATCGAAGGACGCGGCGCGGGCGAGGGGCCGACGGCATCCTCCGTCGTCGCTGATTTGATCGACATCGCACGCGGCACGTTTATCCCGCCGCTGAACATCGCGCTCAAATCCATCCGCGACCCGCGCTTCTCTCCCATTCAGGAAGTGCAGACCAGCTATTATTTACGCCTCGGCGTCTATGACCGCCCCGGCGTACTCGCCGATGTCGCCACCGTTTTCAAGGATTCCGGCATCTCCGTCTCCTCCCTCATCCAGCATGAGAGCAAACCGGACGCGCCCGTCAATATCGTTATCACCACGCACCGTACGGCAGAAGCCAAAATGCAGAACGCCCTCGAACAATTATCGGCGCTGAAGAGCGTCATCGAACCCCCACAACGTATCCGGATGGAGAGTATATAATGTCACTCGCAGCACACGCGGACTTCCCGCAACATTTCAAGATGGACCGCAACTTCGCGCTCGAAGCCGTCCGCGTCACCGAAGCGGCGGCACTTGCCGCCTCGCGCTGGACGGGCCTTGGCGATAACCACGCGGCTGACCAGGCTGCCGTCAACGCCATGCGCGAAGCGCTGAACGGCCTGATGATCGACGGCACGGTCGTGATCGGCGAAGGTGAGCGCGACAAAGCGCCGATGCTCTATATCGGCGAAAAAGTCGGCACGGGCCAGGGCCCGAAAATCGACATCGCGTTAGACCCGTTGGAAGGCACGACCATCTGCGCCACCGGTGGCCCCAACTCACTTGCCGTCATCGCCATGGCGGAGGAGGGTGGGTTCCTCCATGCGCCGGACGTCTACATGAATAAAATTGCTGTCGGCGGCGGCCTCCCCGAAGGCGTCATTGACCTCGACGCCACCACGGAAGAGAATCTGAAAAACCTCGCCAAAGCCAAAAAATGCGACATCTCCGATTTGATGGTTGTCATCCTCGACCGCACGCGTCATGAACAGATGATCGCCGACGTCCGCAAAGCAGGCGCGCGCATCCAACTGATACAGGACGGGGACGTCGCAGGCGTCATCGCCGCCTCACAACCCGGCACGGGCGTCGATATGTATATGGGCATCGGCGGCGCACCGGAAGGCGTTCTCGCGGCTGCGGCGCTCCGCTGCATCGGCGGCCAGATGCAGGGCCGTCTCCTCTTCGCCGAAGAATCCGAACGCGAACGCGCCCGCCGCATGGGCCTCGAAGACCCTGACAAGAAATTCAGCCTGCTCGAAATGGCACACGGCGATGTGATGTTCGCAGCCTCCGGCGTCACCAACGGTTCCATGCTGAAAGGCGTCGAGCGATTCGCCGATGGCGCACGTACACACTCCATCGTCATGCGCTCGAAAACCGGCACCGTTCGCACCATCGAAGCCGAACATAATTTTAGTCGCAAGACCTGGGTCGATACCAGTGCGCTGTGATGCCTGAATCTATCCCCGGAACGCTCAAAATCGAAGTCAACACCCGCCCGCTCGACATGGTGGAGAAGCTGCTGATGGCCAGCGGCATCTTCGCCATCGGTCAGACTTTCGCATGGATGTTCGGCGCCGAACAATTGCAGCATTTGTTGCAGCTCGGAATGCTCTGCATGGTCTCCCTCGGCCTTGTCATGCAATTCGGTTTCGCAAAGATGTTCCTATGCAGCATCGCCCCCGAAGGCATGCACCTTGCGCGCATGAAACAATCCCTGCCCTGGCCCGCCATCGCCAGCATTGAAAAACGCATGGTCTACACGCCCGATTTTAAGACGCGCTATATGGCGCTCGTCGTCATCCCCGTGCAAGAACGCCTGAACACCAAACAAAAACTCTTCTTCCGCAAACAGATCATCTTGCGCTTCCTCGACGCGGATAAAACGGACGAGGATATCCTCGCTGCTATCGCTCCATACCACCCCATCACGGTCATCGACTGATGCAGCCTTCGAGCAAACAGACACCGTACGCCACGGTTCTGGATGTCGAACATTCCACACTGGGTGCACACTGGCGCTACCGCCAGCCGGATGAGCGGCAGGTGCTCCTCCTGCAACAACAGCGCGGCCTTTCCGAAATACTCGCCCGCATCGCATTAGGCCGTGGCGTCACGCTGGAGAGCGTCGAGCATTATTTCGCTCCCTCTTTGCGCCATTACCTGCCCGACCCCTTCCACCTCAAGGATATGGACAAGGCCACTGCACGCCTTTCCATTGCGGTCCAGCAAGACGAGTGCATCGGCATCTTCGGCGATTATGACGTCGATGGCGCAACATCCTCCGCACTCCTCGCCTGCTACTTCGACTCCATCGGCATCGCGTCGCACATCTACATCCCCGACCGCCAGAAGGAAGGCTACGGTCCCAACATAGAAGGCTTCCGCGCGCTCAAAGAAAAAGGCTGCACGCTCATCATCACCGTCGATTGCGGCACGGTGGCCTATGAACCTCTGGAGCAAGCCGCGGAGGAGGGGATGGAGATCATCGTCCTCGACCACCATACAGGCGCCGCCAAACACCCCCGCGCCGTCGCCATCGTCAACCCCAACCGCCTCGACGAAACATCCCCCTGCGGCACACTCGCCGCCGTCGGCGTCACCTTCCTCACCCTAGTCGCCCTCAACAAAAACCTCCGCGACGCCAACTTCTTCACCTCTCCCACCGGGAGAGGTCGAAACAGCACTGCTGTTTCGGGTGAGGGAGATGCACAGAAAGACCCTCACCCTAACCCTTTACCCGAGGGAGAGGGAAAACCAATCGCCGAACCCAACCTCCTCCATTACATCGACCTTGTCGCCCTCGGCACTGTCTGCGATGTTGTCCCACTCACCGGCCTCAACCGCGCCTTCGTCTGCCAAGGCCTAAAAGTCCTCAGCCAACGCCAGAATCTCGGTCTCCGCGTCCTCGCTGACTCCGCCCGCATGGATGGTGCAGCCGCGACCTACCATCTCGGTTTCCTCCTTGGCCCCCGCATCAATGCCGGAGGTCGCGTCGGTCGCGCGCATTTGGGCTCCCGTCTGCTCATGACGCAAGACGAAGAAGAAGCCCGCGCCATCGCCCTCGAACTCGAACGCTATAACGAGGAACGCAAAGCCATCGAAGGCCTGGCATTGGAAGAAGCCATCGAGATCGCAGAACGCCAATCCAACCGCTCCATCTTACTGGTCGGTAAGGAAGGCTGGCATGAAGGCGTCATCGGCATCATCGCCGGTCGCCTCAAGGAACGCTTCGAGCGCCCCGTCGCCGTTCTCAGCATCTCCGGCGACAAAGCCAAAGCCAGCGCCCGCTCCGTCCCCGGTGTCGATTTCGGCGCAGCCGTCATCTCTGCGCGCGAATCCGGGTTACTCATCGCTGGCGGCGGCCACGCGATGGCCGCGGGCTTCACCGTCGCCACCGATAAAATTTCCCAGCTGCATGATTTCCTCGAAGCACGATTAGAAAAAGGCGCATCTGACTTCCTCGCCGACCGCCATCTATCCATTGATGCTGTCGTACGCGTCGGCGGACTACAATTATCCCTCGCCGAAGAAATGGAGCGCGCCGCCCCGTATGGCGTCGGCAACCCCGCCCCGAAACTCGCCGTCGCTTCCGCGCGCATCGTCGATCTCAAACAAGCCGGAGAGAATCACCTGATGTTCAAACTCGCCGACAGCGAACAAAAAGGCCCGTGGGTGCGCGCCGTCGCCTTCCGCTCCATCGGCCAGAAGCTGGGCGACTTCCTCCTCACCGCAAACAACCGCCCCGTCCACCTCGCCGGAACCCTCAAAGCCGACGAATGGCAAGGCGTCCGCCGCGTGACGTTCCATGTGGAAGACGGTGCGCTCGCCGGATGATTACTTCTTAGTATCCTTGGTCAATACCCCGCCGATCGCATAGTGGTTCTCGGCCATTTCGGAGAGGATGATCCGCACCTTCTCAGGCGGTGCGCCGAGCGTGGAACAGACCGCTTTGGTCACTTCCGCGACGAGTGCGCGCTTCTTTTCGTCATCCCGGCCTTCCAGCAGGTGAATTTGAACGATGGGCATGAAAACTCCTTATCTTTATGATAAATAAACAATTATTGGTTGAGCCAGGCCTGTGGGCCATCTTCGTTGTAGCCGGAAACACAGGCGCGATAAAGTCACAATTACCTATTGACTTAACGCCCCTTCCCAACAATATTACGCCCTCAATTTTCCAGTCCTGCGACCCCTTCGTCTAGCGGTTAGGACATCACCCTTTCACGGTGAGGACACGGGTTCGATTCCCGTAGGGGTCGCCAATTTACAGGACAATTGCGTCCAAGCCAATCCAAAAAAGCTAGATTCTTCAACACAACGCTGGTAATAATGCTCCAGAAGCGTCCAGCGTCGTCTAACAACATCCATGAGTTTGTTGGTACTTTTTGTTGGTATTTTTGCTTCGGAAGGGAAAAGTACCAACAATGAAGCTTAATAACACCCAATGCAAGAACGCCAAATATAACCCCAAAGGCACAGGAAATAAGCTTTCCGATGGTGGTGGGTTATTCCTGCACCTCAAGAAAACTGGCAAGTATTGGCGAATGAATTACCGCTTTCTGGGAACGCAAAAGACGCTGGCATTGGGCATCTATCCCCGTGTTACGCTCGCTGAAGCCCGCGATAAGCGCGACGAAGCCAAAAAGTTGATTGATGCCGGCAAAGACCCTTCCACCCAAAAAAAATTGGCCAAGCTGGAGTTGCAAGCCAATCACGATAACAGCTTTGAAAGTATTGGCCGCGAGTGGCATAGCCAGAAGGTCGCCAGTTTTACAGGACAGCTACGTCCAAATTCATCCAAAAACACTAGATAAATCAAAGAAAACGTGATATTCGGTTGTCTCGTAACGTACAAGAAGCTGCATCCTCACCTGCGGTCGCCACTGGCGATATACGCCAACCTGAGTTCACACAAGGAACCGGTGTACAAACAGCGGTATCTGAACCAGATGGAGGGGCGGCTGGCAGTGATAATCTCCCGCAGCGTGCGAAGAGAGATGGCGGAAGTGCTAAACGAGTATCTGAGCCAAGCGTCGAGTCAGGCGTTCCTACCCCCCGAGCCGATGACGTGGCCCCAGTGGTTGCTGGAGACGGAGCCGTACCAGTTCGCTCTAGGGGAGATTCCGATGCAGATGCCCCCGCAACAGATAATCGCCCTGCCAGTGCTGGACGACCTGAGCCAGCCGTCAGAGCAGATGAGAGAGATACTGGACGACCTGCTCGTATATCAGACCGCATATTTCAACCTGACGGACAAGGACAAACGCATCGCCCAAAGCCGGAAACTCCGCCCATATCCTTCATTGGAGCAGGTACGCGCCGCCATTCTAGCCATGCCTGCGCAAACGGACATCCAGAAGCGTGACCGTGCAGTCATGGCCTTAGCCATCCTTTCCGGTGCGCGGGATAGTGCCATCATTTCCCTGAAGCTAAAGCACCTGGACACCCACCACGGATTGGTGACCCAATACCCCGATGAGGTGAAGACCAAGCGCAGCAAGACCATCATCACAGGCTTCTTCCCGGTTGGGGAGATAATAGAAAGTATCTTGCTAGAGTGGGTGGACTATCTGACGAAGGAAATGCTCTTCGGCCCGGATGACCCCCTGTTCCCAAAAACGGATGTAAAGCCTGATGCAACGAGCGGCTTCCGAGCCAACGGTCTGAGCCGGGAACACTGGAATACCACCACTCCCATCTGTAAGATATTTCGGCAGGCCTTTGAGGGTGCAGGACTTCCCTACTTCAACCCCCATTCCTTGCGTCACACATTAGGACACCTCGCCCAGACCTATTGCAAGACCCCTGAGGACTTCAAAGCATGGAGCCAGAATATCGGCCATGAGAGCGTCCTCACTACCTTCGGGAGCTATGGCTACATTGACCCGCGTAAGCAGTGTGAGATCATTAAGGGATTGGGCAAGAAGGAGCAGGAGGAAGACGTTCTTAGCATCCTGAGGCGTTTGGAAGCAAAGCTATAAGTCTAGACGCTATCTCTCAGTGGCCTAGAAGGCGTTAAAGTCCAAAAAGAACACACGGGCCGGATCATTCGACGGCTGGGGCGGAACATATGGAGGGTAAATTTATTTGTAAGAATTGGAACACCGCTCAGAATATTTGGATGGTTTTGAAAAAGGCTAGTCTTTCTGCCGAATTCCGTTCACATCATAAAATTTTTTAGCATGGCCAGAAATAATCCTGATGTCGCTATCTACTACCTTCAATCTGCCACCGCAATCTGGGTGAGAAAAAGTCATGGAGTAGGGGGTGCTCTGAACAGGATTGTAATCTGTATGAATCACATGTGTAGAACTGCATTCGAGGCAGCGGGGAGGAGCTGTACGCATTCGACGCCATCGTTTTATTGATGATGTTTCCAACCGCAGTTTCAACAGTTTGAAAATAACATCCAACAAATCCCATGAAATAAGGTGAACGAGCCTTCTTCCCTTATAGGGTATATTGTGAGTCTCGAAGATACAAATTTTCTCTGAATGATAATGGGAAATGATTTCCTCTTCAGAGGGGATAATTTCGACAGGTCGGAAACACGAGCATTCCTTACACCATGCTAACTCACGGTCGATAAAAACCCTTTTTTGGTCGGGGAGCACATAAATGAAATACCCCCACATCCGGTTTGAACCCCAAGTCTGGTCGCACCTTACACACCGAATAATCTTATAGGGCATGGACATTTCAGTCTCCTATCAACCTACGCAATAAACCATGTCCTGTTACTTTCTGCATGGCAGCTTTCGTCTGAGGGTGCCTGAAACACGAACAAGCGCTTGGATGTGAGGTTTTAATAACGCAGAATTTTGAAATTGTTGGCTTAAGCTTTTTGGCAGAGTATATTTTACCCCATGCCATCATTGCCCAAAAAGACAGTCAAAAACGGAATTTGCTATTATACAGTTGGGGATGCCGCAAAAATCCTTGGGACAACTGCCAATAATATTCGCAAATATGCTGGTGACGGAAAATTGGAATTAGCACAATTCCGAGTTAACGGAAAATTATATATTACCGCCAAGAGTCTAGCGGATCTTAAATATAAAATTTAATTGCTAATTATATGATTTCTACAGATTCCCTAAAACTCTTGGGTTTTATTCCAAGAAAAATCTACAATCTGTGGCGCGTGATCTCCATCTGGAGCACGGCTGGAAAATGCCGCGTGGGATGTGACCTGCTCCCCATAAATGAGTCCAGAAGTAAGCTGCCTTATTTTGGAAGTACAGATGCTTTCGTAATTGCAGGGTTTTGTCTTTAATTCTGCGCCGCTGTTCGAGGATTGCTTGTACGTCAGGATATTCCTTTGGTTGATTGTATAACAAAGACTCGTAAAGAGTCTGAGTTAAAAAACATCTATGACCCCGATAAAAGAGTGAGTCTGCTGGAAGGGTTATATCTAGTTGAGGAATCACTAGTGAAGGAGAAAAGAATACTGCTTTTTGACGATTTGTACCGTTCCGGTGCAACTATGAATGCAATTGCGACGGAGCTCTATGATAAAGGCGCAATTGACGTGCTGGCACTTACAATAACAAAAACCCGTAGTAATCAATGACAAATTATTAACTTTGTGGTAGTACAATAAAATGAAATCAATAGCAGCTATTAGGCATGTGGACGCTTTGAGCAGTCAATTATCCTCCTTTGACGGTTATGATATGATTAACCGAGAAGAGGATTTGTACCCTCAAAAGTTGTGTGTCGTTCTCGGCTCCAAAGCACCTCAAACAATTTACTATAAAGGTAACCTTTCCATTCTGGAAGATAAGGCTGTGGGTTTTTGTGGTTCGCGTCATGCCTCCTCAAAAGGGCTAGAAACGGCAGAAGATTGCGCCACACAAATTGCGGCAGAAGGCATAACAGTCATCTCGGGCTATGCGGCTGGTGTGGATATGCAGGCTCACCGCGCCGCACTTGAATCAGGTGGAAATACAGTAATGGTGCTGCCGGAAGGAATTGAGCATTTCCGAATCAAGCGCGATTTGAAAGATATTTGGGATTGGTCGCGGGTGCTTGTCATCAGTCATTTTCCTCCAAACGCTGTTTGGCAGGCTTACCGCGCAATGGATCGTAACAACATCATAGTGGCATTAAGTGATGCTATGATTGTAATTGAGGCAGGAGAGAGGGGGGGCACAATTGAAGCGGGGCGTTCTACCCTGCGCCTACACCGCCCGCTATATGTTGCTGAATATGAGGATATGGGAACAGCTCTAGGCAATGATGAGTTGTTAAAGAAGGGGGCTACCAGACTTCGTAAGAGCAATTCTACAAACAAGGCTAGCCTAAAATCCTTATTATCTGAAATCACTACAAGCCAGACAGTCTACGAGCCAACTCAACCCTCATTTTTATAGTTGTTGGTGCTTTTGTTGGTACATCGGATTTGCCGCCAATAATATAATATTATAAATCAAAATATTATTTCACTTCGGCGTGTCCCGTAGGGCATTGAAATAAATTCATATAATACAACAATTTAATGCGTAAGTTCTAGGCCTTCAAAACCGGGAATCGAACTGGTTGTTTCGCTGTAACTTCCTATGATGAATCTGTGCTTATCCCCACTATTTCCTACCTATGCGGCGAAAACATGTTATAATCACCGCATAACGTGCGGAGATAAGCGTGTATATTCACGAGATTAAAGGCTGGCCGGGCTTTACATGGGATCAGGGGCTACTTGCTCCTCTGTTGGCAGACGTGCGCCATAAGCAGGGGTTGCTGCTCGGGCGCATGAGCAGTTTGGGCTTTGCCTTACGCAACGAAGCCAGTCTTGAAATTCTGACCAGTGATGTGGTGACATCCAGCGCCATTGAAGGCGAAGCGCTTGATCCACATCAGGTACGCTCGTCCATTGCCAAGCGCCTAGGCGTGGATATTGGTGGCACGGCTCCAGTCAGCCGCGATGTAGAAGGGATCGTGGAAATGATGATAGACGCCACGCAGAATTATCAGAACGCGTTAACCGAAGATCGCCTATTCGGCTGGCACGCCGCGTTGTTTCCCACAGGACGCAGTGGAATGAACAAAATCACGGTGGGTGCATGGCGCACGCCGGAGTCCGGCCCAATGCAGGTGGTATCCGGGCCAATGGGTCGCGAAACTGTGCATTTTGAAGCGCCGCATGCCGACCGGCTGGAGGATGAAATGACGGAATATCTGGCATGGCTGAATGGAGAAACAACAGGCGATAGCGTCATGAAAGCGGCGATTGCCCATCTATGGTTTGTGACTATTCATCCATTTGAAGACGGCAATGGCCGCATGGGCCGGGCGATTGCCGATATGGCTTTGGCGCGTTCCGATAAGAGTGCCCAGCGTTTTTACAGTATGTCCGCCCGCATCGAAAAAGAGCGGAAAGAATATTACGATCAATTAGAGGCGGCCCAAAAAGGCAATCTGGATATTACGCCTTGGTTGCACTGGTTCTTGTCATGCCTTGGCCGCGCTATCGATGCTGCACGCGACACCATCTCACATGTGCTGCATAAAGCCACGTTGTGGGAGCGCATCCATCAACACCCTGTCCAGGATCGCCAGCGCAAAGTCCTCAATCTCTTGATGGATGGATTGGAAGGTAAACTAACCACCTCAAAATATGCCGCGCTCGCCAAATGTTCGCAGGATACGGCACTGCGTGACATCCGCGAATTGATGGAGTGGAATATCCTCGCGCAAAACCCGGAAGGTGGCCGGAGCACCAGCTATGTGCTGGTGACGGATTACATCGATTAACATCGTGCCTACAAGCGGCCATACCAACCCCTAAAGTCTAGTTAAACACGCTGATTAACCGATAGCCAATACCAGGCTCGGTAATGATATAAGTGGGTTTAAGCGGGTTATCTTTCAGTTTTTGCCGGAGATGCTGCATATGGATTCGGAGGTAATTTGTGTTTTCCGGCGTATGCTTGCCCCAGATTTCTTTGAGGAGCTGGGAGTGGGTGATAACTTTTCCCGCATGTTTCACCAGCAACGATAAGAGCTGATATTCCGTCGGAGTAAGATGCACTTCTTCTTCTTTCAACATTACGATACGCTTGGCACGATCTACCTTTAAGTCTCCCTGAATAAAAACCTCCGCCTCCATCTCGCCAACGCGTGCATGACGGAGAGCGACTTTGATGCGTGCCAGTAATTCGGCAAGGCCGAATGGTTTAGTGAGGTAGTCATCCGCGCCGTTTTCCAGCGCCTTGACCTTTTCCTGCTCCTGCTCTCGGGCCGAGAGCACGATGATCGGCAGGCTGCTCCATTCACGGAGGCGCGCGATTACTTCTTGGCCATCCATGTCGGGAAGCCCCAGGTCGAGGATGACCATTTCCGGTCGTGCGGCAATTACTTGTTGCAGGCCTTCCTTGCCGGTAGTCGCAAGAATGGGCTTGTAACCGTTATTCTCCAGCGAAAAGGAAAGGAAACGCCGGATTTCGGCTTCGTCCTCGATAATGAGGATGGGAATCATGATGCCTCCGTTTTGTTATGTGGCAGAGTAAAGAAGATGGTTGCTCCGCCACGCGCATTATTATCCGCCCAGATCGTGCCACCATGCAGCGTCACCACCGCATGACAAATGGCGAGGCCCAGCCCCGTACCAGTACCGAGCGTTTCATCGAATGAAGTGAATTTGTCAAAGATACGTTTCTGCATGGCATCGGGGATACCCCGCCCGTCATCTTCCACCGATATAAGCAACCCGTGCTTGTGGTCTTCCACCCGGATGGTGATGCGCCCATTCTTGCGGGTGAATTTGATAGCATTCTCCAGCAGGTTGATGAAGACTTGCTCAATGAGCACACCGTCGATTTCGATAAGTCGGTCAGTAGCCTCCAGCTCCGTGTCGATCTGCCGTTGCTCACGTAAGGCGTCAATCTGGCTGAGCGCCGCGCCGATGACTTCCTCCAGGAAATAAGGCTGCCGATTAAGCGACATCTGCCCAAGCTCCAGCTTGGTAATATCAAGCAAGTTGGTGACGATGCGCGTCAGCCGCCCACATTGCGCCTGGATGGAAGTAATCGCCTGACGGGTATTTGCCGATAAAGGTTCATCTGACATCAGCATGCTGCTGGCCGCTCCTTCCATCGAAGCAAGCGGCGTACGCAGGTCATGGGAAAGTGAGGAAAGAATCACGCTCCGCAGTTTTTCGCCTTCCGCCTCGACACGCCTCTGCTCGGCGGCATCCGAACTGTTGGCGCGGAGCAGCGAGGAGGCGACGATGGTCGCGAACGCTTCGATGAGCTGGGAATCATGGTTGCTGAGCGCGGTTTTATCGGAGGGAATGATGCCAAGCACTCCTAGCGCCTTATTTTCAGCCAGCAGTGGGATATAGAACCCTTGCACGCCCGGCAGTGTGTCGGTGCCACTACCGGCGAATTGTTTGTTGTCGAACGCCCATTGGGCGGCACTCTTCTCACGAAGGTCATCACCCGTTCCTAAGGCGTCATTTACAAGTGTTCCCGACACATCGGGATAATAAACGGTGACTACCCCATCGAGTACTTCACCGATATAACGGCTGCTGAGTTCCGCCATTGCTGTATGGCTGCGCACGGCAGAAAGTGCCTTTGCCAGCGCATACATCTTGCTCTGCTGCTCTTCCTTCTCACGGTAAAAGCGTGCCTGAAGCCGTAGCCGCGCGGCCAGCGAACCGATGACAATGCTGGTGATCAGCATCACGATGAAGGTGAAGTAATAGCCGGGCTCGAAGACATGAAAGGTGAAATATGGCTCAGTGAAAAAGAAATTGAACGCGGCGACGCTCAAAAATGAAGCCATAATAGATGGGCCAGTTCCGAAGCGCGCCGCCACGAACACGATCGCTGTCAAATAAAACATGACAAGATTAACGGAATCCGCCGTCTCCCTGAAAGGCCAAGCGGCAAGCGTAGAGGTGGCCACGGCGAATAAAGCCACTGCAAAACCGGAAGGGCTTCCGACATAGCGGGGTAAAAACGAAGGCAGCCTTATGGGCGCTGAGTTTTCGGTGATGACACTGATTTCGATATTCTTGGCCTGAAGGATGAGTTCCTGCGCTAGAGAGCCGGAGATAAGCTCACGCAACGGATTCTTGAGGCGTCTCCCCACTAAAATCTGCGTCATGCCGTGAGAATACGCGTAAGCAAGTATTTCATCCACGGCACGATCACCTTTTAGTGTGGCAGTTATCGCCCCCATTTTCTCGGCCAGCTGCAAATTACGCTGTGCATTCAGCCGTGCTTCCTCGTTGATATGCTGATGCCGCGCGGTCTCGATGTAAACCACGTGCCACGCGATTCTCATGCGGTTTGCAATGCGCTTGGCATGACGGATAAGCCGAGTGGAAAGCGCGTCATGACCGATACAGACGAGCAGCCGGTCAGAGAGTGCTACATCGCGGATACCTTGGCTGCCGCTTTCCATATCCATTTGCGCATCCACACGTTCTGCGGTGCGGCGAAGCGCCAATTCCCGCAGTGCGATAAGATTCCGTTTTTTGAAGAAATGCTCTAACGCACGCTTTTGCGCAATTTCGGCAAGATATACCTTTCCCTCTTTCAGTCGCTTGAGAATTTCATCGGTGGGGATGTCAACCAGCACGATTTCATTGGCCGTATCGAAGAACGCATCCGGCACGGTCTCACGCACCTGAATACCGCTGAATTTAGCCACAAGGTCATTCAGGCTTTCAAGATGCTGCACATTAAGCGTCGTGTAGACGTCGATTCCACGTGCCAGAAGCTCTTCTACATCCTGCCAACGTTTAGGGTGGCGCGAGCCGGGGGCGTTGGTATGCGCCAGCTCATCCATCAGGATAAGGCCGGGGTGGCGAGTCAGCGCCGCATCGATATCGAACTCCTCGACGCTGACCCCGCGATGGGCAATTTTTTTCTTCGGGATTGCAGGCAGGGATTCGGTAAGTTTGGCAGTCTCGCTGCGTCCGTGCGTTTCAACGACACCGATAACCACATCAACGTTTTCCTGCAACCGCTGGCGGGCATCGTTCAGCATCGCATAGGTCTTGCCGACACCCGCACACGCCCCGAAAAAGACCTTCAGCGCCCCCCGTCCCGAAACCTGCTTGTCGCGGGTTACGATATTCAGAAGACTATCAGGGTCGGGGCGTTGACTGTTATTCACATGGGCGACGCTTATGGGGTTTCGGCTTGGATACCATCCAATGCCAGATTCACTTCTAGCACATTTACCACTGGTTCGCCCAGCATTCCGAAGAGGCGAGAATCGGTATGGATTGCAATAACTTCGCGCACGGCTTCTTCAGAGATTTGCCGTGCTTTTGCAATGCGGTTCACCTGATAATCCGCTGCCCCCGGGCTGATATGCGGGTCAAGCCCGCTGCCGGATGCAGTCACCAGATCGACCGGGATTGGGGCGGTATTTGCAGGGTCAGTGGCGCGCAACATTTCCACCCGTGCATTGATGGCATCCAGCAAATCCTTGTTGGAATTGGAAAGGTTGGAGCCGGTTGATGCAGCTGCATTATAGGCAACCGGTGCCGTAGCGGACGGGCGGCCCCAGAGGTATTCTGACTTAGTAAAGGACTGGCCGATGAGTGCGGAGCCGACCGACTTGCCATGGCGTTCGATGAGTGAGCCGTTGGCTTGCAGCGGGAATGCCGTCTGCGCGACGACCGTAACGATAGCCGGATAAAGCGCGCCGCAGAGAAGCGTCAGGAAAATAAACATCACCAGCATCGGGCGTATATATTGAATCAAACGTTGCATCATTTCCTCCTATGCTAGGCCAAATGCGGCCAGCGCCATATCGATTATTTTGATTCCCACGAAAGGCACGATGACCCCACCAAGCCCGTAAATCAACACGTGGCGGCGCAGCAGCGAGGAAGCGCCGACGGCACGGTATTTCACGCCTTTCAGCGCCAGCGGTATCAACGCCACGATAATGAGCGCATTGAAAATCACTGCGGAAAGAATGGCGCTTTGCGGCGAGGCTAACCCCATAACGTTCAGGATGCCAAGCGCCGGATAGGTCGTCGCGAATGCCGCCGGGATGATAGCAAAATATTTGGCGACGTCGTTGGCAAGGCTGAAGGTGGTCAGCGCGCCGCGCGTCATCAGTAATTGCTTGCCGATTTCCACCACCTCGATCAGCTTGGTAGGGTTGGAGTCGAGGTCGATCATGTTGGCCGCTTCCTTGGCCGCCTGCGTGCCGCTATTCATCGCCACCGCAACATCGGACTGGGCCAGGGCGGGTGCATCGTTAGTACCGTCACCCACCATCGCCACCAACTCGCCGCCTTCCTGCATCTTACGGATATACTTGAGCTTAGTTTCCGGCGTCGCCTCGGCAATGAAATCATCGACTCCCGCTTCGGTGGCGATAGCAGCAGCAGTCAAGGGGTTATCGCCGGTAATCATCACGCTCTTGATGCCCATCGCTCTGAGTTCTGCGAGCCGTGCCTTGATGCCTTGCTTGATGATATCTTTCAAATGCACCACACCGAGCACATTGCCTTCTTCGGAAACCAGCAACGGCGTGCCGCCCTGGCGCGCAATCTCTTCTACTTTATGTAATGCTTCTTCGGGTACGCTGCCTTGCTTCAGTTTTACATACTGGGCAACCGCATCGCAGGCTCCCTTCATAATATGCCGATCATCGACCACGATCCCGCTGATGCGCTGCTCGGCGCTGAAGGGGATAAAGGTCGCTTTCAGCACGGACCTTTCCGGCAGTGTGACCCCGTATTTCTCCCGCGCCAGTGCCACGATGCTTTTGCCCTCCGGCGTATCGTCGGCGATGGAAGAAAGCGCTACCGCTTCGGCCAACGCTTTTTCAGTTACACCGCGCACGGGATAAAAAGCGACTGCCTGACGGTTGCCGAGCGTAATCGTGCCGGTCTTGTCGAGCAGCAGTATGTTGACGTCACCCGCTGCTTCCACCGCGCGGCCGGAAGTTGCGATGACATTGGCGCGGAGTAACCGCTGCATTCCTGAAATCCCAATGGCCGAAAGCAACCCGCCGATGGTAGTTGGGATAAGGCAGACAAGCAGGGCGATCAATACCGGCAGGCTGATGATCTGTCCGACGCCCGCTTCCTTTACGCTGTAAATCGAGAAGGGCACAAGCGTAACGCAGACGAGCAGGAAGATGATGGTCATGGCTGCCAGCAGGATTGAAAGCGCGATTTCGTTGGGCGTTTTCTGCCGTTTGGCGCTCTCGACGAGACCGATCATTTTATCGAGGAAGGACTCGCCGGGGTCGGACGTAACTTCAACGATGAGCCAATCGGATAATACGCGCGTACCACCGGTAACCGCGTCACGGTCACCGCCCGATTCGCGGATAACAGGCGCAGATTCTCCCGTGATGGCGCTCTCGTCGACCGTGGCAATCCCCTCGATGACTTTACCGTCCGCCGGGATAAATTCGCCCGCTTCGATAATGACTACATCGCCGTGTCGCAGACTGCCCGCCGCTACCGAATCGAACTGGTCGTGGTTCTTTGCGCTGCGCAGCCGCCGCGCCATGATTTCCTTCCGCGCCTGTTTTAAGCTATCGGCCTGTGCCTTGCCTTTACCCTCCGCCACCGCTTCCGCGAAATTGGCGAATATCACGGTGAACCAGAGCCAAAAGCAGATGGCGCCGATGAACAGTGCGGATTCCTCGCCGGGTTGGTACAAACTGTAGCCCAGCAGAACTGTACAGACGATGGAACCGACGAAAACTACCAGCATCACGGGATTACGTGCCTGATAGCGAAGTGTAAGCCGTGTGAAGGATTGGAGCAGCGCCTCTTTCCAAGCCAGAGGGTAGTCAGCGCGTAAGGTTACAGTGTTCATAGGGTTCTCCTGAAAAATCACCGCATCATCGCCCACTCGGCCACCGGGCCGAGCGCAAGTGCGGGTACGAATGTCAACACGCCTACCAGCACGATCACGGAAGCCAGTAGCAGTACGAATAGCGGGGTATGGGTCGGCAAGGTACCCGCTGAAACCGGCACGGTTTTCTTGGCCGCCAGCGAACCGGCAATGGCCAGCGCCGGGATCATCACCCAGTAACGCCCGAAAAGCATTAGCAAGCCTTGCGCGGTATTGTAAAAGTAAGAATCCGCCGTCAGCCCGCCAAAGGCGCTGCCGTTATTGGCTCCTGCCGAGGTCATCGCATAAAGCATTTCGCTGAAACCATGCACGCCGCGCTCCTGCAATCCCGAAAGCCCCAATTCACTGACGCAAGCCACGGCAGTGCCGAGCAGGATAATCGCGCAAGGGATGAGGATGGCGATGGAAGCGACCTTGATTTCATAGGCTTGGATTTTCTTGCCCAGATATTCCGGTGTGCGTCCGACCATCAGCCCGGCGATGAATACGGTGATGATGGCGAAGATGAGCATGCCGTATAGCCCGGAGCCGACACCGCCATAGATGACCTCGCCGAAATGTATGAAGAACATCGCGATGCCACCGCCGATGGGCGTATAGGAATCATGCATTGAATTGACTGAACCGTTGGAAGCCGCCGTCGTCGCCGCCATCCACAAAGCGGAGTTGGCAATGCCGAAACGCGCCTCTTTGCCCTCCATGTTGCCGCCCGCCTGCATATCGGAAGGGGCTTGATCGACAGCTGCCGCCAGCGCCGTATTCCCGTATTGTTCAGTGGCGTATCCCGCCAGCATCAGCGGAATGAAGATAACCGTCATCGCCGCATAGACCGCCCAACCCTGACGCATATCCCGCACCATCGCACCAAAGGCAAAGCACAGCGCCGCAGGAATCAGCAGGATGGCGAGCAGCTCGAGGAAATTTGATAAAGCCGTCGGATTTTCCAGCGGATGCGCAGAGTTTACGCTGAAGAACCCGCCCCCGTTTGTGCCCAATTGTTTAATGGCGATCTGCGATGCGGCAGGGCCGATGGCAATCGTCTGCGTCGAAACAATCTCTTCCGCACCCGTTTCCGCATTCTGCGTGACGATGGGTTCCAGTAACTGCACTTCGCGGTATTCATCGAAGGTCTGCACAACGCCCTGGCTGACCAGAACAAGCGCCCAGAGAAGCGATAATGGCATCAGGATATAGACAATCCCGCGTATTACATCCGACCAGTAATTGCCGAGGGTTTTCGACTCCCGGCGCACCAGCCCGCGCACCAGCGCAGCCAGCACTGCCATGCCCATCGAGGCAGAAAGGAAATTCTGCACAGTAAGCCCTACCATCTGGCTGAAATAGCTCATCGTGGTCTCGCCACCATAAGACTGCCAGTTGGTATTGGTGACGAAGCTGACAGCCGTGCTGAACGCCAAATCGGGATCGAGCGCACCGAACCCTTGCGGGTTGAAAGGCAATCTATCCTGCAGCAAGAGGATGGCAAAAAGCAGCACGAAGCCGCCGATGGAGGAGATGATGACCGCCGCCGCATAGCGATGCCACGGCATTTCCTGAGAAGCGTCGATACCCGCCAGCCCATAGAAAACGCGCTCCAGTGGCGAGAGCAGGAAGCTCAAGAATACACGCTCACCATTGTAGACCCGCGCGATATAGCTGCCAAGTGGTCTTGCCAGCAGAGTAAGCGCCAGCATGTAAAACGCAATCTGCGTGACGCCATTGGCGGTGAAAAACGCATTCATGGAAAAATCTCCGGTTTGATGAGGGCGATGCCCAGGTAAATGAGGAGCGCCAGCGCAACGACCCCGACGATAAGATATCCCAGCATCATATGCCACTCCTCCGGTCGCTATCCGCCAGCCGCTTCAATCCCCGCGTCATCCAGCCGGTCAGCCCGAAAAAGGCGAGCCCTAAAATGAAATAAATAAGTGTGACCATGCGACATCTCCTGATGATGCTACATTAGCGAATCACGTATTTTGAGGGTGTATAGATGTAATCTGAGGGCGTATAGATTTTGTATAGATTTGATGCTATAAAATCTGAGAAAAGTGACCACCGATTCAACTAACTTTTTTGAATACTGGAACCGGTTGGAATCCCGAAATTAGGGCAGAATTTGTTGGTGCTTTTGTTGGTACATTAAAAATGCCGCCATTTATTACTGCTAAAAATCAGGGTATTATTGTATTTCGGCGTGTCCCGTAGGGTCGCCATATATTTCAAAGACTTAGGATTTTCCATTCAAAATTCCCCCCCAAATTTCCCCATTAAACGGGGTGGATTTGCGGGGATTTGCTAATACGAAATAGTACGGTTTAGAACTTCTCTAAAGATGCGATAGAAGCATTGTAACGATAATTAGAAATAGAATTATCTCTGATTTTCTCAACAAGCTCATCGATTGCCTGCAATGGTACTAAAAACTATTCACGAGGCGCTATGGGATTTCCAAAGCGATCTTTGATCTCAATGTTTAGGCGCCGCCAATAATCATAGAATTAAATCAGTGGTTTGGACAAAACGGCGTGTCATGTAGAGAAAATTAGTTAAGCAAAATCTATCTGCGGTGTTGACCACTTCCTGAGTTAATAAGACGTACAACATTACCTTGGCGGGATTCGGTCGCGATAACGTCCCTTGCCAATGACTCAGGAATTTCCGGCGTATCGCTTAACCGAATCAGGCATTCACTTTTAGGAAAGAAAGATTTTCCTACCATTCTTTCAGCAGCGCGGTAGAGAAGGCCTGCGCGTCTGCGGCTATAATATTGCACATTGACATCCTGTGGGGGCTGAGCGTCCAGAAGCGGGCGCTCAGCAGCAAGTTTGGCATTATATGCTCCCTGCGGATCGGCAGTGAATACCGGGTCATTCCTTTCATGTTTCACGGCTGCGCGATTAATAATCTCTGGTGCTAACCCTACATAATCTTGGTCATCCGGAAGAAACTGCCGTGCAATGGAACGGTAAGTGAAGTTGGCGGCGGCACGTGCCAGTGAATTTTCGAAGGTTGCATTGGATTTATGGTAGGTTTGATTCGCACAAGAAAACAATTCCGGTAGGCGACGCTCGGCTCGGTGGATACTAGAGATAATATCGTAATCACTGCTCCATTCATATTGCGGATGATATGGATATCCACCCACTGGATGTAAAAGCCGGGAAAGTTCACTGGTGGGAGCTTCTGCGTTATTGCGTTGCAGATACCGTTGTCCCTCTACCGCCTCCAGTGTTTTAACAAAAGGATGAAGAAATTCTCCTTTTTCTTCCGTGCGACGATAGATGCGTAAAAGCTGCTCTGTTTCTGGTGCCATATGCTGATCTAGGCTGTACTGAGCAGATACTTCTTCAATCGCAGATTGAATCTCTGATATTCTTATTAGAATTTTTTCGGGATTCGGGCTATGTTGCGAAGCAGATATAGCTTTCGCACGAATTGCCCGGATTGTATTGATGAACATGGGGTAGTCGTTTTGTTCAATGGCCCGAATCGCGAGTTGACAAGCAAAGACAAAAATCTTTTCTTCGAGTGCATTTTTTTGGTGCTGGATAGTCTGACGCATGTCGGGAGCCAAGGCATGCATATCATCCGCAGTCGTAAGTTCAAAGATCACTTCGCCCATGTCATGAATCCATGCCCCTAATAAAGCGTCTCGGCGCAATTGATTAACTCCCGGGCGAGGGACTTTTCCAAAAAAAACCTCACTATTCTCAAAAACGGTTTGAACGATGTTCATCACCTGTTTGCAGTGCGCTGCGGTGCTATCCGTCCGCATAGGCGGCATATGCGCAACGCCCACAAATCTTGGCACCTGGCCTAAGGCATGGTCAATCAGACTTAACATCAATAACGTGCGGTCTTTTCCACCTACGGGCAGGCCAATATCCAGCCCCTCGTTCAGGCTATAATTCAGGCAATACCAGCCCCGCCAATCCATCGAATCGGCTGAATATCCGGTACGTAAGAAGATAAACTCTTTAAGCTGGGAACCGGTTTTCGGGAATTTGTTCTCGCCAATGCAGAATTTCTCCCGTTCTTGCGGAGAAAAAATTGAATGTATGGGATCGGATGCTTTCATTTCACCATCACTAGGGGGCTATGGTGAAGGTTTTATGACAGGATTCTTGCATTTTTTGCATGGCAAATGAATTAGCCATGCATTTGACGAATATGCGTCTTCAAATATTCACACTGTTTAAAACGAAGATACTGTAGAACTTAGCCGGGGAGAGATGCATGCCGCTTTTTGAGGATGTCACGTCGGTCTATGTGCAGCAGGAGGGGCAATCAAAAGCTTCACCGGTGCAGATGACCTTCCAGGAACTGAAGCGGTTGCACCAGACGGGCCTTGCAATCGCCGACACGGAAACAACGGGCATTCAAGCCGGAGAAAACGGCCTGACCGAAATCGCCGTAATCCGCGCCATGACAGTCGAGGAAATACGTAGCTTTAACGTCGAAGCAGAAAAAAGAGGAATATCTCAAGACCAATATATTCCTATACCCGAGCAGGCAGACGAAAAAGACATCCGCTTAATTGCGTTGCAGCATTTCATCCTTCCGAATCGTCCGATGATCCACGATCCGGAGCATGGCCACGCTATGCCTAATGCCAGCTATAACAGCGATCGGCAGCAGCTATTCGAATATGAGATTCATCCCAAAGCTTTACAAAAAACGGATACGCAGTTGCTGCGTAAAAAAGGGTACGGGCCGCTGGTGGATTTGACAATCCATGGTAAAAGGGCGGGGGCACTACCCAGTTTTGTTCCTCTAATGCAAAGTTTTTTGCTATTTACGGGCAAGGGAACTGGCGGCCCCGAAAAAGGCGTGTGTTATTTTAATGCACCCTTCGATACTCCCTTTCTGCGCGAACTATTCATCGATGCCAAGGCGTATGAGGAGGCGACGCAGAATAATCACTTGCATTACCCCTTCATTGTCGGTCATGGTCTGGCGCCCAATTTACAAGAGAATTACCACGATAAAACCACGACTCCTGAAATCCGTGGCGAAATCCTGAAACATATCCGCAAGCAGCTGGTGGATAGCGGCGTGGCCACGTCGGGAATAGAAGAATATTTTGCTCCGGCGCGTTGGTACTGTGCACTGCAAGCCTATCGCGCGGCCTATCCCAACAAAGCCGGCTACACGCTCGATCATCTCATGGAAATGGCAGGCATCGCCCAAGGAGATCGCGGCGCACATTCGGCTGTTGAGGATGTGGTGCTTACCGCGCGTGGTATGTTATTTCTGCTTCAGTCCGGCAAACTGGAAGCGGATAAACTACCGGCAATGGGAGAGTTGCCGGGGCTTGTGTTACGCCGCAGCCATGGCCCGTCCGCAAGTAGCCATGCCACTCCCAATGGGCGGGATGTGGTGATTCAACTCAGTGCAGCACAGACCCCCCATGCTGCGGGAGTAAGAAACTGGCTGGATACGGTAAATCGCGCAAGACCGGCGGACCCGCTAGTGCCGCCCCTGAGTCCTACCGCACGGAAACTATTTACCGAATATGACGCCACCGAAGAAGCAGCGCGCATCACGATATCGGGAAAAGACAAGAAGCCACGGTTTCTTTCCCTGCAGAAAAACCTTGTGGAAGCTTCCCATTTGTTGGATGAAGAACGCTATCCTTGGCTGACCTGTCTGGAAGCGCACGATCGTCCGGGGACGTTCGTCGATGTGAAGGCCGATGGAAAAACCGTCGAGGATGTGCCGTGGAATATCCTGCGACGAAATGTTGAGTATATTGACCGTCAGCCAGCGGAGCAACGTGCGGCCCTCTTAAAAGTGTTGCGCGATATAGAAGAGCGCTGCCCTGAGCTTGGCGGCGTGATACTGAGGGAAGAAAATGGCCTTCGCTATTTTCGTTTGTATGGACATGTGCGGCATCACGGCACAGTGGATATACCTTGGCCGAAGCACATCCCCTTGGCCGAAGCGGAAAAGACTATCTTCTCTTCCCTGGAGATTGCTGTCCGATTAGGGCTTGTGCCGCATGCGGTGCGGGGTGAACTTCTACATCTGGAAGAAGATTCCGAAATGGGAGAAAATGATACGGAAGAGGAAGAAGAGTCAAAAACACACTCCCCGGATACAGTTTATTCTTCCACCACGCTCGATATTATCGCCCCGGAAAAGGGACCGCATATTCATCAACAGATCCGGCCTGAGCTTTTCCAGCTTTTCAAAGCGTCCCTGCCGGTGGACAAGCGCACCTTGAATATGGATCATAAAATCCATACCGTTAAGGATGGTCACCATTATACGATAGCCGTGAACCGGATACAATCCGGCGAAAAAGCGTGGATTTCGCTGGATGGACCGTGGGACGCATTCAATGCCTACGTCGCTTCTAAAAAGCCTGATGGCAGCTATGAGCCCGTGGCAGAAAAGCCCACGAACATCCTGACCAATGCAGGTTGGCTGCTTGATCGGCTCGAAAAAATTCCCGGCACATCCGGCATTCAAGTTTCAAAGAACTACCGTATTCGCGTCCAGCAACCGCTTGGCATCAATACCGAGGCACTGGCGCTAATGCATCATATCGGTATTCCACACCGTGTTTCCGAGAAAGAAATACGCTTTTCGGCGGGCGCCCTGATGCAGGATGCTTTCACCTGGTCACTGGCGATTACGCGTGCTCTGAAAAGCAAGAGCCACATCAGTAAAATGAATCCCCATTCCATTGTACCCAGTATTTGTAAAGGCTTGCTTGATTCAAGCGATAAAAGCCGCAATCAGAAGCATTTAGAACACGTCCATTTTCATCCGCACTTGGGATTGCAACTGCATTATATCGAGCGGGGCACTCCGCGGGAAGTGATCCGCATCCCGCGCGATAAAATGGTTAGCCGTACCCTGCCGCAGGGCCGACGTCGCGTTCAGCGTGTATTCGCCATGTTAATGTATCCCCCGCAGGAACATGCGAGTACGACGGACGACAATACGCACTGGGATGTGCGCATGACGCCTTTTGAAAAAACACTGTTCATGCGTGAGCTTGAGGCAGCGGGAGCTGCGGTGGAATGGAAGCAAAACGAGAAGGGGGAAGAATATTTTACCATCGCTGAAAGCGATTTGGCAAAACGCTCACATCCCGTTTTCGGCGCACTCCAGAACATCTCTGATCGGCTTGCGCGCATCAGTGAGTTGGGAAATATTCCGGAATGGTTCTTCACCCCTGAGGAAAGGATGACGGATTCGCTGGTGGATTTGCATTTGCTGTTCCGCAATCCATTCTCACAATCCGCTCCCGAAGTATATGGGAAAGTTCAGCAATATGTCCAGAGTATGCAGAACTGGGAAGGCAGCGGAAAGAGTTTATCGGGGCGTATCCGGGATGTCATGGGCCGACACGGGGAACGAGATAGCTCCATACTGCGCCAATTGGACTTTTCCTTGCGTCGGAATCCTGATGCCAGCTTGGCTATTTTGCTCAATCAGGTGGAACATGCGATGCCGGAGTTGAAAGCGTTGCATTGGCAGTCACGCGACTTGGCGCGTCATATTACTCCTTCCGGCGAACCTCGCATCGGGGAAACGCTGGCGCTGGATCAGGCATTTGCCGAAGACCGTGTTTTGATGGCGCAATGCATCGCAGCGGCAGAAGGAAACATCCAGCATGCTCCGCCCCAGGCTGAATACTGGAAATCATTACGTAATAAGGCCATCCATGCCGAAGATGTCATGGCAAAAGCAATTCATGGTGCTGACCGACTGAAAGAGGCGCTGGAAACAGGAGCGGGCAGAATCGCCAATGACCAGCCTCAATGGAAGAAAAGCCTGATTGGCGCTACGATTCATGCGCGTCTGGACAATCTGGACAATAGTTTCTTAGATGCGGTTCATACGGGAGAAATGGGTCTTATAGACGAAATTATTGCTCATCAGGAACAGGCGCTTCGCCAATTCCACATTATTGCGGATGAAGAAAAAAAGAATGAAGAAAAGCGCGGGCGCACATCCAAGGTGCAAAAGCGAAACGCCTCATCGGTCATTACTCCCTATCTCAAATTGGCTGCTCTTCGGCTTGCGGTTCGCTTCGCGACGGAGAGCAACACAGACGAAAAAGAGTATATACGCCTTGCTGCCCTGGATGCCTTGCGCCGCGCCTATACGATCAGCCCTGAAAAAGCACAGGCATTTTTAGAGTGCTACACCTTCATGGCAGATCCCAAGCACAGCAAGGAAGAATCACTTCTTCAGGCGGAAAAAGCACAGGAGATCGTAGCTGACGATAAACCTAAGGGGGCGTTATGGCTTCCACTTCTGGTATTCGGTAAAGCCACAGCGACCGATATTGTCGAATCCCGCCATCGCCTACTGGATCCTCGTATCGAGAAAGATCTGGAAAAAGCGTTTAATAAATTAGGTCAGGCGCATTTCCACTGTGCTGCATCACTGACGGCTCAATTGGAAGCAGAAAAGGATTCTCTTCCGCCCGCAGATTATGCCCGTATTGATGCTCAGCGCCAGGATCATTTGCAACGAGGTAGTCATTGCTATGCGGAAGCCGGGCGAAAAGAATCGTCCGCGCATGCCTTTTTCCAACGCCTGTGTCGTGAAGCGCGTGAGGGGAATGCAAACTTCCAGCAACGGCTTCACGGCCATCGGGAACTGTTCGACCTGCAGCAAAAACGTGATGATCTGATCCGATATACCCCGTCTTACAAACGGCGTATCCTTGAAGCTTCTGTTGAATTGCAGGACGGCAAGGAACGCTTCAAGGAATATTGCTGGAAGGAAAAGAGAACGGAGTATTGCGATGCGCTCCTAGAAAAAGCGCAAGCAATAAACGCCGGCCACCCTGATTTCAATTCGTACCGTGAAATGGATCACAAGCGTAATATCCTGCGCGCCCAAAAGCGGATGCTTCAGGAATTAGACGATCTGGGTAAGATCGAATACCATGCCCGCCGAGATTTTGATGCGCTGAGTATGTTCCTGCATGATGCGGCGGTAGAACTCGATCCGCGTCTTGAGGCTGTTCCCCTAAAAGAAAAAGAGATAAATCGGCCGGAACAATTTGGCCTTACCCCGGATATGATCCCCGACCTGCGTGAAGGAATGGAGCGGCTCGACCGGCTGGCGCTTAAAAACGCCAAAGGACGTGTCTATCCCGGCAAGTCCGTGACGGAAGAAGAATGGCGGCAACGCATGCTTCGGGTGCCGCTTGATCTGTTGCTGGAACTTCCACAGAGCCTCGATAGAGCAACGGATGAAACGCGAGCAGCAAGTGTGGCGCATCTTCCGCCGGCGATGCACAGCTACTTGCACCACGCTGCAATGGCGGAGATGGGAAAGGCGCAATTGCACGACCCTGCAAGTCCCTGGGTAAGCGTACAGGATTGTCATCATGAGGGGAGCCTTACTCCCGTGAAAATGGGCGGAGAGATTGCGCTTCACCATGCCTATGAAGCGGACTCAGAGGGATATATCGACCATCAGGGATGGCGATGTGGAAAGATGGCGGATACGTTACTCAAGCATATGCTGTCTGCCTATCCTTTGCCGGATTCCGCGGTAAAAACCCATTCTAATGGCTCTCATAGCAGGTATCGTATGGGGGCTCCCTATACGGTTTACGCCGCTTACGCAACCGCTCTTGCGCAAAAACTAGCGGGCTTTACACATCTGACGGATTTACGCGAAGAAGAGGGGGTGCTAAAATTGTCATGGTCACGCCATGCCCAGCCGGAGGAGGCGTTGCAACTCATGTCAGTACTGCATGAATATGGTTGCGCTCCTGAGGAAAACCGTAAAAACCAAACGGCGCTTCAACGGATATTGAATGGTCATAGCGCATCGGCACTGGAGCTGACATTGCCACCGATACCGCTTCGCCATCTTTATCCGCTTCCGGGGGCTAGTGAAACGCACGGGCATGATAGACGGTTTGGCCTCTTTGAAAAGAAGCTGAAAAGTCATTGCACCGCCACGTTGAACCGCGGAGTTTAAAGCCCAAGTCCGAATGAGCGGCGGAATGGCTGGCTTGCCTTGGCATGTTTATGCGTAAAGTCATCAGGGTGCGGAGTGTTGATCGGTGGCAGATGGTTCACGCTGCTCATATATTGCAACCAATCGCGCGTCGGGACATTATAGCATCGCGGCTCACCTTGTTCAGTATTCTTTTGGGTTTGCAATAGCGTAAGATGGTGCGTATAGCGCGAGTGTTGTTGCCCCACGCGCGGATGTAACATAATGCCGGGGTCCTCGCTTCGTATCCCTAAGGTAACAGGATCTTCCGGCCGAGCATTGCCGCTTCTTTTGCTGGAAAGGGCTAATGGGTCTAGACGACGATACTGCCGATAGGACACCAAGTCTTGATCATTCGCGATAACCCAGACTTTCGCTTGCTCACTTTGATCCAGAAGCGTCTGCGCTACTTCCACGACAGAAACCTCTCCTAGATTACGCCTGGCGATAAGGCGATTTCGGTGATTTGCCGCAATAACGCATCGAGCCGGCGCTTGCTCTGGCCGATAAGCATCGTTGGATTTAAAATTACGCTCCTGTCGGGATTCAAAGTCTTTCATTAATTGGAAAAATAATGCTTCTCCCCTCTCCTCCCCAAAATACCTGGAAAAAATGGTGCTTGCTCTTTGCAGTTGCCGTGCGGGGTGAGTGCGGATGGAATCGCGGATCAATCCTTCCAGTAAATTGCGTATTCCTTCCGGATACAGATTTCCCTGTCGCCTTGAGGAGCGACAGCTTTCAACGAGTTTTCCAAGTGAATCGCTCCAGATGTCATGACTGCGTGAACCCTCCCTTCTGAATTCGATACGCACAGAATCCGGTTTGATAAGTTCAGCCAGCTGCACAGTATCTCTAGCCGTGACGGCAGCTCTCTCTTTAAGGTCCATATGCAGGATTACATCCGGCGTTTCAAGTGTGATATGCGGTGACCTGCCGGTGTGTAGCTGGGTAGGATTGAGCGCTGCCAACAGACCGATAAATTGAGGGATGTTAAGCCAGCCAGATACCAACGCATCAGCAAAGAGTCTTTCAAACGGCGCGGTTGATATCGGCAGGAACCCGCGCACAAGTTCCTTGGGTTTTTCGTTCAGGACGGTTGGAAGTTTTCCTAAAAAAAGGCTGAGCGGTTTGTGCTCCGCGTCCTTCTTATGAAACGCACACTGTATGCGTACAAGGTCTTCGATATTCACCGGACGCTCAAAGAATCCCTGATATTTAAGGCTATTGCGTAAATGGACATGGATATCGGGCAAGAAATGATCCACTTGGGGAACCTGATATCCCAGTGCAGTGGCCATGATACGCAGAAGCTCGATATCCTGGCTTTCGGGATCTGCAGATTTCAGTTTAACGGAGCTGCCTGGCAGCAATCCACCGAAAATTGCCTGTTCAAATGTCAGTTTTGCGGCCCCGACTGATGCGGTCACATCCATAGTAGGCACAAAACGCTGCAATTCTCCAAAGGTAAGGCTATGACGGAGAATTTTCTCGCGTTCCTTCTTATCTTCATTCGGCACCCTCTGCAGGATGGCTTCGGAAATCTGGGTCTTTAATCCTGTTTCACGTGTTTTGTTGAGAATGCTGGCATAGGTTACAAACCGTTTGTTTGTATCATATCCTTGGTCGTTGGCCGCTTCCGCGCCTCCTGTATGGCGCATGTAATTACTGTAGTGATCCTCATCGATTAAGCCCATAAAATACATCTGTCCCCAATGTATACGCAGATCATCAAGGCCAAACCCTACTTCAGGGACGGAAAGAACATCTTTAAAAGACACGGTGTAATGACCAAGCTCATTTATCTCATCAGAGCTCTTTCCGTGAACGATATCCTGCTCTAACTGCTTTATCCGATGGTCGTAAGTCTCCCCCATTCGGCTCGGATGGTTTTGATTTACGCCTAATAAAACACTGCTTTCTACATGTGCGTTTTCACAAAATGCTTTTCCAACGCGGGTGGGCACGATTACTTCGGGATGATAGGCGAAAAAGGTGAAAAGGTCGGTTAATTCGTGTCTGCGGTCCGCAACGGTGCTTTTTCCATCTGCAAGGGGTCGCCTGCGATCCAGGCGCACGGAAGCATCCACCAGTATATCGATTTGCAACTGATAGTGCCGCGCTTGTTCCTGTAATAAATGATCGCGCTTATCAGGATGCTCTTCGATCAGTTTAGCATAGCGATCGCCTATAGCTGACAAACGTTTTTGAATGAAAGGAATCGTGTTGGGAAGGATGCCGGTTAATTCATAAATCACATAATCGGGAATGCGCACCGGGATTTCTTTGTCCGCTGCATGCTTTCCAAGCGCTTCCCAGCGCTTGAGGATATTGTGATGATAGGTGTAAAAATCCGGCTTTTCCGCGGTGGCGTCAACGAAAGGGACGAGGGGCCTCAATATTTCCAGATACCCGATGACCGCACTGGTATCGAGCACAAAAAAATCCCTGTGTGTCGTTTCTTCTCCCATAGGCGAAACGTAGCGCCCCCGCTTTAAAATAGCGAAATCATTTTAAAAATTTCACGAGACTGTCATAAACATAACCTCTTGTTCTTGCTACAACTTATTGCATGAAAAGCAACGCTGAATCCATTATCTATGCACAGCCCGCAACGCAGGAAGGAAGGTCATGGGTCCAAGCGGAGATGTTGCGACATATCACCCCACGTGAACAATGTGCGCATTTTTTTGCAAACCAGTTGGGCTTGCCGGGCGATAGCCCTTTACGACAGGATATGGTTTCTCCACGCACATATGAGGATGTCATACCGGAAATGCAGCGCCAGATGGTGGCGCACCTTAAGGATTTTTCAAACTCTGCGGACGTTATCTGCAATGCTATCCTTGAGGGAAAGAAAATCGGCATATCCTCCGATTATGACGCCGACGGTAATTGCTCGGCGGCGCTTTTCATCCGGACCTTGCGCACCTGCGGAGTGCCCCCGGAAAAGATCGTGCTGCACATACCCAACCGCGGTCATGAAGGGTATGGTGTAAATGATGATGCGGTGGGCCGCTTTGCGAAACAGGGTGTGGATCTTATGGTGACGCTTGATAACGGTACCCGCGCCGAGGGTCCGGTGAAACGAGCACTTGAATCCGGTATGCAAGTGGTCGTTGTCGACCACCATGGGGATGGCGGTAAGGTCCTTCCGCCAGAAGCGCATGTGGTAAACCCCAACATAATCGCCAATCGTGATGCGGTAGAAGCGTTCCCGCTTCGGGAATGTAAAAATCTCGCGGCAGTGGGAGTGAGCTATATGCTTGCCGCTGAAATCATGAAGAGGCTGAACGAACGAACTCATCCGGAGCCTCCCCTGAGTCCCAGACCGCTACTTGGTTTGGTGGCGTTGGCAACCGTATCGGATGTCGTGCCGATGGATAATGTGCTGAACCGTGTGCTCGTAAGGGAAGGGCTGGATGCCATACATCGTGGTGAGGATAAAAATATCCTGCGTTTTTGCAAAAGAGCGGGCATTGAAAATATACGCGATGTGAATGCAGATACTATCGCATTCCGTCTGGGGCCGCTCATCAATGCACCCGGGAGGTTGGGGGATTCTGCGGCATGGGTATTTTTATCCGCAGGACAGGACGGTCCGGCGCTACAGGAAGTGCCTGATGGAACCCAACTCGAGAAGAAGGTGGAGGATTTGCGGCATTATGCTGAGAACCACCATATTGAGACGTTCAAAAATATTTCTGCAAAGAATAACCCATCATCCGATGAACGCTTCCCGGACAATCCCTATCTCGATCGTTTAATCCGCTTGTCGGTTGAAGCCAATGATCTGCGTAAGGCGATTGAGCATCGCATGCGCCCCCAAATCCGCAAGGCGGCACAGAGCCATCCCGATGATGACGTGATCGTATGTGCAAGTGAAGAGTGGCACGAAGGGGTCATAGGTATTGCCGCCGGACGTATAAAAGAAGAACTGGGAAAGCCCGCCGTTATCGGGAACATTACGTATGATGAGCATAGTAAGCGCTGGCGTGCGAAATTTTCCGCCCGCAGCATTCGCGTACCCGGCCATCCGGTGGATATCGGTGCGGCGTTCGGGACGCTTGGCCCCCTGTATGACGGGGATAAGGACTCTCTCCTCGCCGCAGCGGGAGGCCACCCTATGGCAGGAGGGGCCACAATCTATGCCGCCAGCAAAGAAGAACTGGAGGAAAAAATAAACCTCTTCCGCACCCGCCTTAATGAACTCCTGTCTGACCCGGTAAAGGAAGCGCTCCTCCATAAGCGGGATTATGTTTTTGGTACTCTAAACCTGGCGCGGCCCACGTTGGTAACGGGGGGACAGGCAACCTTGGAGGGGCGTCTTCACGATACATTGGCCAGCATATCCTCGCTGGGGCCGTTTGGAGAGGCATTTCGTCCGCCAAAAGTAGCCATTACCCATGCGGGAATAAGCAATATGGTAGAGATGAAAAATGGCCATATCAGGTGTAACATTGCACCCGCTACCAGTAGCGGACTTTTAATACAAGCTCGCGCCAGCCATGCTTCCGGAACGCCGTTAGGAACCCAGCTACGTCACTTACACGGTGCATTCGGAGAGGCCGCATTAATGGGACATATGAGTCTGAATCCCGATGGGGTGCTGCATTATGAAATCGAGCAGGCATTTCCACAAAAGGAAGTCGAAAAGAATCCGGCGTTTCATCAACCCGGTATCTTTGCATTCCAAGCCTCTTCAATGCAAACCCAAGAAAAGATAAGGACGTAGCGTATATTAACCGCCAACAGCGGTAGGCATAATAGCGCAATGTCCGTGTTACGCCGCTTGTGGTTGAGACATGGCCAGCAGTTCCCGTTGCAAGCTCTCTGTGAAAGCAGGCTCCAGACGGAGTGCCGCTGCCAGCGCAGTCAAATATTCTTTCTCCTGAACGCACTGGCTATCGCATACCAATAACGCGGCAAGATAAATCTGTGCTGCATCCTGCGGTGTTTTAGCGGCGGCGGCGATACTCTGCACATCCTGAGTATTTGCCATTTCCTGCATCAGTAGGGCTTTTTCCTGAGTGCCGATGCCTGCGGATTCCAGTTGGCCAATGATTTTCTGGCTTTCTGCCGCATCCATATGCCCGTCGGCTTTAGCAGCGCCAATCATGGAGCGGATAATGGCGAGCGGCAGATCGTCATTGGTCGGGGCGCTCACGGGCGCTGCGGTGGCTTGGGCCGAGTGACCGGAGAGCAATCCGGAGATAAGGCTTTGGGCTTGGCTGGCCATGCCCGAAGCGGAGGATTTAACCGCAGCTGCCACGCTGGCAGTGCCGCCAGTGGCTTTTTGTTGCTGATAATTACCAAGGGCTTTATAGGCCAGCGTGCCGAGCAAAGCCAGCCCGCCCACTTTCGCTACGGTTTCCGCTGTATCTGCTACGCCGCCCATTATTTTTCCCCCTCCTAAGAGGGATGTGGCGACCCCTCCTGTCAGTAATCCCGCAGCAAAATTCTTGGTGGCCATGCCGCCCAGCATTTTCCCGACTAGGCCGTTGGAATCGATGTTCGCAAGCATGTTTTTAGCATCTAACATATGGGTCTCCTTGGTTAGTAAGTAGTTGTCCGTTGCTTTTCGTTTCGCATCTCATAAAGCGATACCAGAACACCCGCCAGAATGATGGCAAAAGTGACCCCGAGGGAGATGCCGGCAGGAAATTTCTCTATGCCCATGACATCGGCAATGAACGTTTTGGATCCGATGAAGATCAATACGCACGCCAGAGCGGGCTTCAGATACTTGAAACGATGGATGATGGCGGCGAGCGCGAAATACAGGGCTCGCAATCCGAGGATAGCAAAAATATTGCTGGTGTAGACGATATAAGGATCAAGCGTGATGGTGAAGATGGCAGGCACGCTATCCACTGCGAAGATGAGATCGACGCATTCGATGAGGATGAGCGCCACCAGAAGCGGAGTCATATAAATCGCTTTTCTACCTGTGTTCTGATCGACCAGTTTCACGGTGAATTTCTGTCCGTGTAGCTCGTTCGTGACGCGCATATTATTGCGTAGGAAGCGGAGCAGGGGATTATCCTCGATGCTCGGCAGCTTATCGCCGATATAGAGCATCTTGATACCCGTCACGATCAGGAACGCGGCAAAGATATATAGAATCCAGCCAAATTCCGCCACCAGCGTAGCGCCCAGCCCGATCATGATGGCGCGTAGGACGATAACACCCAGAATACCCCAGAATAGTACGCGATGCTGATATTGATGAGGGATGGCAAAATATGTGAAAATTAACGAAATGATAAATATATTATCCATCGCCAAGGTTTTTTCGACAATGAACCCCGTCAGGTATTCCTTCCCGCTTTGAGCCCCGAGGCTATGCCACACCCATGCGCCAAAAAGAAGGGCAATGGAAATATAAAAGGCACTGAGCCACAAGCTTTCCTTAATGGAAATTTCCCGTGTTTTCCTGTGCAACACACCGAGGTCGAATGCGAGAAGAATGGCAACGATGCCCATGAAGGTAGCCCACATCCAGATGGGTTTACCCATCACAACATCAAACAAAAACTCCATTCAACACATTCCTTACAGGTTGGTATATTAACTTCGGCTGCGGGGGGTAATCATCCTTTAATTAGCCCTTACAACGCGAGTGTTTTTTGCACGTGCACTGTCGAGAAGTTTGTCGAGTTCGCCGCAATCCAGCCACACTCCTCTACATGCGGTGCACACATCGATTAACACCCCCTCATTGACAACTTCCTTAAAGGGGGCGTGACATACCGGGCAATCAATTGCTGTCATGTATCCTCCTAACGTTGATACATTTTATTGAGCCGCTCAGTTTGATCCAGGATTCGCTGTGCGGCGTGACTTAACATTACAGTATCGTCTATTGGTGATTTCATGGGCAATCGTGAGGCTCTCACTGAGTGTCTTGATGCCATGCGTCTACCAAATCCGTATACGATTCCGTAAAGATTCGGAAACTGGTATCCTGTATCGGGTGAGATTGCTCCCAAAGGCAGAACCATACTTCCTCCTACACATTCCCGGTCTTGAGCTGGCGGCAGCGTTCCTGAAGTAGCGCGATATCATCCCGGATGGATTGCATGGTGGGTAAATGCAGTCTGGCCTCCTTAGTGAGCTTGGACAATTTATGGAGGATGGCGTCTTTCATGCGTTTTAGATCCTGTATTTCTTTACGCAATTTGCGCTTAAGGAAGCCCCGCATCCGCAACATGCGAAATTCCATTTGCTTCAGCGAAATTGAAATGCGGTTGATTTCCTGCCGCACCGAACGTCTAAAACTTTTTACACATTTCATATCTTCATCTCCGCATCGTTGAACGTGGAGAGAATATAGCAAGCATCTCCGTAGGAAATCCGTACCGACTGGAAGCAAAAGCTGCTGTAATTGAGTAAGCGCTCATATACGGAATTTTTACACGGCGGCTACGCAACAAAAGCACATCTGAACATCAGTCATTACAGCGATTTGGCAGGCACTTGACCTATATTTCTTGGAAAGCACGATAGTCAATACATCCTTATGGAGATTTATCGATGAATGATTACAACACAATAGGATACCGTTCGGCGAGTAGGGCGCAGGCCACCGACTATGATGCCGGGTTGCGGGCCTACATGCTCAATATTTATAACTATATGGCGAGCGGTCTGATTCTAACGGGTATTGTGGCGTTGCTGGCGTCGCAGTCACCGACATTCTTGAACGCCATGTATGTGATGGAGAACGGCACAATAACTGGCATGAAGCCGCTAGCCTGGGGTGTGATGCTCGCACCTCTGGGTATGGCCTTGGCGCTGGGGTTTGGCATCGCACATATGAGCCGCTTGGCTGCACAGGCTGCATTCTGGGGATTCTCAGTGGTAATGGGACTATCGCTTACGAGCATATTCCTCAGCTATACGGACACCAGTATCGCCCGTGTATTCTTTATCACTGCAGGTACCTTCGGCGCGATGAGCCTGTATGGTTATACGACAATGCGCGATCTATCTAAATTGGGCTCATTCCTCATCATGGGTGTCATTGGCCTGATTATCGCCTCGCTAGTAAATATCTTCCTGCAAAGTTCTGCCTTGCAGTTCGCAGTGTCGGTGATCGGTGTTCTGGTGTTCACTGGCCTGACGGCCTATGACACGCAGCGGCTCAAGGAGATGTATTACCAGCTTACGTTTGAGGGCGAAGCGATAGGTAAAGCCGTCATCACCGGTGCGCTTACTCTTTACCTCGATTTCATCAACATCTTCGTCAGCCTGATGCAACTCATCGGGGAACGTAGATAAACCTATCCACAACAAAGGAGAAAAAATAATGACCAATGCAAAATTGAAAGACCGCGATATTGAAAAAACCTACCCCACAGAGCAATTCGTGGAAAAGCTGCGCAGGTTGGCAGATTGCCTGGAAAATGGCGAACGGTTCGATATCCAGATTGCAGGCGAACGCCTGTATGTGCCCAAGCACGCAGTGTTCAACATTGAACACGAACGTGAAGGACGTGAAGAGGAAATCGAGTTCCAGATCAAATGGCGAAATTAATCGCTTCAATTGACACAATAGAAAGGAGAAAACCATGTCAAAATCATCTGATTATGCAGACATTGATGTCTTTACGCTGAGTGATCGCTCGCTCGATCGCTGGCTTGATCAGCAGGATGCCGGATTATATGAATTACCGGATGAACGGGAATTCCCGAAGCTGGAGTCCGCTTCCCCACGTACGTCTTCCTCTCAACTCCATTAGCTTCTTCATGAACGGAGGCAACATGCTTACCAGCCCACATAAACGCGGTTATTCCAACCGCCCAATTCTGGATGGCGATGCAAGAGCGGTCATCGAAGCGGAGTTTAAGGAAATAACAACACGCACCCGCTACCCTTCCGTAGCGCACGCAGTGAGAAATGGATTGCAATGGATCAAGCACCGACTGCAACGCACCTGAAGGCATTACTAAGACCGAAGGCGCGTGGCAGTCGCTACCGTTCTACGAGCGACACATTGCAAGAGATTGTTGCAGATTCTCAGGGCGAGTGCATCACGGTACGTACTCTATCGGAGCAGCTCGGGGATCGTGGTTTTGGCATCCTCCTGCTTTTATTTGCTTTGCCTAATGCAATACCACTTCCTATCCCGGGCGTATCGACGCTTACCAGTCTGCCACTCATGTTTTTTGCTGCCCAACTCTGTTCCGGTAAAGAGCGTATATGGCTTCCTCCGTGGCTGGCAGAAAAGGCCATACCCATGGGCAAACTAAAGGTGCTGACCCGGAAATCTCTGCCTTGGCTTATGAGGTTGGAGAGAATGGTCAAGCCACGGCTCGATAAAGTGACCACGCATCATTGTGAGCGTGTTGCTGGGGGACTCATTCTTATTCTGGCTCTTCTCATGGCATTGCCTATCCCCTTTGGTAACTTGCCGTTGGGTATAGCGAGTGCAGTTCTGGCACTGGCGATAACCGAACGTGACGGCGTGATGATGATAATAGGGTGGATAACAACGATTTTTGCTTTATGCTTTTTTACGGCTCTTATGAGTGGGTATGCATGGGTGATATGGCAACTGGTCAGCGGATTATAATAAGTAACTGATATATGGCTTTTGGTAGCATTCTTGAATCACAGTTCCATGATATTATCACCAAAGGCGAGTCGGGTAACGCTGTTCGAAAACTGTCCTTAAGCCTCTCGATGACGTTGGGGACGGTGGCTATGACTTCCGTCATGGCATGGTTGCTGGTATATGCAGGATTTCCATCGCCGCAAGCATTGAGCGTGCTGTTCGTCATCCCCGTTCTTGCTGCTGGGGTGCTCTACGGACTCATAGCATCGCTGGTGGCGGTGGCGCTTTCAGTTTTCGCATACAACTTCGTACTGCTGCCACCCGTCTGGCACATTGGCGTTTTTGAAGCGGAGAATATCGCAAAATCACTTGTTCTGGTGTTTGTTGCTATCGTCACCAGTGCGCTTTCAAGCAAAATCCGTGTACTGGCACGCGAGGCAATGCAACGCGAACATATTCTGTCCGGCGTATATGCGCTAAGTCAGGATATGCTGGGAATTGCCAATATATCGGATATGCGACAAGCTGCCGAAACGAAGCTGTCGTCATTGTTAGAGTGCAAAGTAGATATCATGCTAAAAGCAGAAAATGAAAACATGGATCATGCCGCCATATTCTGCCTAGAACACAATACTCCTGCGGGCGGAAAAACCAGGCATTTTTCTGATTACCCGAATATGTACCTGCCCCTTTCCGGTAAAGATTCCGTGGTGGGAGTGCTGTGTCTACCTGCCGAAGCAAAAGAGCGCTTTTCCTCTAAAGTGTTAGCAACCCTTGCTGCCCAAGCTGCGAGCGCACTTGAAAAAGCACGCTATGCTGAATCGCACGAGAAAAAACTGCGTGATGCAGAACGTGAGAAATTTCTATCGGCACTTCTTTCCTCTGTATCGCATGACTTCAAGACACCTTTGGTAACAGTGATCGGTGCATTGAGCTCACTGAAAGAAATGAAGCAGGTGCAGGATAATTTTAATTGCCGGGAGATAGTGGCGGGAGGTTTGGAAGAAGCGCAGAAACTCAGTCGCTTCATTAACAATGTAGTAGAGATTAGCCGCCTTGAGTCTGGGCTGGAGGCCATCCGAAAAGAGCCGGTACTCTTGCGCGATATTCTTGCCAGCGCGCTTAAATCACTGCATCCAATGATAGGAAAACAGCAGTTTTCTATTCAGGCGGAAGCGAACTTTCCATTATTGAATGTCAACTCCGCCTTGATGGAACTGGTGTTCCTGAATCTTCTTGAGAATGCCATCAAATACGGCCCGGCGGAGGGTGAAGTTAACATCATCGCATCCTTTGACGAACATTATGCCGTTATTGATATTGACGACGATGGTGAGGGAATTCCCGTATCCGAAAGGGAAGCTATCTTCGTGAAATTCTACCGGTCCAAGCATGGTGACCGTAAAATTGCCGGTACGGGCCTTGGCCTTTATATCTGCCGCAGCATTATAGAAGCGCACGGTGGTACGATTTCAGCCATCGACCCACACGATGGGAAAGGGGCATGTGTACGAGTCATATTGCCCTCTAGTGCACTAATAGCTATCCATATTGAACGAGAAGATGCGTGAATCATGAGAACTACCCAAGCTAAAATATTGGTTATTGAGGATGATCCCCAGATACGGAAATTCCTGACAATTACCCTTACCTCTCATGATTACGCAGTGATTCCTGCGGAATCCGGCAATGAAGGTGTGCGCCTCGCCACCTCGATCAAACCCGACGCGGTTCTTCTGGATTTGGGCCTACCCGACATGGACGGGACTGACGTCATTCGTTCCATTCGTGAATGGTCAAAAATGCCGATCATTGTACTATCAGTACGTAATGCGGAGGAAGAAAAAGTAAAAGCCTTTGATCTGGGCGCAAATGACTATGTAACCAAGCCATTTAGTACCGCAGAACTTTTAGCACGGATCCGGGCCGCGCTGCGCACGGCGATTATCGCTCAGGCAGACGAAACGGAAGTCAGCATTGGTGATTTGCGCATCGATCTGATGAAGCATGTCGTTTCACTGCGCGGCGAGCGTATTAAGCTTTCCCCGAAAGAATTTAATCTGTTAAAAGTGCTGGCGATGAATGCCGGAAAATTGCTTACGCACAAATATCTGATGCAGCAGGTTTGGGGTGAAGCCTATAGTGATGACAACCAATACCTACGCATATACATCGCGCAGTTACGGCAGAAATTGGAACAGGACCCGGCGCGTGACCAGTTTATCATTAATGAGCCAGGTATCGGCTATCGGCTAGAGGAACCAACATCATGAGGAAACGTATAGTATGGGCAATCGCAGGGGTGGTAATCATTGGCGCGGCGGCGTGGGGACCGCTCATGAGTAATGTCGAGCAGGCCAAATATACCGTCGTAGAATCACAAGGCAATATACAGATCCGTGATTATGCGCCGATGATTGTGGCAGAAACGGTAGTGTCGGGTAAGCGCAAGGAAGCTATTAACCAAGGTTTCCGCATCATTGCTGATTATATCTTTGGTAACAATGCGCCGAAGCAGGACGTGGCTATGACTGCTCCCGTTATTCAGCAACCTGTAGAGAAAATTCCCATGACCGCACCTGTAACGCAGGAAGGGGCAGGTAATAGCTGGAAGGTGCGCTTTGTGATGCCTGCCAGCTACACAATGGATACGCTGCCCACGCCTAATAATGATGCGGTAAAGCTGGAAATAGTTCCGGGCAAACGTTTCGCTGTAATTCGCTTTTCAGGAATGGCGGGTGAAGAGAGCCTTCGGGAGCATACCGATAGGTTAAGCGCCTTCATTAAAAACCAAAAACGTGAATCGCTATCGCCACCGACGTATGCATTTTTCAATCCGCCATGGACGTTACCGTTTCTTCGCCGCAACGAGGTGATGGTGGAAATAGGTAAATGATCATGGTGGAATAATTTCAGCATGGAGCTTGCCATTACCGGGTCTGTAATTATGATGTCCGGTATGAATATCTCCTCTGCGCAAGAATTTACCCATTCCATTGAACGTTCACTTTTCGAGGCTAACCCTGAGGCGTGGCGCATTCTCGTTCCGGAAATCCGCAAGAAGCAAATGCGGAAAGACGAGGTAGTCGTGCGGCATGGAGACCTGGCCGAATATCTGTGGCTGGTCTATAGCGGGTGGGTAAAGTTGACCCGCCAGACGCCGGATGGGAAAGAAACCATCACCGGCCTCTGCACGGAAGGGGATGTGTTCGGTGAAGCGGCATTGTTCCCTAACGCCAGCTATCCTTACCATGCTGAAATCATCGGCGGATCGGCAGAATTGGGTTTTGTTGCGGCCAAGGCCCTGCAGCAGGTGATCAGGCGCGATTCGGGATTCTCGGCCGCACTGATGTCCCTGCTGAATGATCGCAATGCACAGACGCAACTGCGTCTGGAACATGTCAGCACGATGTCCACCGCCCAACGTTTGGGCTGTTTCCTGCTGCGCTTATGTAAGGATAACAGCACGAACGCTACCCTACAAATCCCGGTTGAAAAACACATCCTTGCGTCTTATTTGGGGATGAAACCGGAAACCCTGTCTCGCAGCTTACAACAACTGAAGACCGTTGGAGTGGAGGGCGTTGGGGCGCGCATCACGGTTCAGAATGTTGGACGCCTACGGAATTTCGTCTGCGATAGCTGTTCGGAATCCGGCAGCTGTGACAGTGAACCTCTAGACGCGGAATAAATGTTCGATAGCCTGAGAAAGCTGCTGTAAGGAGCCGGTCTCTCGGAACCATGAGGCCATCAGCGGATACTGTATTTCGGCAGCAGTATAGTCTCTGGCCGAGGCGGGCAGAGCATGATGCACCCACGCGATATCCCCCAACCCGCCGATGACAACAAGCTGGCTGAAGGCGTGTCTGCGGCCGGCATCATCCATGAATTTCTGAAACATATCGATAGAGGGGAATACACCCTGCAGGGATGGGGAAATAGGCTCCAGACGTCCTTCGGGTGTTTTCTGAAACAGGCAAATCATCCCCTCACACGCTGCAACGACCCAGACGCGAGTCTGGGTCGTGCATGCTTCCGCCTTGCATGTACCTGAGCATCCCTTTCCACTGGGAGAAAGAGGAGCGGATACAGGAGGTGTGCATATCTTCATGATCAGAACCGGTAGCCGATACCGAACCCGATGAGCCATGGATTGATGTCCACATCCGCCCGTACTGCGCCGCCATTGAATTTGACGTCCGTATTAATCCAGATTTTTTTCACATCAAAGTTGATCATCCAATGGTCGTCCAGCAGGTAATCCATACCAGCCTGCAGTGCAGGTCCAAAGCTGTTCTCATAATGCACATCGTTGGCGACCCCGGCATCCTCGTTGAAGAAGACGGTGTAGTTGACCCCTGCGCCCACATAAGGTTTCCATGCGCCGAACTGGGTGAAGTGATATTGTGCGGTAAGTGTAGGCGGCAGCAACCAGGAACTCCCCAAGTCGAGCGCGCCTGCGCTGCTATTTTTGGTGCTCACGTCATGCGGCGTCACGGCGGCGATGAGTTCCAGCGCGATATGATCGGTGATGAAATAGGACGCATCAAGTTCCGGAACAACCGAGGTGTCGATATCAATATCGCTTCCGGTGATAGCGCCGCTGATCGACGCGTCCTCGTGCGGTATCACGGCGATGGCACGGGTGCGCAGCATAAAATCACCCGCCTTCGGCGGCTCGATGGCTAATGCCGGAAAGGCACACAGGGTGGTGACAAGGGATAAAGGGACAAAGTAACGTAACGGGTGGTGCATGGTGATTCTCCTACAAATGATAATGCAGGTTTAACAGAGGGGCCAAGAGGCTGCCTTGATGTGCATCAAGAATAGCGGGATGAAAAAAGGTATCTTAATCGGGTAAACCAAGGAGAATCCCATGCCACTCGAAAACCACAGCCTGATACACGAATTTCCGGAACATCGCGATGCTATTCATCGCCTGAAAACCGCCGATACGCATTTTGCAAGGCTATTCACCGAATACGATACCCTGACGCATGATATCCATCGTATCGAATCGGGCGCAGAGGCTGCCGCAGACCATCGGCTGGAACGGCTGAAGAAAGAACGGCTGGACCTGAAAGACAAATTATTCACCCTCCTCACCGCTGCACATTAATCCTCATCATCGTCCCGTAATATGCGGTACGGCGCCCCGTCGAGATCCTCGAACTGGTCGGCACGCATCGCCCAGAAGAAGGCGGCGAGTCCTGCCACTCCTAAGGTCAAGGCGATAGGGATAAGATAGACCAGCACGCTCATAACTTCTCCCGGGTGAGATTTAACCGCATCGCATTGGCAATCACCAGCAGCGAAGAGGCTGACATGGTAATCGCGGCGATCAGCGGAGTGACATAGCCTGCAACCGCGAGCGGGATGGCGATAACGTTATACCCCATGGCCAGCGCGAAATTCTGCTTCACCAGTTTTTGTGCATGCCGGGCCGTACGCCAAGCAGTGAGCACGGGCCGTAGTTTATCCCCCTGAAACACAATGTCCGCCGCATTCTGCGTAATATCCACTGCGCTGGTGGGCGACATAGAAACCGTGGCGGCTGCCAGTGATGGGGCGTCGTTCAACCCGTCACCCACCATCAACACCTTCTCTCCTGCTTCTGTCATCGCGGTGATGCGCTGTGTTTTCTGTAGGGGATCAAGGCCGCCTGCAGCATCCGCAATGCCGACCTCCTGTGCTATGGCGCGGGTGATGTCAACCCGGTCACCGGATAACAGATGGGTGCCCAGTCCGGCGGAGGTGAAGGTGCTGACCACACTAGAGCTGTCCGCGCGCAACTGATCCGAAAATACGAACCGCACCGTATCTTCCCCCTCCACATGCAGCCATAATTCCATTGAAGTATCCGCGTCATCGGCAATGGTGGTTGCCCAGCTACGTTTGCCCAGGCAAACGCGACGGCCTTCCCATGAGCTTAGCAGCCCACATCCTTTGATTTCCTTGACCGCTAACGGGTAAAGCGCACTATCCCATGCGCAGGAGACGGCCACGGCGAGAGGATGTTTGCTGAAGGCGGCGAGCGATGCGGCGAGCTGCAGCATATCCGGGGCGATGCGGTCACCATTCTGAAGGGCAGGGGTGCCGAGGGTGAGCGTCCCCGTCTTGTCGAATATGACCTGTGTGATGGTCGCGAGCCGCTCCAGCGCACTGCCGGATGTGAGCAGAATCCCTGCCCGCATGAGTTTGCCGCTGGCTAACACCTGTACCACGGGTACGGCCAACCCCAACGCACAGGGGCAGGTGATGATGAGTACCGTCGCCGCATAGAGCAGTGCTTCTTGCCACGGAGCATGCAACTCCAGCCACCAGCCGAGGAAGGTAATCGCCGCAAGGGCGTGAACGGCGGGAGTATACCATCCGGAGATGCGATCGGCGAGCGTCACATACCGTGCCTGTGCCTGCTCGGCGGTTTCCATCAGTCGCACGATTTCAGCGATCAGTGACCGCTCATGCGCCCGGGTGACAAGAATGGTGAGGGGCGCGGTGAGATTTATGGTTCCGGCGAATACGGGTGTTCCTTCCTGCACAGGCGAAGGCAGACTTTCCCCACTGATGGCGCTGGCATCCACATCGGACATGCCGTGGAGGACGTCGCCATCCGCTCCGATCATCTCCCCCGCCGCGACGAGCAGCGTCATCCCTTCGGTGATCTCCGAACGCAGAATGGTTTTTTGCGTTCCATCCTCGCAGAGAATGGTCGTTGACCCGCTCATTCTGTGGAGAAGGTCCTGAGCCGCAGTCCGCGCTCTCCCCCGTGCCCTCGCTTCCAGATACCTGCCGATGAGCAGGAAGAACAACAGCATCACCCCGGAATCGAAATACGCGTGCGCGCCATGTGTGGCAGTCTCGAACAGGCTCATACCCGTCGCGAGGATAACGGCAATTGAAATGGGCACATCCATATTCGCCCGCCCGTGCCGCACCGCTTTCCATGCGGAGCGGTAGAACGGCTGTCCCGCATAGGCGATGGCAGGTAGGGCGATACCTGCCTGTATCCAGTGAAAGAGCGTACGCGTCGCGCCACCCATCTCAACGATGTCGCTGCTCCACAAGGGAACGGAAAACAGCATCAGGTTGCCACTGGCGAACCCGGCGACGCCAAGGCAGCGCAGCAGAAATTTTTCCTCGCACTTCTCTTGTGTTTCCGCAGTATCCGGGTCATAGGGCACGGGGCTGTATCCCATTCCCTGCAATAGTTCTACCCAACGATCACCCGACTCTTTTACACCTTGCCAGCGAACGATGAGCCGCCGCGTTGAAAGATTCAGCCGTGCGTGGATGACGGAAGCCTGCGCCGTAAGCGCGTTCTCAATAAGCGCAACACAACTGGGACAATGAAGGCCATTCACCAGCATGGAGAGGCTATAGGTTCCTTTTGGATCCTCGCGGATAAGCCGGGTGAGGGGAACGGAGGAACTCATTCAATCACCATCCGCTTGGAGGTTTGATAATCCGTCCCTTGATGCCGTATAAAGAGCCGCGCTTCCCATAATCCTTTCACAGGGAAGGCGAGGGAGTGCTGCGCACTGTTCCCCATATCCACGGTGAAATCCATCCCCGCCTGAGTAGGCCGCGTGAAATGAATGCTCGCCGCATCCGGCGTCAGCCTTTGTGATGTCTTATCCTGCAGGTGGATGGTGATGATACCGGAAAGACTGCCAAGGGTCGAAGGGGTAAACTGTATATCACCGCTCCAGCCTAATTCCGCCTGTGCGTTCGCGGCATCCACAACCTTATTATAAGCGAGGCCTTTTTCATAAGGATGTTCTGTCACCGTACCTGTCTGCGTCCGTATGGCGAGGGTCACCATTATCCCGTCCACCAACGCCAGCCCGACGAAAAAGGCCACGAAGTAATAGGGAATGCGTTTATCGCGCCGCTGCTGCACACTGGTTCCGGTCATGGGGTGTTGCTCACAAAAATGGATGCTGTGTGGTCTGTCACGCCGCTCTCATGGGTGGTGACAGTAAAGCGAATGTTCTTCCGCGCCTCTCTTTGCGCCGGAGCCGTCAGGAAGATGCGGAACTGGCCCACGCTGTTGGCAAATACAGGTAGATGATGACTGTCACCTCCCTTGACGCCTTGAACCGTGAGAACGCCATTCTCCAGTTCCTCGACTGCGAGCGCATACGTCTGATCCTCAGGGGACTTGTTGAGGATATGCACTACATATCCATTACGGATACCCCCGTCAGACAATGTAACATACAGAGGATTGCGGTCATGGATCACGTTCAGTTCCAACGGCGAACGGGTCAGCAGCATGTAAAGCATCATGATGCCGACCAACGACAGGAGTGAGGCGTACCATATCGTGCGCGGACGGAGCAGACGGAAAGGTGTCCGGCTTTCCGTGTCGTAACGGATGAGCCCCCGGGGAAGGCCGATCTTCTCCATGACATGATTACATGCATCGACGCATAATCCGCAGGCGATGCATTCCATCTGCAACCCATTG
>JBGTBD010000058.1:0-24523 GCA_041749475.1 Rickettsiales bacterium
TTCGCCATCCTGCTCATCATCCTATTCGCCGGCGGCAGTTATTATAACTGGTTCCCCTTGCGCGGATTGACGTCCGATAATTTCGAGGAACTTTCTTCCTTCCAGCAACTGATGGATTATCTCTGGCATCTGGCACTCCCCATTACGGCCATGGTCATCAGCGGCTTTGCGAGCCTCACCATGCTGACCAAGAATTCCTTCATCGAGGAGATCCGCAAACAATACGTCCTCACCGCGCGCGCCAAGGGCATCACCGAAAACCGCGTCCTCTACCGCCATGTCTTCCGTAACGCCATGCTGATCGTCATCGCCGGATTCCCCGGTGCGTTACTCAAAATATTCTTCACCAGCGCATTGCTGATCGAAGTCATCTTCTCGCTCGACGGGTTAGGGCTTCTCGGCTTCGAGGCGGCCATCGGTCGCGATTACCCGGTGATGTTCGGCACGCTCTATATCTACACCCTGCTTGGCATGTTCGCGACTCTGGCGGGTGATATGATCTATGTCTGGGTCGACCCCCGCATCGATTTCGAGAAGAGGAGCGTATGAAGCTGACTCCCCTCCAGCGCCGCCGCTTCGCCAATTTCCGCGCCAATAAACGCGGCTGGTACTCGCTGTGGATTTTCTTATTTCTCTTCTGCTTCACGCTGCCCGCCGAGTTCATCGCCAGTGACGAGCCGATCATGGTCAGCTACAAAGACCGTTGGTATTTCCCCGTTCTGTTCGATTATCCTGAGACCACCTTCGGCGGAGAACTGGAAACCGAAGCCGATTACCGCGACCCCTTCGTGCGGAAACAGATCCACGCCCACGGCTGGATGGTCAACCCATTGATTCCCTACAGCCACCAAACGGTCAATTACGACATCACCCGCGCTCCTGCCCCGCCCTCATCGGATAACTTCCTCGGCGTGGACGATCAGGGCCGGGACGTACTGGCCCGCGTCATCTACGGCTTCCGGCTTTCCGTGCTCTTCGCCCTCATCCTCACCGCCGTCAGTTCCGTCATCGGCATCATCGCCGGGGCGATACAGGGTTATTTCGGTGGCCTGACCGACCTCATCTTCCAACGCTTCATCGAGATATGGCACGGTCTGCCCCTACTCTTCCTCATCATCATCCTAGGCAGTATGGTCGCCCCGAATTTCTGGTGGTTGCTCGGGCTGCTACTCATGTTCTCATGGATGGATCTGGTCGGCGTCGTCCGCGCCGAATTCCTCCGCGCCCGTAATTTCGACTATGTCCGGGCCGCGCGTGCGCTGGGCGTGCGTGAACGCACCATCATCTTCCGCCATATCCTCCCAAACGCCACCATTGCCGCCCTCACCTTCTTGCCGTTCCTGCTGAACGGGGCTATCACCACCCTAACCTCGCTGGACTTCCTCGGCTTCGGCCTGCCACAAACCGACCCCTCTCTCGGTGAAATCCTCGCCCAAGGTAAAGCCAACCCCCGTGCACCGTGGCTCGGCCTCACCGGGTTCCTCGTCCTTGCCATGCTGCTGACCTTACTGATCTTCATCGGCGAAGCGACGCGAGACGCGTTCAACCCGCGTAAAACCTTCACGGATAAGATGAAATGACCGCCCCCCTGCTCCAGATAGAGGATTTGACCCTCCGTTTCCGCTCCGGCAATACCGAGCCGGTGGTCAAACATGCCTCATTGACCTTGGAAAGGGGCCAAACCTTAGCACTGGTGGGCGAAAGCGGGTCGGGTAAGTCGGTCACCGCCCTGTCCGTCCTCCGCCTTCTGGAAGAGGATACGGTGGAATACGTCTCGGGCAGTATCCGCTTTGAGGGAACTGACATCCTGAAATGCTCGAACTCCGAGTTGCGAAAAATCCGCGGCAACCGCATCGGCATGGTTTTTCAGGAACCGATGACCGCCCTCAATCCCCTCCATACCATTGGCCGTCAGATATCCGAAGTGATGAGCGAACACGAGCCGCTGACCAAAAAGGAAGTCACCGTCCGTGTGGAAAGCTTGCTCGAGAAAGTCGGCCTGCCCTACCTCAAGAAACGCCTCACCGCCTACCCGCACCAACTCTCCGGCGGTGAGCGCCAGCGCGTCCTCATCGCCATGGCCATCGCTAACACCCCGGACTTATTAATTGCCGATGAACCCACCACCGCGCTCGATGTCACCCTCAAGAACCAGATCATTGGCCTCATCAAGGAAATCCAAAAAGAACATCAGATGGGCGTCCTGCTCATCACGCACGACCTCCCCCTCGTCCGCCGCATCGCCGATCATGTCGCCATCATGAAGGACGGAGAGATCGTCGAGAACAAAGCATCCACCGAACTCTTTTCGCATCCGGAACATTCCTATACGAACTTCCTGCTGGCCAGCGAACCCTCGGGTGACCCTGTTCCGCTACCCGAGGATGCCGCCGTCAAAGGCACGGTCGAACATCTCTCCGTCAACTTCCCGCGCGAAAAGAATTTCTGGGGCACGCCGACCACGTTCTTCGCTGCCGTCAAAGACATCAGTTTCCATTTCTATCAAGGCGAATCCATCGGCATCGTCGGTGAAAGCGGGTCAGGAAAGACCTCCCTCGCCCTCGCCCTTCTCCGCCTCAACCCGTTCGCCAAGGGCCGCGTCGTCTTTGCGGGTCTAGATGTCTTCTCCTACTCGCAAAAGGAATTCCGCCCCTTACGCCAGAAATTCCAGATGGTGTTCCAAGACCCCTTCTCCAGCCTCAACCCGCGCATGAGCGTCTATGAAATCATCGCCGAAGGCATCACCGTCCATTTCGCCAATTACAGCGCGGAAAAAAAGCAGGTCCGCGTCATGGAAATGCTGGAAGAAGTCGGCATGCCCGCTGAGATGGCCCACCGCTATCCCCACGAACTCTCCGGCGGCCAGCGCCAGCGCATCAGTATCGCCCGCGCCCTCGCGGTGAAACCGGAAATTATCATCCTCGATGAACCGACATCCGCATTAGACCTGCCCTTGCAGGCCCAGATCATCGCCCTGCTTCGCGAACTCCAGCACAAATATAAAGTGTCGTTCCTCTTCATCAGCCACGATCTACGCGTGGTGAAGGCCCTCTGCCACCGTATCATCGTGATGAAGCGCGGCGAAGTCGTCGAAGCCGGCCACGCCGACAAAATCTTCGCCCATCCCGAACAGCCCTACACTCAGGAACTGATCGAAGCCGCCTTCGGCAATCCGGATTAAATATTTTATGAGTGTCATTCCCGTGAAAACGGGAATCCATCCAACCGCATACACCGTGGCACTATGGATTCCCGCTTTCGCGGGAATGACAGTCTAAAATCAACTGATCGGATCAGGATACAGAATCGTCGATCCCTTCGTATTCCGCCCCTCCAACTCGCGATGCGCCGTCTCCGCATCCGAGAGGTAGAATGTCTGCCCCACGGTGATTTTCATCCCCTTCAATACAAGGTCGAAAAACTCGCCCGCGCCGAGAATATATTCCGTCCGGTCACGCTTATAATCCAGCAACGTCGGACGGGTCAGGAACAGCGATCCTTTCTTGCTCAGCAACGAAATATCGAACGGCTCCACCGGCCCGGAGGACTGTCCATAACTGACGATCAACCCGAATGGCACGAGACAATCCAGTGACGGCAGGAACGTATCTTTTCCCACCGAATCATAAACTACATTACAGCCTTTGCCATCGGTCAGCGCGCGCGCACGCTCCACCCAATTCTCTTTATATAAAACGACCTCCGCCGCTCCATGCGCTTTCGCCAGCGCCGCTTTTTCCTCCGAACTGGTCAGCCCGATGACCCGTGCACCCAAGAGCGCCGCCCATTGGCAGAGCAGGAGGCCGACACCGCCCGCCGCCGCATGGACGAGCAACGTAAATCCGGGGCGCACATCGAACGTCCGGCGCAACAGATAATGCGCCGTCAACCCCTTGAGGAGCGAGGCGGCCGCATATTCATCCGAAATCCCCTCCGGAATTTTGACGAGATTCTCTTCATGGATCGCCCGGTAACGGCTATAGGCTCCAAGCGGCCCTTTGCAATAGGCCACCCGGTCACCGGGCACGAAAAATTCCACCGCCGAACCACACCGCTCGATGACACCTGCCGCTTCCATCCCCGGCGTGAACGGGCAGGGCGGAGTAGGGTAGAGCCCCGTCCGGTGATAGACATCGATGTAATTCAACCCGACGGCTGTATGCCGCACCAGCACTTCATGTGGCTGCAATTCGGGCATCGGTACATCTTCCCAGCGAAGCTGTTCGGGCCCTCCATGTTGATATATCCTGATGGCTGCGTTAGAAGACATGTCAGGAACATAAGGAATCATGAGCTTTTTGACAACCGATACCATCTTCGCACTTTCGACCCCGCCGGGGCGATCAGGGCTCGCCGTGATCCGCATATCCGGACCGGGAGCAGGGGAGGCGCTCGGAATTTTCGAGGTCACCAAACCGCTCACCCCGCGTTACGCTACATTGGTGACATTGAGGGAGAAGGGGGAGCGCATCGACGAATGCATCGCCCTCTGGTTCCCCGGCCCACACAGCTTCTCAGGCGAAGACACACTCGAACTCCAGCTTCACGGCAGCCGCGCCATCCTCTCGGAGACCATGCGTATTCTTGCATCCCATCCCGGCTTCCGTCTTGCCGAAACCGGAGAATTCACCCGCCGCGCCATCTATCATGGCCGGATGGATTTGACTCAGGCCGAAGCTTTGGTTGACATCATCGACGCTGAAACCACCAGCCAGCTCCGTCTCGCCAATCGCCAGCTACAAGGTCAACTCCTGACTACCTGCCGCGCCCTCCGCGAAGGCATCGTCGATATACTGGCCTACACCGAAGCGCTCCTTGATTTCTCCGATGAGGAATTACCCGAGGATATGGAATCCTACATCGCCAATCAGTTAGACGCTCTTATTGCCTCACTGGATGACATACTTAGCGACAACAGGGCAGGGGAGCGATTGCGGGAAGGGGTCTATGCCGTGATCCTCGGTCTGCCCAATGCCGGAAAATCGTCTTTGCTCAACCTCTTGGCGGCGCGAGATATAGCTATTGTATCAGAAGAGGAGGGTACCACGCGCGATATTCTGGAAGCCCACTTAGATATTGACGGTTACCCCTTGATTTTAGCCGATACTGCGGGTATACGCTCAGCTCAGAATCGCGTCGAATCCGAAGGGATACGCCGCGCGCTGGAACGGGCAGAACAAGCGGATTTCCGGGTCATCCTACTCGACGCCTCCCGCCCCCTTTCCGAGCAATCTGACATCATCACCCAAATCCGGCCAGATGATGTAGTGATATTGAATAAAATGGATATTGAACCACAACATCTAGTAGAAACAGAGATAGCCTTGCCAGCCCTTTCACTATCGCTCACGAATACCCCCGATGTGACATCACTCGTTGATGCCCTACGCTCCCGTCTGTCCAATATCTTTTCCGAACACCACGCTCCAGTCATCACTCGTGAGCGCCATCGTCAATCTTTCACCGAATCTCTCTCCCATCTGACACGCGCCAAAGAAGAATCCTCCCTTGAATTGAAAGGGGAGTCGATGCGTTTGGCCGCCCGCTCCATCGGAAAAATCACAGGTGAGGTGGGTATCGAGGAAATCCTCGACCGCCTCTTCAGTAGCTTCTGTATCGGTAAGTAATATGTTTCACGTGGAACAGAATAAGAGGGATTTCGACGTCATCGTCATCGGGGGTGGCCACGCAGGAACCGAAGCCGCTGCCGCTGCAGCGCGTATGGGAGCTAAGACTGCCCTCATCACTATGTCCGCCGCCAAAGTCGGTGAAATGTCCTGTAACCCAGCCATTGGCGGTGTTGGCAAAGGGACATTAGTCCGCGAAATAGACGCCCTCGATGGTGTTATGGGGCGCGCCATCGACCGCGCTGGTATCCATTACCGCGTCCTTAATTCCAGTAAAGGGCCCGCCGTCCGAGGCCCGCGCGCCCAAGCAGATCGCAAATTATATCGTCAGGCGGTTCAGGATATTCTTTCAGAATACGAACATCTGACTATCATCGAAGACATGGCGGATGATATCGTCATCGACAGCAAAGACAAAGTGACGGGAATCGTCGGCGCTTCCGGAACCACCTATCGCTGTAGCACGGTTGTCATCACCACGGGTACATTTCTCAACGGCCTCATCCATATCGGCCCCTACCAGCGCAGCGCCGGTAGATACGACGAGGCTCCCGCCACGCGTTTATCCGATACCTTAAAACGCTTCAATTTAAGTTTGGGACGGCTCAAAACAGGAACCCCCTCGCGTTTGGACGGACGCACCATCGCTTGGGAAGAATTAGAAGCCCAACCTGGCGACGCAGTCCCCCAGCCGCTTTCCTATCTTACCGATAAAATCATGGTTCCGCAAATCCACTGCTATATCACCCGGACGACGGAGGAGACCCACCGCATCATCCGTGAAAACCTCCACCAAGCCCCCATGTATTCCGGTCAAATCGCCAGCCGTGGCCCACGTTATTGCCCTTCGATTGAGGACAAAGTCGTTCGTTTTGCCGAGCGAACATCTCACCAGATATTTCTCGAACCGGAAGGGCTCGATGACCCGACGGTCTACCCCAACGGCATCTCCACCTCTCTTCCTGAGGATGTCCAACTCCAGATTCTGAAAACGATTCCCGGTCTAGAGAACGCGGTGATGATGCGACCCGGATATGCTATTGAGTATGATTACGTCGATCCACGCGAACTTCAGTCCACTTTAGAAACCAAGAAAATCGCCGGCCTTTTCCTCGCGGGGCAGATTAATGGTACGACGGGGTATGAAGAAGCAGGAGGTCAAGGAATGCTGGCAGGTATCAACGCCGCGCGCTTGGCAAACGGAAAACCGCCTGTTTCTCTGAAGCGTAGTGAAGCATTCGTTGGTGTTATGGTTGATGATTTGATTACGAATGGGGCAACGGAACCCTACCGTATGTTCACTTCACGATCAGAATTTCGACTCTCTATCCGCCCAGACAACGCAGATCGCCGCCTTACCGAAATGGGCATTGAGTGGGGTGTTGTTAAAGAAACTCGCGCCAATGCATTCCACGAAAAGCTATCCAAAATTCAGGACGCGATGACTCTTCTTATCGCCAATCCGCTTCCACCCAATAAATTGGCCGAATCCGGTATCCACATCAATCAGGACGGCGTTCGCCGTAATGCATTCCAACTGCTCCAATATCCTAATGTGTCATTAGAACAAATCAACGATATCTGGCCTGAGATAAAATCCATCTCATCCTCTACATTAGAAGAAGTCAAAAATGATTCGGCCTATGACGGCTATCTCGACAAACAACAGCGTGAAGTCGAATTATTTAATCGCGAAGAGGCGATGATTATTCCTGAGGATGTTCTCTTTGATACGATTCCATCCCTCTCGAATGAGATGAAAGAAAAGTTGAAATTTTATCGACCCAAGACCTTAGGGGCTGCTTCACGCATCCCTGGGATTACTCCAGCCTGTCTGGTAGTGCTTCTCAGCTACATCAAACAACACCGTCATGCCGCCTGATTTTTCGGAGTTTAAAACGATCTTCCACAATGTTTCACGTGAAACATATGAAACTCTCGTAACTTACTATGACTTGTTAATTCGATGGCAGAAGACACTAAATCTAGTGGGTCCATCCACCTTGCCCGAATTATGGAAGCGCCATATTTTGGACTCTCTACAACTCATCAATTTCCTTCCCTCAAATGCGATCATTGCCGACATAGGAAGTGGGGCAGGGTTACCCGGCATAGTCTTAGCCAGCGCCGGTTTTGAGGTATTCCTAATCGAGAGCGACAAACGAAAATGCGCTTTTTTATATGAAGTATCGGCCGCTTTAAAATTATCCGTAACTGTTTTCAGTGACCGCGCCGAGAAATTCCGCTCGGATAATATCACCCATGTGACCTCAAGAGCTTGTGGTGATTTATCTCTCCTAATCAATATGATGTGTAATTTTTCTCACCAAACACCTATTTGCCTCTTCCACAAAGGCAAAAACTATACTAAAGAGTTAGATGAACTTGGCGATTGGGAATACAGTCTGACCTGTCATCCCAGCATTATCGAACAAGATTCTGTAATTCTGGAAATTTCCGATGTTCGGAGAACATAATGAGCAAGATTGTTGCCGTGGTGAATCAAAAAGGTGGGGTGGGTAAGACCACGACTGCCGTCAACTTGGCTACCGCCCTTGCCGCCATAGGCCGTTCCGTTCTCCTCATCGACCTTGATCCTCAAGGCAATGCGAGTACGGGATTAGGCATCACCCCCGATAAACGGCGCATCACCGCCTATGATGTTTTGATCGGCAACGAATCCATTGCGGCGGCGAAACAATCTACGCAAATCCCTCATCTTGACGTGGTTCCCTCTACTATTGATCTGTCCGGTGCAGAGATTGAACTGGTCAATGCCAATCGCCGTGAGTACTTCTTGAAAGAAGCGTTGGAGAAAGTACAGCTCGATTACGATGAGGTCCTCATCGACTGCCCCCCATCCCTCGGCCTCATCACACTCAACGCCTTAACTGCGTCAGATAAAGTATTGATTCCACTGCAATGTGAGTTCTACGCCTTGGAGGGTTTGAGCCATCTATTGAAGACGATTAAGTTGGTACAAAAGAATCTCAACCCACGTCTCGATATCCAAGGCGTCGTCCTCACGATGTATGATCGCCGCAATAAACTGACGGAGCACATCGAGGAGGACGTACGCGAGTTTCTGGGTGACCTCGTCTTCAAGACTGTCATCCCTCGCAACGTACGCATCTCTGAAGCCCCTTCTCACGGTAAGCCCGCAATCATCTATGATCTGCATTGCCGTGGCTCTCAGGCATATCTCAAGCTGGCGCGCGAATTGTTGCGCCGCGAAAAGAACCCTCCAACCTATACACATAAAACAGCGGCGTAGGAGCAGCGCATGGCAGGAAACAACACCCGTGGCCTCGGAAAAGGCCTGTCCGTCCTCATCTCCGAGGAATATAGCAAATCAGCGACCGGCACGGGAACGAGCGAAGCGCCCCAAGGTACCCTTGTGCAGAACATACCGCTCAGCAGCATTCTCGCCGGAAAATACCAGCCCCGTACGCGTTTCAGCGATGAATATCTGTCCGAACTGGCGGACTCCATCAAGCATAACGGAGTAATGCAGCCGATTACCTTGCGTAAATCCACCGATGGCGGCCAATACGAAATCATCGCCGGTGAACGCCGCTGGCGCGCAGCCGGCCTTGCAGGCTTAATGGAAATCCCCGCCATCATCCGCGAAGTCGATGACGCACAAGCGCTGGAACTGGCGCTGGTCGAGAACATTCAGCGTCAGGATCTCTCTCCGTTGGAGGAAGCTGCCGGGTATCAACGCCTGATGCAGGAATTCACCTACACACAGGAACAGCTCTCCAAGATCGTCGGCAAAAGCCGTAGCCACATCGCCAATTTGCTGCGCCTGCTTTCATTGCCGGAAAAGATCAAGAATTTCCTCGACAGCGACGCCCTCAGCATGGGCCATGCGCGCGCACTGCTCAACGCCGAGAACGCCGAAGCGCTCGCCGATGAAGTCGTCGCCAAAGGCCTCAATGTGCGCCAGACCGAAAGCCTCGTAAAAGACGGTCAGCCTTCGTCAAATACATCTCCCAAATTGCCGTCAGGTAACACGCGCGGATCGTCCCCATCCAACAATGAACAGTCGCATAAGGACGCAGACATTCTCGCATTGGAAGAAACATTATCACAAAATCTAGGCCTCCGCGTCAGTATCAATGATCGTGGCCAATCCGGTGATATTACCATCCGTTACGAATCCCTCTCACAACTTGACGAGATACTCAAACGCCTCGGTGGCAATTGAGTATTTCGCACCTGCAGCATAATGAAAAAATTCCACTTACACTTAGTCTCAGACTCAACGGGAGAGACGGTCAGTTCGGTCGCTCGTGCTGCAGTTGCTCAGTTTGAGGAAATTGAACCGGATGAGCATATCTGGTCGCTCGTACGCACACCGCATCAGATGGAAAAAGTCCTCGCCGGAATCAAGGAACATAAAGGCGTGGTGATGTACACCATCGTCAACAAAGACCTAGCCGACACACTCAAGCAATTCTGCCATCAACACGAGGTTCCGTGCATCCCGATTTTAGCACGGGCCGTATCGGAACTTGCTGCACATCTGGGCATTCCCGTATCGCAACAGCCGGGCCGTCAATACGAACTGACGGAAGATTATTTCTCCCGCGTCGAAGCCATCAATTTCACCCTCGCGCATGACGACGGGCAAAGCACGTGGGACATGGAAGACGCCGATGTCGTCGTCGTCGGCGTATCGCGCACATCGAAGTCCCCGACATGTGTCTACCTCGCCAATCGCGGCTACAAAGCGGCGAACGTGCCCTTCGTCGCCGGATGCCCGTTACCCGATAATCTCTTCAACCTCAAGAAGCCCATCGTCGTCGGCCTCACCATCGATCCCGACCGCCTGATGCAGATCCGCGAAAGCCGCCTGCAATCGATCAAGAGCGAGGGAGAGACGACCTACGCGGAGCGCGACAGCATCATCGCCGAGATTAACGAATCACGCCGCCTCTACGCCAAATATCGCTGGCCGGTGATCGACGTCACCCGCCGCTCGGTGGAAGAAACCGCTGCCACCATCATCCAGTATTTCACGAAGCATCAGGAAACGAGAATGAACCATGGCCGCAAGGACGGGTAAAGCGCGAAAGGCCGCCGTCATTGGCCATCCGGTGCAGCACTCGCTATCGCCTGCGCTCCATGAGTTCTGGTTGCGTGAATACGAGATCGACGGCACATATATTCCGCTCGACATCACACCGGAATCGCTGCAAGAAAGTCTCGCCATGCTGCGTAGCATGGGCTTCTCCGGCGTCAATCTGACTATTCCACATAAGAGCCAGGGATTTCTATTGGCTGACACAGCGGATCACTGCGTAACGAAAATCTCCGCCGCCAATACGCTGGTCTTCACCGAGACTGGCATCGCTGCCTTGAACACCGACGCATACGGCTTCGCTATGAACCTGAAATTGGCCGGATGCGTTGTGGGCAAGACCACCCAAGCCGTGGTAATCGGGGCAGGGGGAGCGGCGCGTGGCGTCATCATCGCATTGTTGGAAGAAGATGTGAGAAACATCACCATCATCAACCGCACCACGGAAAATGCGCTCAATCTACGCAATGAAATTTGTGCCGCATGTGTGCTACCCAAAAGCGTGATTTCGGTGCTTGATTTTGATTCGGCGGAAGAGTCTTTGCTGACCGCGAATCTGTTGGTAAATACGACCTCGCTGGGGATGGAAGGTGAGCCCGCATTAAAGCTCCCGATACATGCGATGCATAAGGATACTTTTGTGTCGGATATCGTCTACACCCCTTTGCGTACGCCACTATTACAGCAAGCGGAAGCCCATGGCTTGCGGACGGTTGACGGACTTGGGATGCTAATGCACCAGGCCGTCCCGGCATTCGAATTATTCTTTGGTGTCAGACCGGAAGTAACACCCTCACTGCGTAGTCATCTGGAGAGTCTGCTGGTATGATACGGTTAGGTCTGACCGGTTCCTACGCCACGGGAAAATCGACCGTCGCAAGTATTTTCAAACGCGAAGGTGTGGCATTCTTCGATGCGGACAAAGCTGCGCATGACGCGCTGCAACATAAACCAATCATTTCCGCTATTGCCAAGAAGTTTCCGAGTGCAGTGGCAGAGGGAAAAGTAAATCGCAAAACACTCGGCTCACTCGTCTTCTCGGATGCAGCGAAACTGGCATGGCTAGAGGCGCTCACTCACCCATACATATTCGAGCAAGAGCGGATATTCATCACCCGGGCACGGCTGCGTGGGGCAACGATGACGCTTTCGGAGATACCCCTGATGTTTGAGACGGGAGCAGATAAACGCTATGACTACACCATCTCGACCACAGCTCCTCTGGCGACGATGGAACTACGCGCCTTGAAACGCCCCGGCATGACGAGCAAAAAATTCAAAGAGATCCTCTCCTGCCAGATGCCCTCGCAGGAGAAATGCAAACGGGCGGATTTCGTGATTCACACCGGGATAGGGAAGGCGTATACTTACTCTAGCGTGAAAGAAATCCTGAACATCCTGAGACATCCCCATGCGTGAGATCGCCCTTGATACCGAAACCACTGGGCTTGACCCGACTGCAGGCCACAAGCTGGTCGAGATCGGCTGCGTAGAGCTGATCAATGGCTCACGGACGGGCAGCGTCTTCCATGCCTATCTTAATCCACAACGTGATATGCCGGAGGAAGCCTTCCGCATCCACGGCCTGTCCTCGGAATTCTTGAATGACAAGCCGTTATTCAAACATGTTGCGGCAGACTTGCTGGAGTTCATCGGAGAGGACCGACTAATTATCCATAACGCGCAATTCGACATGAAGTTCTTGAACCATGAGCTGCAACTGATTGGTAAAGAGAAACTTTCCTTCGACCGCGTACTCGACACCGTCCAGATCGCCCGCAAGAAGTTCCCCGGCTCCCCGGCGAACCTCGACGCGCTTTGCCGGCGCTTCTCCATCGACCTGTCCATGCGCACGAAGCACGGTGCATTGCTGGATGCGGAATTGCTGTCGGAAGTCTATATCGAACTGACCGGCGGCAAACAATCCGCCCTCACGTTCGAGAAAGAAACCGAGACCGCAGAACAGACTATCGTCTTCCAGGAAAACCGCGTGATGCGCCCTGCGCGCTATTTCCCGATCAGCGAAGAGGAAATCTCTGCGCACAATGCTTTCATTGAAAAGCTAGTAAATCCCATCTGGAATAAATTGCGCGGTACAGCTTAAAATTGTCATGTCGTCTTCGACGGGGTGACATAATTTTACTGCTCTTTCTTCCCCGCTAGCGGGTGGCAATCTAGATATTGCCGCTTCAACCGCTCCGTATCCACCTTCGTATAACGCTGCGTGGTGGAGAGGCTTTCATGGCCGAGTAGTTCCTGAATATCACGCAAGTTCGCGCCACTGGCCAACAGATGCGTTGCATAGCTATGGCGAAGCGCGTGGGGTGTGGTTTCTTCGGCTAGGCCTAGGAGGCTCCTCAGACGACGCACCTGACGCTGTACGACGCCCGGATTGAGTTCTCCACCCCGCTCTCCGAGGAACAGAGGTGAAGAAGATGATTGGGCATACGGAACACACTCCGTATAGAGCGCAATCGCCGAAATGATCTGCGGCAACAGCGGCACTTCGCGCTCCTTGTTTCCCTTGCCGTGGATACGGATAAACCGCTGCCCATCTGCAATATCACCCAGCGTAAGGGACAGGGCTTCGGAGATACGCAACCCACAACCATAGATCAGCATCAAGAGCGCCTTATCGCGCTTGGCTAGCCAATGCTCCTGTTGGAAAATTTCTGCTTCTTCGATCAACCGCAACATATCATCGACTTGCAACGCGCGGGGCAGGGGGGCAGGGCCGCGCTTGAGGGTAAAGCGGTCGGCGACGGTATTGGTGATTTCCTCATGCTTGCGGAGATATTTGAACAGGCTACGGAGGGATGATAATGCGCGCACATTACTGCTCGCCGTCATCCCCGCCTCCACCCGCGCCGACACCCATGCGCGGAGCTCCGAAAGCGTCATCCCCGCGAGCCCCACTTCGCTGATGGCACTGCCCTTATGCGCAGATAGAAAAACACAGAAATTCTCGATGTCGGTGACATACGCCCGCACCGCATTCGGTGACAGATGTCGCACATCCCTGAGCCACCCTTCCCACGCCTCCACCCAAAGCAACACCGTCTCGTTGAGAAGGCGCGCCGTCGCGGGCTTTAGGAAAGATCGACCTGATCCAGACATGTCTCTAACCTGTCTTGCAGAATGAGGGCGAGGAACTGGAGGAGTTCCGTGCCTTGCCCGGGATGAAAACGACCTTTGTCGCGCACACCGATCGCGAGGATGGCGGGCGGTAGTTCTTCCTGCTTGAAGTCCAGCCGCAGCAAGGCGCAGGATTGTACGATGCGTGTGCATTCTGAGAAAATTTGGTCAAACGCGGGGATATAATCCTTGGATGTATCCGACGACAGCATCACGTTGCTGCGCCCATGGAAAATCTCATCCGTGGTCTCGACATCAATGAAGACAATTCCGGAATAATGATGCTCTGGGTAATAGCTCTCATGCAGCTCGGAAGCATTGGATTCGAGCGCCAGCCGAACCACATCGACCTGAAACAATTGCACCAGATCAAGTGTGATGACTTCGAGCAATTGCTCAAGGTCTTTCGCCTTGATGATGCCGAGAATGGCATGGTGAATCTGGTGCAACGCCGAATTATTATCCCGCGCAGAATCGACCAGCCCGTCCAGCTTCTTCTGTAGTTCACGAATCTGGTCTTGCAACCGGCGAATCGCGAAAGACTGAAAATCGGAAATATTCTCACCGCCCTGCAACGCAGGCGGAATCAGCGATTGCAACACTTCCGGGTGCTCAAGAAAAAAGTCGGGATATTGCTGTAGGTATCGCGTCACCTCCTCCGCAGTCACCTTTTTCGCGCTTCCTTCTGTTGCTTCTTGTTTGCTCACTGCATCCTCAGGCAATTTTCTGACCCGTTTTCTGCCAGTCTTTCAGGAACGCATCCAGCCCCATATCCGTCAACGGATGTTGGTAGAGTTGCTTCAACACCTTCACCGGCAGGGTAGCAACATGCGCACCGATCTTAGCAGCGGCGACGATATGCTCCGGGTGGCGAATGGAGGCGACGAGTACTTGCGTATCAAACTCCGGATAATTGTTATAGATATCGCAGATGTCCGCGATTAGCTGCATTCCGTCCATGCTGATATCATCCAAACGGCCCACGAACGGGGAGATATAGGTCGCACCGGCTTTCGCGGCCAGCAATGCCTGCGATGGCGAGAAGCAGAGCGTGACATTCACCTTGGTTCCTTCAGAGGATAACGCTTTGCAAGCGCGAAGTCCGTCCACCGTCAGCGGGAGTTTGATACAGATATTGTCCGCGATCTTCTTGAGGCTTTCTGCTTCACGCATCATTTCCTTATACTCGGTCGCGGTGACTTCAGCGCTGACCGGACCGGGGATGAGAGCGCAAATTTCCTTGATCACCTCATGGATATTGCGGCCGGATTTGGCGATGAGGGTGGGGTTGGTGGTGATGCCGTCCACCATACCGGAATCGGCGAATTCGCGGATCTCTGAGATTTCAGCCGTATCGAGAAAAAATTGCATGATTGCTCCTTGTGCTTGCTGGTGGCAGTATCTGCCCCGATGAATGGCCAAAGAATTAGCACAGAGCAAATCCAAGTGGAAGCCTTACTTCCACGCGCGCTTCCTCATGGGTTCGACTATCTGTGCCCCGCTGCCGACAGCGCACCCGGAACCTATATTGAAGTCCCACTGGGCCGGAAATCCGAACTCGCTATCATATGGGGGGAGGGTACGAGCACCGTCGACCCCGCGAAGATCAAAACAATTCTCCATGCCTTCCCCTTGCCGCCCATGCCAGAACCTATGCGCCGTTTCATGGAATGGGTGGCGTGGTATACATTTTCTCCACTGGGCAATGTACTGGACATGGCGCTGTTTCCTCCCGCCATTCGCTATGCCGGGGAACTGGCTGCGCGTTATTCGGTGGGTGTAGTAGGTGAAAAAAAACTGACCCCCGCCCAGAAGAAAGTGCTTTCCTATCTGGAAACCCACGGCACGGTTACACATCAGGAACTAGCTAACATCAGCAGCCCTGCACTGCTCAAGAAAATGACCAGCATTGGACTACTGAAAAAAGAATCGCTGACCCAATTGCCCGTTACGAAGAAAGTACCGACATTCCAGTTCGAGGAAGTCGCCCTCAATCCCGAACAACAAGAAGCCGCTGACCATCTTAAGAAATTATCGCCGGAAGAACATCATGTCGTCGTGCTGGAAGGCATCACCGGTTCAGGCAAAACCGAAGTCTATTTCGAGCTGATCGAATCTATCCTGAAACAAGGCCGCCAAGCTCTGGTCCTCGTCCCCGAGATTGCCCTCACCGTGCAATGGACGAAGCGCTGCGAAAAACGCTTCGGCCTGCCGCCCACCCGCTGGCACTCCGCATTGCCTCCAGCCGAGCGCCGGGATAACTGGTTGAAGATCGTCACCGGCGAAGCGCGGTTGATCGTCGGCGCGCGTTCTGCCCTGTTCCTTCCTGCACCCAATCTCGGCGGCATCATCATCGACGAGGAGCATGACGGGTCGTATAAGCAGGAGGACGGCGTCATCTACCATGCGCGTGACATGGCCATCGTGCGTGCGCGTCAGGAAAAAATCCCTTTGTGCTTAGTTTCCGCCACTCCGTCGCTGGAGACCATCCGCAATATCGACATCGGCAAATATACCCATCTCACGCTGACCAATCGCTACCAAGGCAGCCTGCTTCCCGAAACGCATCTCATCGATATGCGCCCGGAAAAACTGCCCAGCACGAAATGGCTATCGCCCACCCTTGTGGCGCAAGTCGTAAAAACCCTAAAGGCAGGAGAGCAGGTGCTCCTCTTCCTCAACCGTCGTGGCTATGCCCCCTTGCTCCTCTGCCGCGCCTGCGGACACCGCCTGCTCTGCCCCAACTGCTCCGCATGGATGGTCACGCACCGGAATAAAAAACAACTGCAATGCCACCATTGCGACCATACGATGCCCTTGCCTAAAAATTGCCCTTCCTGCGAGGCGGAGGACAAGATGGTCCCCATCGGCCCCGGCGTGGAGCGCATCGAGGAAGAGGTGAAGGCGCTATTCCCCAACGCAAGTATCGCCACCCTCTCCAGCGACGATACCGACTCCCCCGCCCAGTTGAAGGAACAGATGGAGAATATCATCGCCGGGAGCGTAGATATCATCATCGGCACACAGATCATGGCCAAGGGTCACCATTTTCCGCATTTGACATTGGTCGGGATCATCGATGCCGATCTGGGACTGAAAGGCGGCGACCTGAGAACAATCGAAAAAACCTATCAGCTGCTCCACCAACTCTCAGGCCGTGCGGGGCGAGAGGAAAAACCCGGTCACGTCTTCCTGCAGACCTATCAACCCGAACACCCCTTGATGCAAGCACTGCTCAAAAACGACAATGCAAAACTCATCGCGGAAGAAAAACGCCTGCGGCAGGAACTCGATATGCCGCCTTACGGCAAACTCGCCGCCATCATCCTCGAAAACCTGAAAGAGGAGGAGGTGAAAAAATCCGCGACCATGCTTGCACGGCTGATTCCCTCCGACATGACCTTCACCGTCCTCGGCCCCGCACCCGCTGCGCTCTACCGCCTCCGTGGCTATTACCGTATGCGCTTCCTCATCAAATCATCGCGCGATGCGAACATGCAGGAATTCATTGGCCGGTGGCTGGAGAAGGCACGGCTACCCTCAGGCACAAAATGCAAGGTCGATATAGACCCGCAGAGTTTTTTATAATTCTTTCACCTGTCATTCCCGCGAAAGCGGTAATCCATCTTACATCAATCTATGTCAGGCATTCTCTGGATTCCCGCTTTCGCGGGAATGACAAGGTTAGGAAAATTGTATAAAAGCGCTTGTATTTCATGCCAAACTTATCTAGATTGCGGCGCGCTTGCGGAAGCATCCCGAAAAGCCTTCCGTATGTGTTTGTAAAACCAAAATAATAAGGTGACGCTCGGCAGTGGCAGCATCCCGTTCCAATATCCATCTCGTCGCAACCCAGTACGCGACATCGCTCTACGCCCTGGCGGAAGAGCAAGGTATCGCGTCCGAGATCGCGAAGGATATGCGTGGGCTAAATGACATGTTCGCCGAATCCGCCGACTCGCTGCACGCGCTGTGCAGCCCGATTGTATCACTGGAAAAAAAATACACTGCGATGGACGGCCTTGCCAAAGGCGCTGGCCTCAACGCGCTGACCACGCAATTCCTGAAGACCGTGATCGCCAATGGCCGCACCGCCATCTTGCCCGTCATCACGAATCTCTATTTGAAGAAATCCGCCGAAGCGTCGTCGGAAGTGCAAGTCACCATCCGCTCCGCCAAGAAGCTGGGTAAAGAAACCGTGGACGCGCTGAAGAAAGCGCTCGAGTCCACGCTGGGGAAGAAAACCGCCATCGAACTGAAAGTGGATGCGTCGCTGATCGCCGGCATCGTCATCCAGATGGGATCGAAACTGCTGGATGCGTCGCTGTCGGGTAAACTGGCGCGGTTGCAGACGCACCTCAATGAAAATATCGCCAATACATAAGAGTTAAAACGTAAGGAGACCACCATGGACATGCGTCCTTCCGAAATTTCAGAGATCCTCAAGAAGCAGATTCAAGGCTTCACGGACGATAAAGAACTGGCCGAAGTTGGTCAGGTCGTCTCCGTCACCGACGGCGTCGCCACCATCTATGGGCTGGAGAACGTGCAGGCGGGTGAGATGATTGAATTCCCCGGCGGCATTAAAGGCATGGCGCTCAACCTGAACACCGATTCCGTCGGCGCCGTTATCTTCGGTGACGACCGCGACGTGCGCGAAGGCGACACGGTGAAGCGTACCAAATCTATCGTCGATGTACCCATCGGCAAGGAACTCTTGGGACGCGTGGTAGACGCGCTCGGCAACCCCATCGACGGCAAAGGCCCGATCAAATCGACCGCCCGTTCGCGCGTCGAAGTGAAAGCCCCCGGCATCATTGCCCGGAAATCCGTCCATGAACCGGTACAGACCGGGATTAAATCCATCGACTCGCTGATTCCCATCGGCCGTGGCCAGCGCGAGCTGATCATCGGTGACCGTCAGACCGGGAAAACCGCGATCGCCGTCGATACCATCCTGAACCAGATGAAGCCGAACAAGGATGCGAAAGACGACAAGGACAAGCTCTTCTGCATCTATGTCGCGATTGGTCAGAAACGCTCGACCGTGGCGCAAGTGGTGAAAAAACTCGAAGAGACCGGCGCGATGGCCTATACCGTTGTCGTCGCGGCTACCGCTTCCGAGCCTGCACCGCTACAATTCCTCGCGCCATACACGGGCTGCGCGATGGGTGAATATTTCCGCGATAACGGCATGCACGCCGTCATCATCTATGACGATCTTTCCAAGCAGGCCGTGGCCTATCGCCAGATGTCCCTTCTGCTCCGCCGCCCACCGGGTCGTGAAGCCTATCCGGGGGATGTCTTCTTCATTCACTCCCGCCTGCTGGAGCGCGCGGCGAAAATGTCCGACGATATGGGCGCTGGTTCTTTGACCGCGCTGCCGATCATCGAAACTCAGTCGGGTGACGTGTCCGCTTACATCCCGACCAACGTGATCTCGATTACGGACGGTCAGATCTTCCTCGAGACCGAGCTCTTCTTCAAAGGCGTACGCCCTGCGGTGAACGTCGGTCTGTCGGTGAGCCGCGTCGGTTCCTCCGCACAGATCAAAGCGATGAAGCAAGTAGCAGGCTCCATCAAACTCGAACTCGCGCAATACCGCGAGATGGAATCCTTCGCCCAGTTCAGCTCCGACCTTGACGCCTCGACGCAGAAACTGCTCGCGCGCGGTCAACGCCTGACCGAACTGCTGAAACAACCGCAATACTCGCCGCTGCTCGTTGAAGAGCAGGTCGTGGTGATCTATGCGGGTGTGAAGGGTTATCTCGACAATATCAAGGTCTCCGATGTCGGTCCGTTCGAGGAGTCCCTGCTCCGCGAAATCCGCACCAACCGCAAAGAGATTTTCGACACCATCCGCAAGGAGAAAATGGTCTCCGACACCACGGAAGAGAAAATCAAATCCGCGATTGATCATGTACTGAAACTGTTCAAGTAAATTTTCTACGTGGAACCAAAGAGTAAAAAAGAATGCCAAGCCTGAAGGAACTGCGAAACCGGATCAAGAGCGTTAAATCGACGCAGAAGATCACCAAGGCCATGAAGATGGTGGCTGCGGCGAAACTGCGCCGTGCGCGTGAGCGTGCGGAAGCGTCGCGTCCTTACGCTGACCATATGGCCCGCATCCTCGCCAACCTTGCGCGCGCCAACCAAGGCAACGAACAATTGAATGCATTGATGCGAGGAAGCGGCAGGGATAATACACACCTGCTCGTCGTCCTTACCTCCGACCGCGGTCTTTGCGGCGCCTTCAACGGCAGCGTCGTGCGCGCGGTGCGTCTCCGCGTCGAGCAGTTGCAAGCACAAGGCAAAAAGGTTCTTCTCTTCCCCGTCGGCCGCAAAGGCTACGAACAACTATATATGCGTTTTCCTGAATTGGTCGTTGATCATCTGACTGACCTCAACAAGGTGAAACTGTCCTACAGCCTTTCCCTCTCGGTCGCCGATCATATCAAGCAGGTCTTCACCGAATATGACGTGGATGTCTGCACCATCGTCTATAACCGCTTCAAATCCGCTATCTCGCAGATCGTCACCTTCGATCAGCTGATCCCGCTGGGGATCGACACGTCAACGGATGTCGAGGGCGAAAGCATCGTCTATGAATATGAGCCGGACGAGGAATCCATCCTCGAAGACCTGCTCAAGCGCAACCTCTCGATTCAAGTCTTCAAAGCGATGATGGAATCGGAAGCAAGCGAACACGGCGCACGAATGACGGCGATGGACAACGCCACGCGCAACGCCGGCGACATGATCAAAAAAATCACCCTACGCTACAATCGCACCCGTCAGGCGGCGATCACGCGCGAACTCATCGAAATCATCTCGGGTGCGGAAGCACTCTAAGCAAGCTATCAGGAGAACGATATGGCAACGAAGAAAAAAGAAGCAACCGGCAGCAAAGGCATCGTGACGCAAGTCATCTCTGCCGTCATCGACGTGAAATTCATGGGCGAATTACCGCTGATCCTGAACGCGCTGGAAACCTCCGTCGATGGCCGTCGCCTCGTCATGGAAGTCTCGCAGCATCTGGGTGAAGGCGTCGTCCGCTGCATCGCGATGGATTCCACTGAAGGTCTCGTCCGCGGTCAGGAAGTCATCGACACCGGCGCACCGATTCAAGTCCCCGTCGGCCCCGAGACACTGGGTCGCATTTTCAATGTCATCGGTGAAGCGATCGATGAAAAAGGCGCCGTGAACGCGAAGCTCTCCGCGCCCATCCACGCCAAAGCCCCGGAATTCGTCGAGCAATCGACCTCCTCCGAGATCCTCGTCACCGGTATCAAAGTCATCGATCTTCTCGCACCGTATGCGAAAGGCGGAAAGATCGGTCTCTTCGGGGGTGCGGGCGTCGGCAAGACGGTTCTCATCATGGAGTTGATCAACAACATTGCCAAAGCACACGGCGGCGTATCCGTATTCGCGGGCGTCGGCGAACGTACCCGTGAAGGGAACGATCTCTACCATGAGATGATCGACTCCAAGGTCATCAACCTTGACGACTTCTCAAAATCTAAAGTGGCGCTGGTCTACGGCCAGATGAACGAGCCGCCAGGTGCGCGTGCGCGTGTCGGTCTCTCCGGTCTGACGATGGCGGAATATTTCCGTGACGTCGAAGGTCAGGACGTTCTCTTTTTCGTCGATAACGTCTTCCGCTTCACGCAAGCGGGTTCCGAAGTATCCGCACTTTTGGGTCGTATCCCCTCCGCCGTGGGTTATCAGCCGACGCTGGCAACCGAGATGGGCGCGATGCAAGAGCGTATTACCTCCACGCATAAAGGCTCCATCACGTCCGTTCAGGCCATTTACGTTCCTGCCGATGACTTGACCGATCCTGCGCCTGCGACCTCGTTCGCGCACTTGGACGCGACGACCGTTCTCTCCCGCCAGATCGCGGAACTTGGGATTTACCCGGCTGTCGATCCGCTGGACTCCACCTCGCGCATGCTCTCCTCCGAGATTCTTGGCGAAGAACATTACACCGTTGCGCGCGAAGTGCAGAAGACGCTGCAGACCTACAAATCGCTGCAGGATATCATCGCAATTCTCGGGATGGATGAATTGTCCGAGGAAGATAAATTGACCGTGGCCCGCGCCCGGAAGATCCAGCGCTTCCTGTCGCAGCCCTTCCATGTCGCCGAAGTCTTCACCGGCTCGCCCGGGAAACTGGTCTCCCTCGCCGACACCATCAGCGGCTTCAAAGCCATCTGCGCTGGTGAGTGTGACGATATGCCGGAATCCTCCTTCTACATGGTCGGCGGACTCGACGAAGCCATCGAAAAAGCGAAGAAACTGGCTGCTGCCGCATAACGCATTGTGTAAGGCTGTCACTGAACTAAGGTAAGAAAAATGTTGCAAGCTCACCTCATTACGCCGGAACAATTCTTCCTCAGCATCGACGCTGAGATGGTCGTCGTTCCCGGCGTAATGGGGGATATGGGCATCATGGAACAGCATGTGCCGCTGGTATCCCTGCTGCGCCCCGGCGTGATCGAAATCCACCACAAGGAAACCGGTAGCCCGGTCGAGCGCGTGTTCGTCTCCGGCGGCTATGTCGAGACGGATGGCAAAGTCTGCACTGTCCTCGCGGAAGAATTGATCCGCTTGGCCGACCTCGACAAGGCGCTGATCATGAAAGACCTCGAAGAAGCCCGCTCCAAACTCGACCACGCCAAAGAGCCGCACCTCGTCCAGCAGTCGATTTCCATCTGCGAAGTCAAGCTGAGCTATCTTTCCTAACCTTCTCGAAAAATCCTAATTATCTCCCTATTGTCACCCCGTCACATGACGGGGTCTGGTCGTCTAGCCCTTGACCGGATACCGTCATAAAGACGGTATGACGCAAATGTTTCCCTATCATAGGAGCACCCACCAAAGCTGTCATTGCGAGGAGCGATAGCGACGCGGCAATCCAGCTATTTGCCAAGACTCAACCAGTGGATTGCCGCGCTTCGCTCGCAATGACAGGGGCAGGGACAACGACTCCGCCAAAAGGTTTGGCACGGGTCTTGCTTCCCTTAATGGCATGACCCAGATCACACCCACCTTGCTGACCTCCAACGCCGTTCAGAAACCTGTAGAAACGGCGGGTGAGACTGCCATCGGCGCGTTGATCGACATCGTCAACCCGCTGCAGCACATCCCGTTCGTCTCCACCCTCTACCGCGCCGTGACCGGAGATACCATCTCCGCAGGGGCGAAACTTATTGGTGGCGGTATCTTCGGTGGTATCGGTGGACTGGCGTCTTCGGCTGCCGACATGGTCTTTGAAGCCGCAACGGGTAATAATGTTGGCGATACGCTGCTCGAAACCGCGCAAGGCATTGAACTACCTACCGGAACAACCGCATCCGCCGCACCTGCCATCCCCATGTTGACACCCGATAACGGCCAAGCCCTGATGGAAGTCAATCTCGTCCGCATGGCCGGCATGGAAACCTCCACCGCCGCGCCCGCATTTGGGTTCGCGCTTGATCGCACGGCACTTGGATTACAGGCCGATGCCTCATTAGGCCTCACCAACGCATATAAACAGACCCAGATGATGAGCCAGCTTGACGAAGTGGCGCTGGATCTAAAGGGCTAAGCCCGCTCCCCGAACAAGACCGTGCCGAGCCGTACTTCCGTCGAACCAAATTTGGCCGCCGTCTTGTAATCCCCACTCATCCCCATGCTAAGCTCTGCGAGCCTCAATGTTTGTCGGTACTTCTGCATCAGCGCAAAATAGGGGGCGGGTGGCCTGTCCACCGGGGGAACGCACATCAGCCCGGCTATCTCTAACCCTTTATCCCGGCAATAGCTGAGGAATGCGGGCAAATCGTCCGGCTCCACACCTGCCTTCTGCGGCTCCCGCCCGATATTCACCTGAATCAGGCATGGAATCTTTCGCCCCTGCCGGCTCATCTCCTCGGCCAGTTTGTCCGCCAACTTTTCCCGGTCGAGCGTCTCGATGCAGTCGAACAACGCCACGGCTTCTTTGACTTTGTTGGTCTGGAGCGGCCCGATAAGATGGAGCTGCAAATGTGGAAACTCCTGCTTCAACTCATTCCACTTTTCCTCCGCCTCCTGCACTCGGTTTTCTCCGAACCGGGTAATCCCTGCCGCCACTGCTTGCCGGATAGCCCCAACAGCTTGTTGTTTAGTGGCCGCCAATACACAAGGGGATGCGAAATCTGTGGTATTTGCCACGTTCGTCAGCTCGTCTCGGATGGTCTTTACCCGGCGCTCGAAATCTTGGTCAAACTCATGATTCATATATCTATTTTGAAACTCCCATATGTCTCTAATGGGCCCGATTTGTCTTGTGGTATTCCAGCCACAGGGGGGTTAAAAGGCTAGCGGTTTAGTCTGGGCAGACTCTGACGTACTTGCGCCACCCCGTCAATTGGCAGATTACTAGCCCCAAGGACGCGCATTCAATTGTGTGCCCGAGTTTGTATTCACTTTCATATGATTAGGATGATTTTTATGAAAAATTTGCTTCTCGGAACCACGGGACTTATCAGCGCAGTTGCGTTGATGGCTGGCACTGCATCTGCAGAGACGCCGAAAGTCACTGTCGGTGGTTTCATTGATTTCCAAGCTGGCTGGGTTGACGATGACCTGGACGCTAACCAACGCGACTACGGTTTCCGTAACGACACCGAAGTAAACCTCTCCATCGACGGCA
>JBGTBD010000059.1:0-18583 GCA_041749475.1 Rickettsiales bacterium
TATGACGGGGCGAGCAATGCGCGGCGCATCACCTTTGAATATGTGATGCTGAAAGGCGTTAATGATACGGATGCGGATGCACGGGAATTGGTGCGGCTGTTAAAAGACATCCCCGCCAAGGTCAATCTTATTCCATTCAACCCATGGCCGGGCGCTCCTTATGAAACCTCGTCGGGTAACCGCATTCACGCCTTCTCACGCATCGTCTATGCCGCCGGGTTCTCCACCCCCGTCCGGGCAACGCGGGGGCAGGATATCTATGCTGCATGCGGGCAGTTGAAGTCCGAAAGCGAGAAAATCCGCCGTTCCGAACGCCCCCAGAATAGTTAAATCTTTAACTAAACCGTCATAATTTCACCTATTTTTTATGTTAATATTGCCGCATGGTGGAACTTCGTGATCAGCTAGAGGAGCAGTACGCCCCCGTTGCAGAACAGATCCGGGATATAGCGGACCGTTTTGTTGACGCGTCTGTTGTGCTGCGCGATGGGCAATCGAATGAGAATGATGCACTTTCGGTACGCGCGGTGCATTCGGCGGATGGACTAAAAGAACGCCATTTCCATAAAATCCCTCATTTTCTAAAAGTGGAATCGGCCAAGGATGACTCGGCGCTTCATGCCGTCATCCATGAATTAGGAATCGGCCAGGAACTCGAGAAAATGCAGGCGATGATCACCCGTGCCGCCGTACATCACGATATTGTCTATTACCAATTCGACCATCAATTCGCCAAGGGTGTGGGAGAGGTTTTAACCCCCTATATCACGTTCCCTGATCCGGCTAAACCAGACGTCATTTCTATTCAGCCGCAAGAGGAACATGATCCGCTGATTTTAAAAGCGGTCAATACGATCTTCGGATTCCATGCGGGACAAGTCCTTGACCCATTTAACGGCCAAAATGAATATTTAAGCGCCCTGTTCGCGGCGGAGATAGGAAAAAAACAGGGTATTCCTCTCAAATATATCCTCGGGGAAGTGGCGCTGATTGAATCGACGGTTCCGTTTGGCGCTAAAAACCGGCTTGATTTGCTCGAAAATCGCCTTGTGGAAGCGAATCGTTTGCTTCCCGAGGGAGAGCCCAAGCTAACACCGGAAGAAACACAAGGCATTCTTGCCAGCGCCGCTACACTGAGTAACGTCGATGTGCGGGGTATCGGGGGGGGATTCGAAGAATTTCACAAAGGGACGATCGATCTTATTCGCGAGGGTGGGAATCATCTGGATCAAACGCAGGCCAGTATGCGTGGTATCAATAAGCAAATCGGGTTTCTCGGATTTTTGCTCGGACAATGTCAAGACGGCAAAAAACAGATATTCCATTCGTATGAATATATGCAAACTAGATTCCTGCCTCCGCAGGAAACGATCGACAGGTGGGAAGCCCGTGCACAAGAAAACATACATCAAGAACTCCAGTTCTTAAAAGCGCTTTATGTAGCGGATGCCTATCTTGCTTCCGAAGCTAACAGACGCGGAATTTCTCCCGAGAGCACGATGACCGGACAGGATATGCGGGTCGTACGCAATCTGGGTGACCCGGTTTATGCCGTGTTCAGTAGCTATTTGCAAGATCTGCCGGGATCCGGGCTCGCCGTCGAGTTAATGAAACATCATCCTATTGATACACTTTATAAGGATATTCTTGCGAAGACGAAAAACGGCAACGACGTGAAACCTGCATCCGACATTAGGGGATTAGAAATTCCACGCTCGGTAGAAATCTATATGCGTCAAAATTTCTCCCTTCCTGTCTCTCGCGCGTAAGATTAGCTATTCCGCCTGCCTTTCCCTAATTCCCCTAATGCTTCCTGCGATAATTGTGCGCGGCTGTAGCGTACTGTGCCCGCCGGATTCGTCTCGGCGCTGATGGCGTCGCCGAGTACGCGGCCCAATCCGGTGGCGCCGGCGCGGAGGATGCCTGTGCCGCTGATCCTGCCGCCACGGCTTAGCGTACCTAGCACGTTGTTCAATGCACCGTTCAGCGCGTCGCCGAGGAGGGAATCGTCGCCGCCAGTCTCGAAGGTCTGGTTAGCGCTTTGGGCGATGCCTGTGCCGACGCGTTCGCCGATGTTGGTATTGACCGTGCGGCCGATGGCTTGTTGCAGATTGCCTTCGAAGCGGGCGACTTCATCACGCAATAACTGGTCAAGGAATTGCCGGAATTCCTGTTGCAGTTCGCTCATGATGCGTTGGAGTTTCTGCTGTGCTTCGCTCTCGAACTGGTCGAGTTGCAGGAGGGCGGTGTCGGGGTCAAAGGAAAGTACCATGCGCGCAGCATGGATGGTCGGCTTACGTACCGGAAGGGAGAGAATCGTCTTCCTCGGGGTCTTTTTCGATGGTCGGTTCTTTCTTCTCTAACCGGACACCGAAAGCGGTGCTGATCTGGTAATTCAACTCCGCACCGAAAATCAGAATAATATTGATGACGAAGAAGAAGACGATGGTGGCGATGATGCCGCCCAGCGAGCCGTAGATCAATGTCTGGTTGGAATGGGCGAGGAAGCTGGAGAAGGCCGTTCCCGCCAAGGTCCAGCCGCCGACGGTGAATATCGCGCCGGGAACGACATTGCGGATCCGCAGTTTGATATTGGGCAGGATGTAATAGATGGTCGAGACGACGACGAACAGGATGAATACGCTGGAGGTGAGGAACAGTTCGATCAGGTTCACCTCATCTTCCAAGGGCAGGGAATAGCGGATCATTTCGCCGATCTTGCGGGTAACGAGCGGGGCGATGACGATCATGATCATCGCGACGATGATGAGGAACGTCAGTAGTAGTAATTGCAGCACGCTCATCAGGCGGCGGAACCAATAGGCGGGCGGGGTGGCGACGTGATAGGCGCGGTTGAGCACGGTGCGCATCCCTTCCAGCAGGGAGGAGGAGGTCCATATCGCCCCCAAAATGGAAACGGTGACGAGGCCTTTCGGCGGGCCTTCCATGATCTCGGCGATGCGGGGTTTCAGGGAATCGAACGCGTCCGGCGGCAGGTGGTTGACCAGTAGGAGGATAAAGTTGGAGCCGAGCTCGCCCTGCCCGAGAAACCCGGCGAGCGCGACGATCAGTACCAGAAACGGGAACAGCGCCAGCAGGCCGATATAGGCAAGATAGCCCGCATGTTCCACGCCGTCATGCTTGATGACCATGGAATGCCACGAGCAATAGAGTATCTTGCCGATGCGGACGGGTAGGCGTTTCATGGGCTGATAATGTCATGGGACAACCCTGTTTTGCAAGGCGATTGATGCTTGCTAGGGGCGGCGGCGCTTGCTACTCTGGTGCTCCCAACCAGCCAAGGAGGACGCCATGACTGCCATGCCCAAGACCATGACCCACCGCGGGCTTGAATTCACCTCTCCCATGTTACCGGGGTTCGATGCCATCCTCACGCCGGATGCGCTGGATTTCGTGGTATCGCTGGTCGAGCGTTTCGGGGCACGGCGTGAGGAACTATTGCAACAGCGCATCGCCGTGCAGAAAAAAATCGACGGTGGGTGGTTGCCTGACTTCTTGCCGGAGACGAAAGACATCCGTGAGAGTGCGTGGACCGTTGCGCCGATTCCGGACGCACTGCTTGATCGCCGCGTGGAGATCACCGGGCCGGCGGAACCGAAGATGATCATCAATGCGCTGAACTCCGGCGCGAAAGTGTTCATGGCGGATACGGAAGATTCGCTGTCCCCCACATGGGAGCGCATCGTGGAAGCGCAGATCGCGTTGAAGGCAGCGGCACGTCGCACATTGACCTACAGCAGCCCGGAGGGGAAAGAATATAAACTCGGAGACACGCTGGCGACGCTCATCATGCGCCCGCGCGGGTGGCATCTGCCGGAGAAGCATGTGCTCTATAACGGCAAGCCTATTTCCGGCTCGCTGTTCGATTTCGGTCTGTTCTTCTTTCATAACGCGAAACATATGGCGGAGCAGAAGACGGGGCCGTTCTTCTATATCCCCAAACTGGAGAATCACCACGAGGCGCAGCTATGGGCGGATGTGTTCGCGCATGGGGAAAACACCCTCGGGTTACCGAAGGGAACGATAAAGGCGACTGTGCTCATCGAGGTCATCACCGCGGTGTTTGAGATGCATGAGATCATCCATGCGCTGAAGGATTATATCGCGGGGCTGAATTGTGGGCGGTGGGATTACATCTATAGCTTCATCAAGAAATTCCATACGCGTAATGACTTCGTTTTGCCTGACCGCTCCAAGGTGACTATGCGGACGCACTTCCTGCAATCTTACTGTGAACTGCTTATTCAGACCTGTCATAAGCGCGGCTGCTTCGCGATGGGCGGGATGGCGGCGCAGATCCCCATCAAGCATGACGAGGAAGCCAACCAGAAGGCGCTGGCTGCGGTAAAGGCGGATAAGGAACGCGAAGCGGGTCTGGGGCATGACGGGACGTGGGTGGCACACCCCGGCCTCATCCCCATCGCGATGGAAGTGTTCGACCGCATGATGCCGGGTAAGAACCAGCTCGATAAAAAGCGCGAAGAGGTGAAAGTGACGCGGGATGATCTGTTGCAGATTCCCGAAGGTACGGTCTCCGAAGCGGGGGTGCGTAATAACACCAACGTCTGCATCCAGTACACGGCTGCGTGGCTGGACGGAAATGGGTGCGTACCCATCTTCAACCTGATGGAGGATGCGGCGACGGCGGAGATTTCGCGCACGCAATTATGGCAATGGGCGCATCATGAGGCGGGCAAGTTGGAGGATGGGCGGGACATCAATGCCGCTTTCATCCGGCAGGTTGTGGCCGAGGAGCTTGAGGCCATTAAAACGCTGGTAGGCGAAAAAGAATTCGCCGCTGGACGGTATAAAGAGGCGGCGGAGTTGGTGGAAGAGTTGACCTTGAAGCCAGAATATACCGAATTCCTGACCATTCCGGCCTATGAGCGGCTGGCTTAAACATCATTGGTGAAGCAAGCTAAATCGTGTCTGTGTTGTCACGCAACTGTCACAATGGCTAGGGTTTCTGCGCTATTCCTGTTACTATAGGGGTATGAATGAGAAAACCCCTACACAGCAGCCGCGCACGGAAACGTGGGTGAATTCTATCCTGAACGGGATTCTGAATGGGATCACCATCGGTTCCGCGCCGCTCGGGTTTTTCTCGGTGCGCCGGATTTTCACGCATAAACCCATTCCCGAGCCGCTGCTCAAAGTGACCGCCATTGCGTCCATGGCAGGGGGGGGCGCTTGGTGGGTTATGGGGTATCAAGGAAGGTGGCCGCCTCATCGAATACCGCAGTCAGAGGATGCGGCAATTCGAGGAATTAAAACAGGATGTGAACCGCCTGAAAGAAGAACATGCCGCGCTCAAGGGCGAGGTGAATACACACGAGCACACGAATGGGATGCCACTGAGCGTGTCCTCCGTCCAGCTGGACGGAAAACTGCAGGACGACCCTGCACGCGAACCCGAAATTCAGCTATAGTTTTTTTTTACTGTTATACTCGCGCTCTGTATGAGAGCGGCAGACGTGGCCCTGTGTAGATTGCGATATGGATTTCCGTTTGCGCGGGAAATGACAAGCATAAGTATTCGGAAAACGTTCCGGCAATCAGGTGATTTTATTCAAATAGAAAAACTACCAGTCGAACCCGTGCTGGTATGAGAAGAGCACGGCTTCGGCGCCGGGGTTCTTGTCATAGAGGCTAGCATTGGAGATATGGTTGAATGCTACGCCGACGCGGCTCTGGTTCTCGAACGCATAGCCCAGTTCGATACCGGAACGGAATTCCAGCGCGCCGCCTAAGTCTTTGCCGTCGCCATGGTCATACGCCCCGACGACGAAGTTCGGGGAAAGCACGAAGGAGTAGGGAAGTTCGATATCCCAGTACGCCCCGGCGTAGCCATATACATCGCTCTCGTCCGTCACATTGATACCGATGGTGGGGCGGAGGCCGTAATAGACGTCCTTATGACGATATTCCAGACCGTACTGGCCGTAATCATCGTCATCCAGCGCATCGAACACGCCGGCGTAACCGACCACGTGGTTTTTGTTATTCGTCTCGGACGCCATAGCGGGTACGGCGAGGAGAATCATCAGGGAAGCGAGAAGTGCGTTTTTCATATGCCTCTTTTTATCGTGTTCGTTGCACCCAGTAAACGATATTTCGTCTAACAAAGCGTAAAGTTTTTATCTGCTCCCCACGCCTGCTTGCAATCGGGGAGAAATTCCTTACCTAATGGGGCATGAGAACGCACGCAGGCTCTGCTGTAAACGATTATATTTCCTCTACATTCGTGGAGGAAGATACATTATTGCAACGCGTCCGTGCGAAAGGCGAGTCATTGCGGGCGGGGATGCAGGTCTCCCCGGTCGAAGGGAAATTGCTCTATTGTATGGCGCGGCTGGTCGGGGCGAGCAGTATTCTGGAAATCGGGACGTTCGTCGGATATTCTACCCTCTGGATGGCGCGGGCACTGAAACCTCTGGGGATGATCACCACGCTGGAATATGACGCCGACCATGCCACCCTCGCTTCCGCGTTCTTCAAAGAAAGCGAGGTGGTGGACCGATTCCTGCTGCTGGAAGGCAAGGCGCTTGATACTCTGGCTATCCTTGCGGCTGAGGAACGCGTATACGATATGGTTTTTATTGATGCGGCGAAAAGTGAATATTTACAGTATCTTGACCTCGTCATCCCAATGGTGCGGCAGGGGGGGCTGATCATCGGTGATAACACCCTGTTATTTGGCGCGATGGCGGGGGAAAAGCCTGCGCAGGTGTCTCAAAAAGCCGTGGAGTCCATGCGCGCATTCAATACGCGCCTTGCCGATTCATCGTTATTTGACAGTATCTTGATTCCTACCGAAGAGGGCATGACCATTGCCCGGAAAATCACGTGAAATCGCCATCATAACGTAACATAATCGCTGTATTCTGATAAGGTGGTAGGAGGTTTCCCGCCACTTCAGGCAGAAAAAAATATGTTATATAATTGGCAAGACCCACATTCCCTAATCCACCGGGCGGAGATATACCAGCCGTCGAAGTATGCCGAGGCCATACTCTATGCGCCCGAGCACGCCGACCCGGAGAAACTGCATCATCTCGACCAGCAACTGAAGGCAGCGGGATTCAACACGGTGGCGGACGTGGAAGGCGGGAGTGCGGCGCTGCACATCATGCAGATCGAGTCGCCGGAAAAACTGCTGGATGTATTAAGATTAAACGGTGGGGTAATGGGTGAGGCGAGCGTCACCAAAACGCACCGCGACGTGCTCTACGAAAAATCGCCGTTACAGAAGGTAAAAGAGAATGCGGCTTCCACTGCCGGTTATCTCTACGTACTGGCGGATGCGGTGATGATGCTGTCGGGCTATATCCGGGCCAAAGGGTTGCAGAAACAGGACGGCGGTATCAGCGAGTTGATGACGGGTCTGGCATGGGCCGTGCCCAACCTCAACCTCGCCATCAACGGCAAGAAAGATCCTAAATTCCAGACGGCGGCGCTGATGGAAGGGTTCGATAAATACGTCAAGGAACAGGGCATCCAGCTTCCCGAAGGCGAAGCGATGACCATCGAGAACCTCACCAAGTCCAGCGGCATGCTGGAAGCGGCGCACCGCTTCCTCAGCGACCATGCTATCACCATCAATAACACCGGGGAGGCCATCGGCGGGATGATCATGACGAAGGCGGGATGGCAACAGCGCCCCGGCCTTTCCGACCAGCCCAACTATTTCAAGATGGCGGCGGGGAATTTCGTAACCACAGGGATGGGGCTCAGTGTCCTGTTGCCGGAGAAGAAAACCATGATGCATCTGGATGGCTCGCCGGTCATCCATGATTCCCGCGAGAAGGCGGGCGGCGACCTAAGCGCGCCTGTACAGGAGCAAGGGGCTGCGGGCGCAAAGGAAGGAGAAAGCGGGTTCAAGAGCTGGTTCCAGAAAGAGGTGCTCGACCACCCGATGCGGCTCGCCGGGTATCTGCCAATGGGTAATAATATTTCCAACCTTGTTGGCTCGCTGTGGTGGGAGCCTAAGAAGCTTAAAGAGTTCAAGGACAAAGAACATCCTGCGGCGGTGGCGAAGCTGGAGAAGCAGATTGCCAACATTCCTAAGGTTTCGGCAGACACCCTTGATGAAGCGCAGCGTCGCAATCTAGGTGAGTTACAAAAATCACTCGATGGTCTTCACGATAAGCTGAATGAAGCAGAAAACTTTAAAAAAGGCGCGTCGCTCAATACGCTCAGCGCGGGACTCTTCATGCTGGCGAACCTGACGTACAGCACCGCGTCCAAGAACGGCGGCTCCAAGCTGGAAAAGGCGGGGGGCTTGAATAACGTGCTGGCGGTGGCGGCGAACGTCGTGGCTTCGCAACCTCAGCAGAAACAATCGGCGCTCGTCGAGCATATCGCCACCGCGTTGGCGGCGGAGAAGGATATATGCGTTGCGGAGTCTGAGCTTTCCGCGGCGTTGCACGAGAAAGTCGCCGCACTGGGCAAGAACCCGTGGGCGCAGCGGGTACGCGTCCCAGCGCCTGCGAACGGCAATTCACTCGATGCCGGGCCAGCCGTCGCCTAACAGCCTATCAATCTTTTCTTAAACCCGGTTTGCTAGGATGGCCCATTCATGATGGGAGACATCCATGTCCGTACACCGCGATATCGCCATTGCCATCCAGAACGCGGACACCTCGTATTTCTTCGAGGATTACAGCAAGCAGGCTGCGGCGGTCGTAAAAGTGCTCGCAAGCAAAGGCTATTGTGTGTTGCCGAAAGAGCCGACGGAGCCGATGATCCAAGCGGGAACGGAGGCCATCCTCCCGGGGAAGGTGCATCCGGAGGAGCATGTGAAATATGTCTACTCGGCGATGCTGAAAGCGGCGCTCAGGAAGAAGTGAGTGTGGTTGTCCACTCATTGCACCCTTTCGTCATTCGCCGAGTTTTGCTGGCAACACTATAGGGGAATCCAGAGGCCAGATAGCAATGGTCGACACAATGGATATATGCACCGGACGCGGCGCGCTGGATTCCCGCTTTCGCGGGAATGACGATGGGGCGGGATGGATGAAATAGTGTTAGCGCGTACCTGTTGCGGCGGGGTTGTTGCGGTTTTCCATGAAGAGCGAATAGAAATCGAACGGTTCCATCATCAGAGGCGGGAAACCGCCGTCGCGCGTGACATCGGAAACGATGCGTCGGGTGTAGGGGAAGAGGATGAAGGCGCAATCGACCAGCAATAGTTGCTCGATCTGTTGTTCGGGGATGTTCTGAATCTCGAACAGGCCCGCATGGCTCAGGTCCACGATAAAAAGCGTACGCTCGGTCGCGGCGCGCACGGAGATACGCAGCGTCAGTTCAAAAACGTTATCCTGCAGCTTCTGAGCAGCGAGATCGGCGGAGACATCCACGCGCGGCGCTTCGCGCAAGGCCAACATACTAGCGGGGGCGTGCGGATTCTCGAAAGAGAGGTCTTTGATGTACTGCGCCTTCATCGAGAAGCGGGGCTGGCCGTCATTCGGCTGGGCTTGGGGCTGTGTTGGCTCGTTCATAGTTATACTCCGAAATTCACTGTGGCGGGCACTTTAGGCATTCTGCCCCGATAAATCACCAAAAAAATGCGGACCGGGCAAAACGAGGCGCTTTACTCCGCTGTTGTTTTCTTCGGCAAGGCATATTACATAAGAGTCATGCCTGCTGACCTGATCATCATCGCGGCGATCGCCGTATTCATCCTCCTCCGCCTTCGGAGCGTCCTCGGCCAGAAACCGGGCGACATGCCCAACCCGATGCGCGAGATCAATCCCGAACGTGAAAAGGTCGTGCAGATCGCGCCGCGTGAACCGATGATGCAGGACGCCGAGATCGCCGAAGAGGATCTCTCGCTCGATGATACGAAATGGCCGGAAGCGGTACGTGACGGCATCGCCGATATACGCAAGCTCGATAAGCAATTCACCATGACCTCCTTCATGGAAGGCGCGAATATTGCGTTCGATATGGTGCATGACGCTTTCGCCAAGGGTGACCGTGAGACGTTGAAAGGGCTGATGAGCAAGGACGTGTTCGCCCTGTTCAAGCAGGAACTCGATGCCCGCGCATCGCAGGATGAGTACGGGGTGGCGACGCTCATCGCCATCACCAAGGCGGAGCCTAAGTCAGCATCCGTGAAAGGCAGCAAAGCTTCGGTAACGGTGCATTTCGTCAGTGAGCAAATTCAATCGCGCCGCGATAAGAAGAATACCGTTGTCGCCGGAGGTACGTCGGCCATCCAGCATATTGAGGATGAATGGACGTTCGAGCGTGACTTGCGCTCCGCTAACCCGAACTGGGTCGTCAGCGACACATAAACCGTAAAGGGGAATCTGTATGAACGCACTGCGGCATATCCTGTCTGTGGCCGGATGTCTGTTGATGCCTAGCGCCTGTGCGCCCGTCACGTCATCGCTGGAGACATTACAGACCATGCAATCCACGAATGTCACCGTGACGCCGCTGCGTTTTTCGACAATGCCCGAATGGGACGGGGAGCGGATCGAGCCATCGCTGCAGCAATTCAAAGTGGCGTGCGGCAAGGGGTTCACCAACCGTAACAAGCCCCTTGGTATGTCCCTCGTCATGCCGACGCCGATGCAGTGGCAGACCATCTGTCATGCGGCGCAGCGTGTACAGCCGGGACGGCGTTCAGCGGAGCAATTTTTTGAAACCTATTTTACACCTTACCGGATTTCGCGTGGGCAGGATAAGGCCCTGTTCACGGGATATTATATTCCGCTGTTGCAGGGTAGCCTGACCCAGTCAGACCAGTATCGCTGGCCGGTTTATGGGTTGCCGCAGGAGTTGGTGAATCCGAATGGTGCGCCGTTCTTTACGCGTCAGCAGATCAATGACGGAGCGCTCAAAGGGCGTGGGCTGGAGATCGCGTGGGTGAATGACCCCGTCATGCTCTTTTTCGCGCAAGTGCAGGGTTCGGCACGGATGCGATTGCCGGACGGGCGCGTGGTGTTGTTGCAGTTCGCGGGAAAGAATGGTCAACCGTATGTCGCCATCGGGCGCGTGCTGGTGCAGCGTGGCGAGATGACGCAGCAGGAGGTTTCCCTCCCCAGCATCAAACGTTGGCTGGAGCATTACCCCGAGCAGGCGCAGGCATTGATGGAGGAGAATCCCTCCTTCGTGTTCTTTAAACTTGTCGAGCAGGCTCCTGCCATTACGGGTGCGCATGGCAGTGTGTTGAAAGCAGAATATTCACTGGCGACCGACCCGGCCTATATCCCGCTCGGTGCGCCTGTGCTGGTAAGCACCGTTGTGCCTGACCCGATGGCCGTCGCGGGCACGATGCTGCCGTTCAAGCGCGTGATGATCGCGCAGGATGTGGGCACGGCCATCACCGGGCCGCTGCGCGGTGATATTTTCTTCGGTGAAGGGAAAGAGGCGGAATTTCTGGCGGGACATCAGCGCGGTGAAGGTTCCATCATCCTACTCTGGCCGAACGCGGGGCGCTGATGCGTCGCCGCCCGCCGCCGCTGACCGAGGATGACAAACAGGTCTGGAAACAGGTAACGGAAACCGTTGTTCCCTTAGAGGGCCATCCGCCCTTTATCGAACCTGTATCCGCCCCTCCCCAGCCCGTACATATCCAGATTAAAACACCGGATGGGCCGCGCAAAAAGACCGTCCATGCGGCTCCCACCCAGCTCGATAAGCCCACTGTACGCCGTATCCGCGCTCGCCGATTGCCGGTGGAAGGACGGATTGATTTGCATGATATGACGCTCGATGTCGCGCATTCGGCATTGGTGCGGTTTATTCTGCTTGCAGCGGAGAAGCGCCAGCGTACACTGCTAGTGATCACCGGCAAAGGCCGGACGGAGATGGGGAAAATCCGCCGCGAATTTCCGCATTGGCTGGAACAGCCGCCGCTTCGCTCGCTGGTGATCGGGTTTCACGTCGCGCACCGTGAGGACGGAGGGGAAGGAGCGTATTATGTTCGCATCCGGCACTAGTACAGCCTCAGCTAACGAGGCTCCAATCATCCATCTGCTGGTTGTGGATGACGATATCCGCCTGCGCGAATTGCTGCAGCAATATCTCTCCGCGCAAGGTTTTCTCGTCACCTGCGCCGAGCACGCGAAGGACGCACGCGTCAAACTCAGCTATTTCCACTACGACCTCATCGTTCTCGACCGCATGATGCCGGGTGAGACGGGCGTGGAGTTCGCTGCCAAGTTCCGACAGGAGCAAGAGACCCCCATTCTGATGCTGACCGCGATGGGCGCATCGGAAGACCGTATCAGCGGACTGGAGGCAGGCGTGGATGATTATCTCCCCAAACCGTTCGAGCCGCGCGAACTGGTGCTGCGCATCAACAGCATCCTCCAGCGTACCCGTCGGCAAACGGAGGAGGTAAAGACCATCCGCCTTGGCGATTTTCGGTTCGACCCGCGCCGCAAGCAATTATTCAAGGGAGATCAACCCGTGCATCTGACCACGACGGAAGCGGACCTGCTCGGTGTGCTGGCGCAGCAATTGGGTCTGGCCGTGTCGCGTCAGGAACTCTCGCGTCAATTGCTGGGCGAGGGGGGGAATGAGCGTAGCGTCGATGTGCAGATCACACGCCTCCGCCGCAAAATCGAATCTGATTCCACCCGTCCCGTCATTATCCAGACGGTACGCGGCGAAGGCTATCGGTTGCAGGAGTATTGATGGCCGAGCCGCGCGAGAGAAAGACCTTGTTCCAGCGTGCCAAACGGTTTCTGCCCGTTTCGCTGTTTGGGCGGGCGTTGCTTATTCTGCTGGTTCCGATGGTGCTGGTGCAGGTCATCGCCATCTATATCTTCTATGACAGGCATTGGAGCAGCATGACGCGTAACCTCTCCGCCTCGCTCGCCGGGGAGGTCGCCATCCTCGTCCAAGAGGTACAGTTTTCAACGGGTAATGAGCGTAATTACCGCAAAGAGTTGATGAAGGATTTGATGAATGTGGACATCACCTTCACGCCGCGCAACAGCTTTACAGCGCTTGAGAAGCATGACCCGCGATTCCATGAGCTTTCCCACCAGCTGCAACGCCGCATTGCCTTCCCGTTTTCCATCCGGCAAGTGCCCCCCGAGGATAATATCCTCGTGCAAGTGCAGATGTATGATTCGACGCTCAATGTACTGGTGGGGAAGAAGCGGCTGGTCAGTTCCACTACCTATATCTTCATCCTCTGGATGATTGGCTCAGCGGTGATTACGCTCGGTATCGCGGTGCTGTTCCTGCGCAACCAGATTCGCCCCATTACGCAGCTCGCTAAAGTCTCGGACGCGTTCGGGCGGGGACAGGACGTAGGAGAATTCCGGCCCAGCGGTGCGCGAGAGATTCGGCAGGCGGGCAGAGCGTTCCTCACTATGCGCTCGCGCATCATGCGGCAGGTGGAGACGCGGACTGCTATGCTCAATGCCATCTCGCACGATTTGCGCACTCCGCTGACACGCCTGAAATTGCAGCTCGAGATGCAGCCGGAGACGACGGTCTTCGGCGGGATGCGGAAGGATATCGACGAGATGCAAAGCATGATTCAGGAGTATCTGGATTTCGCCAAAGGGGCGGAAGGAGAGGAATCGCAGAGTGTATTGCTGTTGCCCTTTCTGCAGGAGACAGTCGATCCGTTTGTGCGTAACAGCGCTGCCGTATTGTTGCTCTGTGATGAGAACCCGGCCATCACCATTCGCCCGCGTCATATGCGTCGGGTGCTGGATAACCTCATCACCAACGCATTGCGCTACGGGAAAGAATGTACGGTGCGGGCCTTGATGCTGGGGGGCAATGTGGTGATCTATGTCGAGGATAAGGGGCCGGGCATTCCTGAGGATCAGTTCGAAGAAGTGTTCAAACCGTTCCGCCGTCTGGAGCCATCACGCAATTTCTCGACCGGCGGGGCGGGTCTTGGCCTTTCTATCGCGCGAGATATCGTACAGGCGCATGGGGGGGATATCACCCTCAAAAACAGCGTTAGCGATATGGGTGAAGTGCGGGGGTTGCAGGTACGCGTTCGGCTACCGTATGAACGGGCGATTGAGAGTTAGATTCTTAAATGATGCTGCGCCCCTCTCACCGCTTCCCCTCTCCCTTGAGGGAGAGGGTTGCGTAGGCTCGGCGAGCGGAAGCGAGCTTAGCCGTAGCTGGGTGAGGGGGCGAACAGAAGAGTTCCCCTTCACCCGGAGTACCCTCACCCGTATTTCCAAGAGGAAATCCGGCCTCTCCCGGTGGGAGAGGCGAACAGCGTGTCGGGGGGTGCAAAACACACAACAAAAAAGGACGCTGAAGCGTCCTTTTTCGATACTATAAAGATACGCTGATTACTTAGCGACGCGGGTCATTTCCTGCATGGATTCAGCTGCGCGCTTATTGATCATCTCGCATGCTTCGAAGCAGGATTTATATACCGTCTCACACAATTCGCGGCTACCGGTGACCATCGACTCATACATATTACGCGCGAAGTCGGCTTGGCGAGCGGTGTTGGTCTCGGGTGATTTGGAAGTCATCATGTCTTTGGTGACGCTGATGTAGCCTTCGACGCAATCCTTCATCACTTCCGTCTGGCGACGGGAGGCGGCCTGCACACCTTCGACCACAGTCTGACCTGCGGTGGACATGACTTCTATCGTGCGGCGCTGCGAGGATAACATGCTGTTCATGTCAATCATCGGTGCACGGAAATCAGAGAACATTTTCATGAAATCGCCATATTGATTTTTAGCCATACTATACACTCCTTGCTGTACTCAACATTATACCTTAGCGGGTTGCTAATGGCATTATTATGCACACCCGGTAAGAAAGGTCAAGCACTTTTGTGCGGCGCACCATAACGCACCGCTTCCATGGTTAGTTTTTAGCGGATAATGCACGCGAGCGAACGAGGGCCGCTTCGACTGCATCATGGAGTAACGGCAGCAATCCGGAAGGATGCATTAAACGCTCCAAAGCGGCTTCCGTCGTGCCTCCAGGGCTGGTCACCTGTTTGCGTAACGCATCCAGAGGTTCATTTTGGCACACCGCCATTTCGGCGCTGCCATGTACCGTGTGGAGGACTAATTTACGGGCCATCTGTTCGTCGATTCCCATGTCCATCGCGGCGCGCATCAGGCATTCCATGAAATAGAATACATACGCCGGGCCGCTACCCGAAACGGCAGTGACGGCGTGCATCATTTCCTCGTCCTTTATCCAGAGGGACATGCCGGCCATATCGGTCAATTGCTGGGCGAGTTCGCGATCTTCGGTTTTGCAGTGCGGTGTCGCGAATAAGGCGCTGACGCCGAGGCCGACCATAGCGGGCGTGTTGGGCATGATGCGGATGATACGTGCATCCTGTCCCAGCTCCGGTTGGTAGAATGCGGTCTCCTTACCAGCGGCGATGGTCATGTACAAAGGGCGCGTGCCGTACGCGTCACGATAGCGCGGAAGGATATCGCCCAGCACTTGCGGTTTGACGGCGAAGATGACAGCGTCCGGTTCGCCGATTTCGTCGAGGCCCAGATCGGGAGAAAAGCCCAGCACCTGATGCACTGATGCGACAGGGGGAAGTTGTGGCAAGTTCTGCTCGATGATGGCGATGGCGTAAGGGTGGATGGATTGGCCGCACCAATTCTCGAGCAGTGCGCTGCCCATCCGGCCACAGCCGACCAGCATCAGTTTCGTCTTGCCGCTCATGCCATGCCGAACGTATCGAACATCGCGAATTTGATGGCGTCCTGCGGCGTCTGCCCGGCCCAGAGGACGGACTGGAATGCGGGATAGAAACGTTCACATTCTTCAATGGCGATGTCGAGCAACTCTTCCAGCTGTGCTTGTGGAACGGATTTTGTGCCGCGCAACAACAGCGAATGACGGAAGGTGACCGTACCGTCCTCGGCGCAAATATCGAAATGACCGATCCACATGCGTTCGTTGATCATCAGCACCAGCGGGAAAATCTGCGTGTAGTGGGTGCTGGGCACTTTAAGGTCATAGGAGCAGGAGAACATTACGGCTTCGAGTTCTGGCTGCCAGGTGAACCAGATACGGAAATTGCACCATTTGCCGCTGACTTCGGCGACCAGCTCATCTTCTATCGGGCGGTCGAATGCCCATTCGCGGCTGGTGATGATGGATTCGGCAATATCGAGCGGATTGGAGGAAAATACGGGTTCATTCATCAACATGGCGGCCATTCACTCACTCCTAGGTGTATGAGTTTTTGGGTGGAACACCCACTACTAATAGTGGCTACTCTTCTCCTTTCATGCCATGAAAAAATGCGTCGTGCTACAAAATTTAGTGGAAAATAGCACTTGTGTTCCCAAATATATACTATCGCTGGTATGGTGCGAGCGACTCAAGTTCGCGCAGGGTTTCATCCAGCGTGTCGGCGATACGGGCGAGCTTCTCCTCAGCGAAATCCCGTGAGGCTTCACCCATCCGTCCCACCAGTAGCTCCAGTTGACGGCATTGCTCGGCAAGACGCGTTGCCCCTACCTGGCGGCTGGCGGATTTGATGGAATGGACAGTGCGGTGAAGCGTCTCCCATTCACGCGCGGTGAGACAATGGCGCAGTTCACGCAGAGCATCCTTGCAGAACGCGGCATAGGTGGCCAGTGCCATGCTGGTACTATCCTTCATCAGGGCACAAAAATCCGCGAAGCCTTCCCCGTCCAGCAATGGCAACTCGACAAGCGCGTGGGGAGGGGGTAGAGAAGCATCCATGACCCCCTCATGATACAATCTATGAGTGTATAATACAACCGTGATATTTGTGTGCAAGAAACGGAACTAGAGATCGAATGGGATGGGCGCACGGGTTCGGACGGGCATATCACCACGCAATTGATACTGGAGATGATGCGCGAAGCGGTAGGGCATATCCAGCCCCATACGGCTCTCGATCTGGGGTGCGGCTCAGGGGTATTAGGACTTTCGGCGGCACGGCTCTTTGGATGTCGGGTCATCGGCGTAGATATTGCCGAGACTGCGGTGGCGCTAACGGAACGTAATATTGTTCGTAATGGGATGGAAGCGCAGATGATGGTACTGCGAGCGGATGGGTGCAAGGACGGGCGCATCCAACGCGCCGCACCGTTCGATCTTATCCTGTGCAATATCCTTGCGACGGTAATCCTCGGCATAGCGCAGGATATGGTGAAGGTGCTGGCGCGGGAAGGGTATCTGATGCTATCAGGCATCCAGCCGTGGCAGGTGGATGAGGTGCGGGATCATTTCATGCAGCTGGGTATGATCGTCACGGCGGAATTCCAGCATGACGAATGGGCCTGCCTGCTGTTATATAAGCCTATGGAGGCAGGACATGGATAAACGTGCTATTCCGAATATGCTTACCGTAGGGCGGATGGCGATTATCCCCGTATTCGTCGGCTGTTACTGGCTGCCCGCGCCGTGCAACCATGTCGCGATGTTAGTGCTGTTCCTGCTCGCGAGCGTAACCGACTGGGCGGACGGGTATCTGGCGCGGAAATGGAGCGCGACGTCCGACATGGGGCGGATGCTCGACCCGGTGGCGGATAAATTACTGGTGGCGGCGGCGTTGATTATCCTCGCGGTGCAAGGTATTGCGCCGATGCTGGCGGTGCTGCTTATCCTGCTTCGGGAGTTGATGGTGTCAGGCCTACGAGAGTCGCTGGCGGGGAAAGGGTTTTCCTTGCCGGTCACCTTCATCGCTAAATGCAAGACGGCGTTACAGATGGTAGCCATTATCCTACTGATTGCCTTGCCGTTGCTGCAGATGCCTGAATTATGGGAGTGGTTCCGTGGAGTGTTATGGATAGCAGCGTTGCTCACCGCATACACGGGAGCGGAATATCTCCTCCAAGCGATACGGTTCCTACGGCTTAAAGCCTGATTAAGCAATGCCGTCTATACTGGGGACATGCAGATTTTTCCTGATCGTCCCCAGCCCGGAGAACGGACGCGCCGTATTATCGGCAGTGTGTGTTATCTCGTTGCGGGGGTATTGCTGGCGGGTGTCATCGTCCGCTGGTTCATGGAAGCTCCTGCGTCCCCCAATGTTCAGCCATCATTACCTGTGCACGGGCTCATCGCCATCGGTATCATCGGCGGGTGGCGGTATAGCTGGTGGATTCTCAATTTCATCCGGGCGCATGTGTATGGTAAGCGCGTCTTCCCTCGATTGCGCGCACAGGCGACGGCCTGTTGGGAAGCGGGTGCGCGGCCTGAGTATGTGCATTTCCTCCTCACCACCTATCATGAACGCGAAGAGGTAACATCGCGTGTGCTCGATGCATTGCAGCGCGAGATTTCAGCGTGCGGGGTGCGGGCGACGGTGTGGATGGCGTTGGGGCATCCGGATGATGCGGTGATGGTCGATGCATGGCAGAGGACGCGTCCCGAAGCGGTATTCAATTTGATCCCAGTAGGGGAAACGCAGCCCGGAAAACGAGGCGCGCTAGGGGCATTGCTGCGCGCGGTGCAGGAGGGCGGAGGTCGACCGGGTGACCTTCTGTGTCTGATGGACGGGGATACGGTATTGGGTGAGGGGAGTCTGATGCCCGTGCTGTCCTGCTTCCTTGCCGATACAACGTTGCAGGCGGTGACGACCAATGAGGAACCATAC
>JBGTBD010000060.1:0-8411 GCA_041749475.1 Rickettsiales bacterium
AAATGTTGAAAGGCTTCAATACTGTACTTCCCTGATACTAAAAAAGCCCGCTTTCATGTTGAAAGCGGGCTTTTTTTGTTAGGCGCTTAGGAATATACCGGATAATCGAGAAACTCGAAATTAGCGTCGGATAGTTTTGCCAAAGTTGTGTCGGCAAGCAGAATCATGCCACCATCTTCAAAACTGATCTTTACGCCAAGATGGGTGTCACGTATATTTAGATCTTCTACGGAATCGAGACCGTAGAACGCCAGCTTTTCGTGATTTGCATTGAAATCCATAATGCGGTCAACGCCGAGATTCTCAGTGGTGCGGAACTCGAAGGTATCCACCCCTGAATCACCATAGTAGTAATCGGATGCGCCGTCACCGTCGCTGCCTATGGCCGCGTTGTTAATGGAATCATATAAGAATGTTCCGATGACAATGGTATCCTTACCTTCGCCGGCACGTATCACGTCACTGTTATCTCCCGCTTCAAAATCGTATTCTACGTCAAGGATCGTATCATTGCCGGTACCGCCAAAAATTTTATCATTTCCACCGCTTGCCAAGATATAATCATTTCCTCCGTCGCCGTAGACAGTGTCGTTGCCCTGCCCATAGGTAATCGTATCGTTTCCTTCGCCACCATAGAACTTGGTATCGGAGGCGCTGCGAATGTATACGTGGTCATCGCCCGAGCCGCCTACTACTGTATTTTTACCGCCTACGAGCACAAAGGAATCATTCCCATCGCCGCCGTTGAAATAATCGTCACCCTGTTCTGCCCCGCCCATGCTGTAGTCATAGGTCCCAGCATCCAAAAATCGATCATTCCCAGCGTCACCATAGACTGAGTCATTGCCGTTTCCGGAATAAAAAATATCATCCCCGCCATACCCCAGAATGCGGTCATTGCCGTCCAGTGAGGTGATGCTATCTGCACCCGATGTGCCACGAATTAGGTCGTTGGTTTCGTCTTCGTTGAATATTATGGCCATTGATTCTTACTCCTAAGGTTGTGGATGATAGTTTATAATTAATTTTAATTAATATATATAGGTTTGGACTTCAGGTCAAATAATTCTGCATATTATTTTATTTATGTATTCTGGTATGATAACACTTGCCGCGCCGTGGATTATCTCGTGAAAATGGTGGCTGCCCAGCGAAGGTTCCAGATTCAACTCCACTAAATACGCGCGGCCGCGATGGCGGAGCATCTGCACGAACCCCGCGGCGGGGTAGACGTTGCCGGAGGTTCCGATACTGAGGAACAGGTCGCAATTCACGAGCGCTTCGTCGATCTCGTCCATGAACAGCGGCATCTCGCCGAACCAGACGATATGCGGGCGCAGTGTGCCGGTGAGGGTGCAGCAGGGGCAGGCGTCCCCGCCTTCGATGTCTCCTGACCAATCGAACACGTTTTCGGTTTCCGTGCAGCGGACTTTTTTCAGTTCGCCGTGCATGTTGTAGAAGGCGAAGCGGGGTGACGGGGGAATGGCGCGGTGGGCACGCTGATGCAGCTCGTCCACGTTCTGGGTGATGAGCGTCACCTTGCCCGGCCATTCGGCGGCTAGTGTCGCCAGCGCCAAGTGGGCGGCGTTCGGTTCCACCTCGGCCAGGTGACGGCGGCGCATGTTATAGAAATTCTGGACCGTATCGGCATCGCGTGCGAAGCCTTCGGATGTCGCCACATCCTCGATGCGGTGGCCGCACCACAGCCCGTCGGTCGCGCGGAAGGTTTGCAAGCCCGACTCGGCGGAAATGCCTGCGCCGGTGAGTATGACGATATTCGTGAAATCACGCATAGTTTTTACTTAACTTGGGTCTGGATTTTGCTACATTAGCGCCAAGCTATCTGAGTGTGTCAATGAAAGTTCTTGTACTGGGCGCGGGTATTGCGGGGATTACGGCGGCGTATGTGTTGGCGAGCCGTGGGCATGAGGTCGAGGTAATCGACGCGGAGCCGGGCCCGGCGCGGGCGACCTCCTTCGCCAATGGTGGGCAGCTCAGCTATAGCCACGCGCAGCCGTGGGCCAATCCGGCGGTGTTTCCCAAAGTATTCAAGTGGATGTTCAAGGAGGATGCGCCGCTGGTGTTTCGTCCTTCCGCTGACCCGGCCATGATCAAATGGGGGTTGATGTTCCTGTGGAACTGTCTCTCCGACCGCGCGGAGAAGCATCACCATACCATGCTGCGGCTGGCGCTCTATTCGCGGCAGAAGATGCAGCATATGCGTGAGGAAAGTGGCGTCGAATTCGCATTCCTCAATAAAGGCATCCTGCATGTGTTCACCAACGAGAAGGATTTCGCAAATGCGATGCCTGCCGTCAAGTTGCAGGAAAGCTGGGGCTGTCATGAGGATGTACTGTCAGCGGCGCAATGTTTCGAGAAGGAACCGGCGCTGAAAGGTTCGAGGCGTCCTATCGTGGGTGGGATTTTCTCGCCGATTGATGAGAGTGGGGACATTCACCTGTTCTGCGTCGCGGTATCGCAATTGCTGGCGGAGAAATACGGCGTTGTCTTCCATTGCGATACCAAGATCAACCTCATCGCTGCCGAGGGTGACCGGGTGAGCGGCGTGGCGACGAACAAAGGCAGTTTCGGTGCTGATGCGATCGTGATGGCCATGGGGTCGTGGAGTACGCTGCTGCTGAAACGGCTTGGCATTCCCATCCCCGTGTACCCGATGAAGGGGTATAGTATCAGCGTTCCCGCGTGGGACGGTGCGCCGTCGGTCAGCATTACGGACGATGAGCGCAAAGTCGTCATCAGTCGTCTTGGTAACGTGGTGCGCGCGGCGGGGACGGCGGAGTTCGCGGGGTATGATGTGAGCCTCAAGGAAAAACGCATCACGCCGATCATCGATTGTCTGCACAGCCTGTTCCCTGATACGGACATCACGCAGATCAATAAATGGGCCTGTATCCGTCCGCAGACGCCGGACGGGCCGCCCATCATCGGGCCGACCAAGTATAAAAACCTGTTCCTGCATACCGGGCACGGGACGCTCGGCTGGACGCAATCCGCCGGAACCGCGCACCTCCTCGCCGACATCATGGAGAACCGCTCGACGGAGATTTCCACTGACGGGTTGCTGCTCACCGAGTCGCGGGTGAATTACTTTAAAAAATGATTTTCCCTGCTCGGGCTACTGCCCTGCGCAATGGATGTTCGCAGTCGCTCACCGCTCAGGGCTGGCTCGGTCTCCTGACCTCGCTCTTACACACAATGTCATTCCCGCGAAAGCGGGAATCCATGGTGCGTGTATGTGGAGAGATGGATTCCCGCTTTCGCGGGAATGACACTTTATTTTAAACTGTCATGCTGAACTTGTTTCAGCATCCATCCCTCCACACGCTATGGACCCTGAAACAAGTTCAGGGTGACAAAAATAAAAAACTTCTCGTCACCCCGTCGCATGACGGGGTCTGGTCACTCCCGGATGCCGTCATGAAGACGGCATGACATAAGGAAAGTGAAATGTATGGGGTCGCTCTTATCGCACTGTCATGCTGAACTTGTTTCAGCATCCATCCCTCCACACGCTATGGACCCTGAAACAAGTTCAGGGTGACAGTGAAAAATGATGGATAGGCCTAATTCACCGAACGCAGGCCGCAGACGCGCATGTTTTTCAGCAGCGTGTCGAAGCCCTGCTCGTCCACCATCGCGTAGACGTAGGGTTGAAAGCCTTTGCGGGCAAAGTTGCGGGTGAGTTTGATGTGCGGATTGCCGCGGACGGTGCGCTGGAATTTGGCATTGGCCGCCATGACTTCCTTGCGGTCATACTTATCGGCCTTGGGGAGAATCTCGATCGATACCTGGAAGGGGGATTCATCCTTGACGGCTTCACGGAAGTCATCGACGGGGCCGCGCATCGCTTCATAATCGTCCCCGACGCAGGAACGGCGGAGTACCATCGTGTCATCGGCGAGGGCGGGTTTCCATGCCCCCAGGGCGAGGATTAGCGCTAAAAACGTGAGGCTGTTTTTCATATCAAATCCCTGACTATATAATCATATTATCAAATGCGCAGAGTTCATGATAGCGTTAGATGATAAAATAGTTGCTGCATTGCAGCAGTTTAGCAAGATGGTTGCAATTCCAAAAAATCGATACAATTTTATTGATGTGGTTTCTTCACCTTCGTCATCACCCGAGTTCGCTTGCGAACTATAGGGTGATCCAGTGTTGAAGTGTGGTTTAGAAAAGGCTGGATTCCCCTATAATTTTACTAACGTAATATTCGGGGCATGACGAAGATGAGTCGTTAGATAATTTTCACCAGCACATGACGTTTTTTGCCAGCGGAGAGTTTCAGTGCGCCGTCGCGGAATTCTGCCAAGGTGATGACGCGATTGGCGTCGTTGACGGATTCGTCCTGCACTTTTGCGCCACCGCCTTCGATCAGGCGACGGGCTTCCTTGCCCGACTCGGCGAGACCGGCGAGGAGGAAGAGTTTATGCACGGGCAACCCGTCGCCGAAGTCGGCACTGGCAATGGGGGATTCGGGGAGCGTGGCGGAGGTGAGGCCTTGCTCGAAGGTTTCCTCGGCGGTCTTCTTCGCGTGTTCCGCTGCTTCGCGCCCGTGGATGAGGGCGGTGACTTCCGTCGCCAGCACTTTCTTCGCGTCGTTGATTTTTTGACCTTCAAGGGCGGTGAGGGTTTCGATTTCCGACATCGGCAATGTCGTGAACAGTTTCAGGAAGCGCGCCACATCCGCATCCTCAACGTTACGCCAGAATTGCCAGTAGTCGTACGGTGAAAACATTTCGGCGTTTAGCCACACCGCGCCATCGGCAGTCTTGCCCATCTTTGCGCCGGAGGCGGTGGTGAGGAGGGGAGTGGTTAGGCCGAATAAATCATTTTCCACTAAAGGATTTTTTTCAAAATCATCAAGATCAGATTTTGTTATTCCGAATTCTTCAAGTTCATCCAACTCAATAAAAGTAGAGTTTTTTCTATCTTTTTTATAATTTCCTAGTTTGGAAAATATCTTTTGTGCCAGCTTGGGATTATTGTGAAGTTTATATATTATTGGATGGTTTGCTTTGGCGCTTTCGCTTAACTCAAGGCCTTGTAATATGTTTCCCCATTGATCCGAACCACCCATTTGTAAAACACAATTATACCGCATACACAACTCAACAAAATCGTAACCTTGCATTACCATGTAGTTGAATTCTAAAAAAGATAATGGTTGTTCTCGCTCTAGGCGCATGCGAACACTATCTTGCTTAATCATCTCGTTCACCGAAAAGAACCGTCCGTAATCGCGCAGGAAGTCGATGTAGTTGAGGCTGGAGAGCCATTCGTCGTTATTGACCATGATGGCTTTGGAGGAGGTGGGGTCAAAAGGGGTGGCGTTGTTGCCTGTTCCCGCATTGTCATGCCGTCGTATGACGGCATCCGGTTGACCAGACCCCGTCATGAAGACGGGGTGACGAGATGCGGTTGAGGTCGCATCATCCTCAAACTCTAAAAATTGAGAAAAGACCTGCTTAATGCCGTCCATGTTCTTCTGGATCGCGGCGTCGTCTAGCAATTGGCGTGCGGCGTCTTTGCCTGAGGGGTCGCCGACCTTGGTCGTACCGCCGCCCATGAGGACGATGGGTTTGTGGCCGCACTTCTGCCACCAGTAGAGCATCATGATCTGGATGAGGCTACCGATGTGGAGGCTCGGCGCCGTGCAGTCGAACCCGATATAGGCGACGACGGGGGTTCCGGCCTGTTCGTTGAGGTGAAGCAAATCATCCAAGCCCTCTACATCAGTGCATTGATGGCCAAAGCCGCGCTCCTTCACTGTTGTAAGGAATTTAGATTTAGGTTCGTAATTATCAAAAATTGTCATAGCCTTGTTGTACGCAACGCCACGGATTTGGCAAGTGTTAGGTGGAGTTGGGAAGAGGTTCCCCTTACTTACCTTACGATGCGTTGGCGGTAATGGGGCGGGGGGTATAGCGTCGGGTGAGTTGTTCTATGCGTGCATCGGCGTCCGATGAAGGAGCGTCATTGCCGTTTATCACCAGAGAAAGGATGGGCGCAGCTTCCGCTATGCTTGCATCACCCACAGAAACGGCTTTGGGCGCACGCAATGCCTCAGCCTGGCGCATCTGGCCGATGATGTGGTGGGTTTCGGTATGGTCCCGGTCATACATCCGGTCATAGAAGTGGAAGCTGAGGTCCGCATCAGTGGGGTGGGTGGCAACCCACAAGGTTCCGCGATCCTGTTTTTTTACGAGTTCGAACCCCAGTGCGCGGGCGATCTTGGCGATCTGGCCGGGTTGGATGGTCTGGGCCCGGCATAACCCGTCCACAATACTGGTATTGCTCGGATCATCATTCAGCGCATGTTTCATGTCTTACCCCTGTTTTTTGCGTGTATAGCAAATTACACAAGAGTTTTGTGTGACATTATGATGATGATAGAGGTAGTAGACCGAAAATTAGGCGCAAGCTTCGGCGGCGAGCAGGCCCATCGCGGTTTCCAGTGCGAGGCCCATCAGCTTTTGGTTGTTGTTGCTGCTTTGTTTGGCTTCGTCGATGGTGTTCCAGAAATTCCGCAGCGTGTCGCGGTGCAGGATTTCGATCGCGGGGGGGATTTTGGGCTGATGCATGCGGGTTCCGGCTTTCTTCTCAAGGGCTTTGAGGAAGCAGGGAGCTTGTGCGCCGAAGAATATGAGGCTGTCGATGACGGGTTTGACGGAAGCGGAACTGTCCGCGAGGTGTTGTAATTTATTGCTGGCGCCGCCGGGACGTTTGGAGTCCGGGTGGGCTTCCTGGATCAAGGCGAAAAGGATGTTGAGGAGGGTATGGGCATCGTCCGGGGTGATGGCTTCGACTGGCTGCTTCCTCGCTTCCCACAGATAAACGTTAGGCATTGCCATGCGTACGGAGGTCACTTTGGAGAAGAGAGGGTCTTTGATCGCCAGCTTTTTCATAAAATTTATCTTTCTTTTATGTGGTTTTCTCAGTGTATGTCAGTTTAATGACAATTTGATGACAATTCGTTAAACCAAAACAGGTAAATCGAAATAAATTATTTACCATTTGGCGGCGTGGAACACAGCTTCTCTGGAAGGCGCGCAGTATGCCGGGGCAATGACGTAAACCGCTTGCCGAACATGGCCGCCACACTTACAGTGGGGAGATGAAATTCAAACGCCACCACGTGCCGCAACGCGGCTTCTGGGCTATCGGGCTGATGAGCGGAACCTCGCTCAACGGGCTGGACGCCGCCCTCATCCACACCGACGGAAAACAGGTATTCGAGCGCGGTCCGTGGCTACTCGAGCCGATGGAAGAGCGTATGCAAGCGCTCCTCAAGGACGCGATGCAGGGTAAGGGCGATATCGCGCGTATCGAGAATGAATTCACGCTCAAGAATGTCGACCTCGTCAAGAAGCTGCTGAAAGATGCGGGGATGAAACCGTCCGACATCCAGGTCATCGGTTTCCATGGCCAGACTATCTCCCACCGCCCATCGCAAGGGGTGACGTGGCAGATCGGCAATGGCGGGTTGCTGGCGCATAAGACCGGTATCGACGTGGTCTGCGATTTCCGCCGCCGGGATGTGGCTGCGGGGGGCGAAGGTGCACCGCTCGTGCCGCTGTATCATGCGGCGTTGGGGCGGGGGCTGGAGCTTCCTATCGCGGTGTTGAATATCGGCGGGCTGGCCAACGTGACATGGATCGGCCGGTCGGAGAATACGGGCGAAGACCTGATGGCGCATGATATCCTCGCCTTCGATACCGGGCCGGGAAATGGGCTCATCAATGACTGGGTGAAGCACCATACGGGCGAGCTATACGATAAAGGCGGGGCGCTGGCCTTCAAGGGGAAGGTGCATCCGGAAATCGTCAAATCCTATCTCAAGATCGATTACTTTCAGAAGACGCCGCCAAAGTCGCTCGATAGGCATGATTTCACGTTGGAGAATGTCGAAAAACTCTCGCTGGTCGACGGGGCGGCAACGTTGACGGCGTTGACGGCGGATACGGTGGCGCTTGCCGCGCCGCATTTCCCTTACCCCGTGCGCCGCTGGCTGGTATGCGGCGGCGGGCGGCATAATATCGCGTTGATGGAGATGCTGAAGGAACGGCTGAAAAAGGTCGAGCCGGTGGAATCCGTCGGCTGGGAAGGCGACGCGCTGGAAGCGCAGGCGTTCGCGTTCCTCGCGGCGCGGTCATTACTCAGGTTGCCGCTCGGGTTGCCGACGACGACGGGGGTTGGCAAGGCGGTGACGGGCGGGGCGTTTTACGCGGCGTAATATTTAAAATACACCTTAGCCGATATCGTTAGTGAGAAGACGGTAATGCCTCATGTTGATTCCCCTCCCTTGAGGGGAGGGGCTAGGGGAGGGTGACCCCTTCAAGAAAACTCTTTAAGCGGCTTTGCCGCGTCACCCCCACCCGGCCTCCCCC
>JBGTBD010000061.1:0-18510 GCA_041749475.1 Rickettsiales bacterium
TCTTCGACAGTTCCTTATTGGAGACGACTTCAATCCCGGCGAAATCCTGTTCCACGGAGCTGAACCCGGCGGCGGACGCCGTACTTGCTATCCCGCTTATGGCGGTGAGGAGAGCCAGGCGGCGGAGGGCGGAGAGGGTAAAAGAGCGTTGCATGGGAGGGCCTAATAATAATAGTTGGGGGTTGGCACGGTCTGCACCGTGAAGCTGGCGAGGGACTGATCGCTCAAGGCGGCGTCGAACCGCGCGACGGGGCTGAGTTGCCAGTCTTCCGCACGGTCGAAGGTGGATTGGGCGAGTTCCTTCTCGTTGGTGATGACGAAGAGGATATTATTCCACATCTTCTCGAAATCGCCACGATCCACCACGCGCAGGCCGAGAGCCGAATCGCCGATGAGCACCACGTCCTTACGCACGCCTTTGATGACGACGAAATGGAGGTAGCCGTTATGGTTGATTAGCGCGATGGCGGGGATGCCCACGGATTCGAGCTTGGCGAGATTGGCGCGGTAGCCGTTGGCGTTAAAGCCGATGGATTTGAGATAGCGCTTCATGTCGAGCAGCGAGAAGCCTTCGCGACGAATCTTCTCCTGATCGCCCAGAGCCATCATGGATAAGAGGACGGATCTCTCGTCTGTCGGCCAGTCGTAATGGTAATTCAACAGGGTGGCGACGGCGGCGGAGCCGCAGCTGAAGTCATAATGTTGACGGACGACGGAGCGGAAGCGGCGTTCGCGGATGCTTTCGACGGGAACGGACGTGCTGAATCCCCCGATGACCATAGGCACTTCACCGGCTGGCGCGGGGTGTGGCGCTGCACTCAGGAAAGCGCCGGCAACGAGGCAGAGAGACAGGGACGGGAGTGAGAATGGGTTCTGCATGCCGTCACGTTACCAGATAATCTATTGAATATTAAGATTTATCACCAATGCGGCGTTGATGACGGCGTTGTTGCCGCTGTTTTGTACCACGAATGCCACGCCGTTGGCATTGTCGAACGCGTTGTTGGAAACGACGTTGCTGCCCGTGACGCCACCCGTAGAGATATTATTGGAGGAGACCCCGGTCAAAACGGCGATGCCGAGTGCGTCACCACTGATGAGTGTTCCGGCGCGGCCGCGGGAGCCGGAGAGTTCATCGTCACTGACCATGCTCTCGTCACTGAAGAACCCTTCGTCCGGCGTCATCGAGACTGCGGCGGATCCGGCGACGGCGGACTGGGCGAAGAAGGCCAGACCGACACAGGCGACGGATGCGAGCTTTAGAAGAGAGGCGGGCAGTGAAGGGATGAAATTCATATAATTCTGTATGCTTCCTAGAGGGGCGAATGGGGTGGCAGGGACTATACCCTGCCACCCCGTTTCGTTCAACTTAACTCACAGCAACGATTAGTTGTTGTTGATCGTTGCGTTGATCGAGATCGCTTGTTGGGTGTTTGCGTTCACGCCGGTGTTCATGTTCACCGCGTTTACACCCGTGGAGCTCGAGAATGCACCGTTGTCGATGGTGTTACCCTCAACAATTGCGCTTTCGCGAAGGTTCACAGCAACCGTGGAGTTCGCCACAGTGCCGCTGAGAACGGCAGCGGAAACGCTTTCGTTATCATCGAACCCAACATCACCGCTGGTCACAGTCACGCTATTGTCGATGCTGTTATCGGTGGTGTTGTCCGCGTTTTCTTTGAACGAATCCGTAACGGTGGTGGTGTTATCGGAGAAGTTCTTGTTATCCGCGTTTTCTTTGAACGAATCGGTAACAGTGGTCGTGTTGTCAGACAACGTTTTGTTATCCGAATTCTCTTTGAAGGAATCGGTAACGGTGGTGGTGTTGTCAGACAGCTCTTTGCTGTTATCGGTGGTCGTCGTGGTGGTGTTACCATTGTCACTGACGTTCACGTCACCCACGGTGACAGCGGTGCTGCCATCGCCGGCCACGCTGTTCGCACCGTTGGCATTGCCATCAGCGGAAGAGGTGGTCGTGGTGGTCGTGGTGGTCGTCGTGTCGTCATCGGAGGAGTTACCGATGTCGGATACGCTGATGTCACCCGTCGTCAACGTCGTGTTACCATCAGCCGAGGAAGTATTGGTGGTGGTATTCGTCGTCGTGTTGGTGGTCGTGGTATCGTCATCGGAAGAATTGCCGATGTCGGACACGCTGATGTCACCGGTGGTCACCGCAGTGTTTCCGTCCGCCGAATTGGTGGTGGTGCTGGAATCAGTGTTAGTGGTGGTGTTCGTCGTCGTGTTCGTGGTGGTGTTGGTCGTGTCGTCATCGGAGGAGTTACCGATGTCGGATACGCTGATATCACCCGTGGTCACGTTCGTGCTGGAATCCGTGCTGGAATCCGAGTTCGTCGTGGTGTTGGTGGTGGTGTTACCATTATCGGACACGGTGATGTCACCGGTCGTCAAGGAGGTGTTACCGTCAGCGGACGAGGTGTTCGTCGTGGTCGTATCGTCATCGGAGGAGTTACCGATATCGGATACGCTGATGTCACCGGTCGTCAGAGCGGTGTTGCCATCGTTGGACGAGGTCGTCGTGGTGGTGGTGGTCGTGTCATCATCCGAAGAGGACGAGTTACCAACGTCGCTTACAGCGATGTCACCGATTGCGGTGTTACCATCGTTGGAAGAGGTGGTCGTCGTATCGTCATCGGAAGAATTACCGATGTCGGACACGCTGATGTCACCCGTGGTCACGGCCGTGTTACCGTCAGCGGAGGTGGTGCTGGAATCGGTGTTGGTCGTGGTGTTGGTGGTCGTGTTGGTGGTATCGTCATCGGAAGAGTTACCAATGTCGGACACGCTGATGTCGCCGGTGGTGACAGCAGTGTTACCATCAGCGGACGAGGTGTTCGTCGTGGTGGTGTCATCATCCGAAGAGGACGAGTTGCCAACGTCAGACACGGACACATCGCCTACGGTGGTGTTGCCATCGTTGGAAGAGGTGGTGGTTGTCGTCGTATCGTCATCCGAAGAATCGCTGTTACCAACGTCGCTTACAGCGATGTCACCGATCGTGGTGTTGCCATCGTTGGAAGAGGTCGTGTCGTCATCAGAGGAGTTACCGATGTCGGAAACGCTGATGTCGCCCGTGGTGACTGCGGTGTTGCCGTCAGCAGAGGAGGTGTTGGTCGTGGTCGTATCGTCATCGGAGGAGTTGCCTACGTCGGAAACGGACACATCGCCCACGGTGGTGTTGCCATCGTTGGAGGAGGTCGTGTCATCGTCGGAGGAGTTGCCGATGTCGGATACGGACACATCGCCCACGGTCACATCGTCATCGGACGAGGTGTTGCCATCAGCGGAGGTGGTGGTCGTCGTATCGTCGTCGGAGGAGTTACCTACGTCGGATACAGCTACATCACCCACGGTGGTGTTACCGTCAGCGGAGGAGGTGTTGGTGGTCGTCGTATCGTCATCGGAAGAGTTACCGATGTCGGATACGCTGATGTCGCCGGTGGTCACGGCCGTGTTACCGTCAGCGGAGGTGGTGCTGGAATCGGTATTGGTCGTGGTGGTGTCATCATCCGAAGAGGAAGAGTTGCCAACGTCGGAAACGGCAACGTCACCCACGGTGGTGTTACCATCAGCGGAAGAGGTCGTGTCGTCATCGGAGGAGTTACCGATGTCGGAAACGGACACATCGCCAACGGTCACATCGTCATCGGACGAGCTGTTGGTGCTGGAATCGGTATTGGTCGTGGTGGTGTCATCATCCGAAGAGGAAGAGTTGCCAACGTCGGAAACGGCAACGTCACCCACGGTGGTGTTGCCATCAGCGGAGGAGGTCGTGTCATCGTCGGAGGAGTTGCCGATGTCGGAAACGCTGATGTCACCGGTGTCCACGTCCGTGCTGGAATCCGTGCTGGAGTCCGTGTTGGTCGTGGTGTTGTCGTTATCCTGATCGTTGTCCTGAGAAGAGGTGTTACCGATATCGGAAACATCAACGTCGCCCACGGTCACATCGGTCGAGCTATCGGTGCTGGAGTCCGTGGTGGTCGTGTCATCGTCCGAGGAGTTGCCCACGTCGGAAACGGAAACATCACCAACGGTAAGGTCGTCGCCGGTCGAGCTGTCGGTCGAGCTGTCGTTGTTGGAACCAATGGAACCCGTGCTGATCTCACCAGTGGTGAGCGTGGTATTATCCTGACCGTTACCGTTGCCGGTCGTGTCAGCCACGGATGCGTCAGCGAGTGCTTCGGTGCTTGCGATCAGTGCAAACGCGGAGACCCCTGCGATCAGTGATTTTTTGAAGGTTGAATTCATAGAGTTAAGCTCCTTAATCTAAATTTATCATTCTACTTCCCATGATAGGTACATGGGTTGAGTAGGGATTCTTTAATAAGGAGTGGGTTTATTGTCTGTGATGCAGGTCACAAGAGGTCAAAAAATCAGTAATAAAGATTTTACAGTTTCCCGGAGGAAACCATCGCGTCTTTTACAAAAAACCTATATTAATCAATTAATGCAATTGTGCGTTGCAATAGCCTGCTGTTAACTTTCACGGCCCGATTGTGAATAAGACGGTAATGAAATAGTAGGATTAGAAGGCGTCGAAATACATTGGCACGCGGAACATGATCCGCACGTCCGGCGCATCGTCGGTGACGCCGGTATCGACGTTCAGGTTCACGCTGGTCTTGTCGGTGACGCGGTAGCCGAAGCCGGTGAGCAGGCGACCGACGTGAAGTTTGTCGGAATTGGGGATGACGTTATCGTTTTGCTTGGTTTCGAAGACATAGTCATGGGCGTAGCCGATGCTGAACGAGGTCTTATCATTGAGCGCGAAGCCCATCCCGAAGGAGGCGCTGATGCTGTCGCCGGGATCGATCTCGCCGACATTGCCGCCCACGCTGTTCGACATATTATATAAGTAGCCAATAGTTGCATATAATACGACGGGGTCGGATGGCATAATAGCCGTAATGCTGGGCTGCAGAGCGGTGAAACCGGAACCGGTGGGCAATTCGGTCTGAAGCCCGGTGGCGGGGTCGGTCGGAACCTCGAAGGGCGACTTGCCGGTATCGGTCTTATATCGCAGGTTGGCGATCATGAAGGGCCAGCCGCCGGAAGCGTTCATGAATTGATAACGCGCCGCGAACTCGACATCGCCCAGGTCCTCCCCCTTGATATTGGTGAGGGACTCGTTACTGGCGCCCACGCCGACCGGGCGGGTTAGGTTATTGTCGTTACGCATGACGTAAGGGATGCGGGCCTCGACCTCGAAATTCTTGAACACGCCAATACGTCCTGTTGCGGAGGCGATGGTGGTATCCCGATCTACCTGGCTGATCTCGAACGCCCCGATATTGAGGGCGGGGATGATGGTGAAGCCTTCAATGGCGACGCGGGTCGCAGAGGAGCGACTATATTCGATACCCGGTTCCAGCACGGCCTGACCGGGCCGCAGCAACACGCCGCCCTGATTCCCCACCGCTTCGACGACGGGCGGACGGTCTTTGGGCTTGGGTTTGCGGTCGATACCGACGGCTTCCGGCTTGGCGGCTACATTCTGTACGGTCGCGCTTGGGCCGGCAGTCGCGGGGCCGGCAACGGGGACGGCTTTAACTTCCGTCGGCGCTTCAGAGGGAGCGGCGGCAGACTGCGCAGCAGCTGGGCCTGCAGCGGGTGCGAGGTTGGAGAGGTTGCGCTCGTTCATCAGGGTATTGACCTGAGAGGAGAGGAAGCGCACGCGTTCCTGTTGGGATTTCAATTGTTTTTCCTGCCGGGCGAGGAGTTCGCGCTGTTCGTCTAGCATCTGGACGAGTTTATCGACATCTATGGCCGAAGCCGAGAGGGCTGCGCTTTCTTCAGCGGCGCTGAACGCAGGGAGGGCAGGCAGCAGCATCGCCGTCGTAAAAAGAAGAGTTGCCGGGAGGTGGGCGCGGGACATTCAACTTCCTTTTTGTGAATCTAAACTGTGGTGAAGGAACCAGAAGCGGTCAAGGAAGGTGTTTCTGCCGTGCGACGAACGGCTGATCATTGTCTTGCCCTGTTTCATTCCTGCCGCAACTAATTTTGCGGGTAGTATAAGGGGGAGGGGATTGCCCTCCCCCTTACGCATTATTACTTGGTGCGAATAACGACCTTGTTCAGGACTTTGTTATCGCAGGTGTCGATGGAGATGGAGTTGTATACCCCTTCATCTGCTTTACCCATCACGACGCGCAGGATACCCCCGTCCTGACTCAGCGACACGAGATCGCCATAATCACTCAGCTTGATTTCCTTGCTTTTGTCACACTGTGCTTTGGCGGCGGTGCTGACGGCGGGCAAACGCGAATCAACAAGGTGATATATCGCGGCGAATCCGGCGACGATCGCAATCAGCATCAGCCAGCCACACGCCTTCGTTCCACATGCATTATCCATCTGTTCTCTCCTTGGTTGTGTTCAAAGTGGTACTGCATTATCAGAGGTAATTGGCTCCGTCTAGTCATAATTATGAAGGAATACAAAAGCTTGCTGATGTGACATAGGTCACACTTTTAATACCTGTTCAGTAAAAGGGGAAACGTCTGAATTCTGGTTCCTAGATTGATCTTATTATCCTTCTGTTCCATTATTACATGATGAACCTTCCCGATATTTACGTTGATGCTGATGCCTGCCCGGTGAAGGAGGAGGTGATCCGTGTGGCGGAGCGGCATGGGGTGGAGGTGTTTATGGTCAGCAACTCCGGGCTGCGGCTGCCGCAGAACCCGATGATCCATAGCGTGGCGGTGGGCGGTGCGTTCGATGCGGCGGATGACTGGATCGCCGAGCGGGCAGGGGCGGATGATATTGCTATCACCTCGGATATTCTGCTGGCGCAACGTTGCCTGAATAATCACGTCATCGTCATCAACCCTAATGGCAAACCGTTCACGGACGGGAATATCGGCTCAGCGGTGGCGATGCGGAGTTTGAATTCGGAACTGCGGGATATGGGGCTGATCTCGGGCAATAACCCGAGTTTCGCCAAACAAGACCGTTCGCGCTTCCTGCAGGCGTTGGAAAAAGCTGTACAAGACATCAAGCGCCGCGCATAAATTCACTTATGAACGATAGAATCGGTAAGAAAGCGGAGATCGCCCTCGGTAAGGCCATCGCGGAGTTGCGCATGGCGAAGGGTATGAAGCACATGGAGTTGGGCAAAATCATCAACGCCACGCAGCGGCAGATGGTGCTGTATGAAAAAGGCGATTTCATCCCGCTCGCGCGGCTGGAACAGATCGGCGAGGCTCTGGGCGCGCCCATTGATAAAAGAACCATCCGCCGTATCTCCATCCTCCGCAAGATGGAGAAGGACAATAAGGAACAGCAGGACGAGCTGGAAACGCTCTACCAGCAGATGTTCGCGGGCGACATTGATGACGACGAGTAGTCCGACGCCACTCGACATTTTACAGAAGACCTATGGGTACGGCAGTTTCCGCGGGGAACAGGAAGCCATCATCGAGCATGTCATCGCAGGGCGTAACGCGTTCGTGCTGATGCCGACCGGGGGCGGGAAATCACTGTGTTATCAGATTCCCTCCTTATGCCGTAAAGGGTTCGGCATCGTCGTGTCGCCGCTGATCGCGTTGATGCAGGATCAGGTGGATGCGCTCACTGTGCTCGGTATCCGCGCGGCGGCGATCAATTCCAATATGGATGCGGGGCATATTTCGGAAACCAAGCGGCTGATGGGTTCGGGCGAGATCGACATGGTGTATGTTGCGCCGGAGCGGTTGTTGATGGAGGATTTTGTGGAGTTTCTCCAGCCGCTGGAGATCGCGCTATTCGCGATTGATGAGGCGCATTGCGTGTCGCAATGGGGGCATGATTTCCGGCCGCATTATACGCAGCTTTCTGAACTCGCGGATAAATTCCCGAACGTGCCGCGCATCGCGCTGACGGCGACGGCGGATGGGCCAACGCGGAAGGACATCGTGGAGCGGTTGCATCTGACGGATGGGCGCACTTTCGTTGCGGGGTTCGATAGGCCAAATATTCATTACAGTATTGTCGAGAAGCATTCAGCGAACCAGCAACTTCTCAGCTTCCTGAAAGAGAATCATCAGGGCAATAGCGGCATTGTCTACTGCCTGTCGCGGAAGATGACGGAAGAGGTCGCGAAATTTCTCTGCGGGCAGGGGGTGCATGCGCTTGCCTATCATGCGGGGATGAGTGCGGAGGATCGCGCGCGTAACCAATCGCAATTCCTGAAAGAAGAAGGCGCGGTAATGGTGGCGACGATTGCGTTCGGGATGGGCATCGACAAGCCGGACGTGCGCTTTGTGGTGCATATGAATATTCCCAAGAACATCGAATCCTATTATCAGGAGACGGGTCGCGCGGGGCGAGATGGGTTACCGTCCGACGCGTTGATGATCTATGGCATGGGCGATGCGGCGATGCAGCGGAGTTTCATCGACGGCGGCAACGCGCCGGATACGCAGAAGCGCATCGAGCATCAGAAGTTGAATGCTTTGCTGGGGTTGTGTGAGGCGGCGGGGTGTCGGCGGCAGATATTGCTCGAATATTTCGGGGATACGGGTGCGCCGTGTAATAATTGCGATACCTGTTTGCGCCCGCCGGAGACATTTGACGGGACGATTCCCGCGCAGAAGGCGCTGTCGTGTGTTTACCGTACGGGTGAGCGGTTCGGTGTTGCGTATGTGATCGACGTACTGCTCGGAAAAGAGAATGAGCGCATCACCGGGTTTGGTCATGACAAGGTCAGCACGTTCGGTATCGGCACGGAATTCGGTAAGCAGGAATGGCAGAGTATTTTTCGCCAGCTTGTGGCGCAGAACCTGCTCGCGGTCGATGTGGCGGGGCATGGGGGCATGCGCATTACGCCGCAGGGTCATGCGTTCTTGAAAGCAAAATCGACCCTATCGTTGCGACGTTATACGGGCAAGGTGAAACCGGAGCGGGTGGCGAAGAAAAAAATCACTGTCGGGTTCGAGAACGAGGCCGATCAATCATTGTTCCTTGCGCTCAAGGCTAAGCGGAAGGACATCGCGGCAGCGGAGAATCTTCCTCCTTACGTTATCTTCCATGACAAGACGTTGCAGGAGATCGCGGCGACTAAGCCGGTCAGTTTCGATGATTTCCTGCAGATCAGCGGCGTGGGGGAACGCAAGCTGAAGAAGTACGGCGCAGCGTTTCTAGAGGTGGTAACACTGCATGAGGTGGATTTAGTATAATCCAGTACCTTCAGGAGTATATATTATGCAACCCGCATAATCCTTTACTTTGGTCAAGCTTACGGGCAAAGTGTTTGTACACACGGCACTTTTAAGGGGTGCGACGAGATGATGCCTTGCATGCGCTGGGCAGGCGAATGTTCACCACATTCAGACTTTTCTTACTGACAAATTTTAAAAACCTTTACCCTCCCTGAAATGGAATACCCATGCGCCTAGCCGCTTTCATTCGTGCTCATACGGAGCAGATCGTCGTTGAATGGGAGAATTTCGCGCGGACACTTGTCCCGGCAACAGAAGGCATGAGCTCGCTCGCGCTCAGGGACCATATCCGCTATCTTTTAACCTTCATCGCCAATGACATCGAAGCGTCGCAGACGGATTCCGAACAGGTGGAGAAATCGAAAGGGATGAAGCCGAAGACTATCACCGATAGCGCGGCGGAGATCCATGCGTCGGAACGGCACGCGGGCGGGTTCAACATGGACCAGATGGTGTCGGAATACCGGGCGCTGCGTGCCAGCGTCGTCAAGCTGTGGCACGCGCAATTGCCGGAGGAGCCCCAGAGCCGTGACATCTCCGACCTGACGCGGTTCAACGAATCGATCGACCAGGCGTTGACCGAGTCGATCAGCCATTATTCGAAGAAGCTCGACCATGCGCGGAACCTGTTCCTCGGCATCCTTGGCCATGATCTGCGTAACCCGCTCGGCGCCATCCAGATGTCGGCACAGCTGGCGTTGAAGATTGGCGGCTTGAACGAGCGGCAGACGATGCTGGCGACGCAGGTGGGCGAGAGCGCTGTGCGGGCGACCGAGATCGTCACCCACCTGCTCGACCTGACCAAGGCGCGACTCGGGTCGGGTCTGCCGATCCTCAAAGAGATGATGGATATGGAGTTCGTCACGCGCCAACTGGTGGACGAGATGCGGGCGATGCACCCGGAATGCACCTTCAATCTCGAAATCTCCGGCGATGCCAAGGGTAAGTGGGACAAGCCGCGCATCGGGCAGGTGCTTTCCAACCTGCTCGGCAACGCGGTTCAGTATGGTTTTCAAGGCATGCCCATCACTGTCAAGATTCTCGGCAATGCGTCCGAGGTGTTGCTCACGGTGCATAATCACGGCGTCCCCATCCCCACAGAGACCATCGGCAAGATCTTCGATTCCATGACCCGCGGTGACGCGGAACCGGGGGAGGATGAAGCCGAATCCACCAATCTCGGCTTAGGGCTCTACATCGTCAAAGAAATCGTCAACGCCCACGGCGGGACGATTCTGGTGAGTTCGTCGGAGCAGGATGGGACAATGTTCACGGCGCGGTTCCCGCGGGGGTAAGTAACTTGGCAAGTCTTACGCGACATCCGCAACCAAGAATTTAAATCCAGCCGAAGTCATTTCCTTTAATCGGACAATCGTACCAGGCGGAAATTTCCAATAATCTTCGGTGGGATTATAATGCGGCGTAGGCAGCATTTGATATAAACCGTCTTCCAATTTTCGTGCGAACGCGTCCTTGAGCCATGGCGTTTCCACGCCAGTTTGTTCTACATGAATTCTAATGACATTCACATCGGGATGGCGTGCAACCATTTCGGTATGACCTTTTGCGAATTTTTTCTGTTCTGCCTTGACGGTTTCGCCGGGTAGGAAAGCCCATGATTCATTCTCAGGATCATAATTTGGTGTTGGAAGAAGTTTGAACAAACCATCACCCAATTCTATAGCCTTTGTCGGACGCCAAGTGTCCGTGCCTTCATCTAAGAGTTCGACGTATATTGTTATAGGGCTGTTCATGTTAAGGCTCATTCGGTTTAAAATTTCGGTCGCTGATTTGCAAAATGTCCTTTGTTTTTTCATCTCTTACGATGAATCGTCCATTGTATTCATACCGTGTGGCTTTATTGCCGGGATTGATTTTATTTGGAGCTCTAAATTTTTTGCCGTATTTGAGTGTTTCTTCAATCTGCTCTGGCGACCAATCATGATCTTTTAACTGATTGGCCCACCTTTGTGCAGATTTGAATTTACCCAAATTCCACTCAACATCTCTACGACTATGCACCCATAATTGCCATGCATTTCTCAAGCGACCAATAGGAAGAAGTGATATAATCAGTAATTCGGGATAGATAGGTTCAATGGGTGGATCATTGGGTAATCTATCCGTTTCACGAATAGGTTCTGCCCAACATCTACATCCATATTCCGTACCCGGATGTCCTGTTGCAGGAGGATTATCCCAAGCAAAAACATGATTGTTGTTGGCGGCATGTGAGGGTCTTACTTTGCCGTCGCTTCTTGTGCGCCAAATGTAATACGTTATGCCAATTGCACGCTGTTCTTCTTCAGATAAATGGATCGAATTTTGGGATTTATTAAATAATATAGTAAGTTGCTCATCTAGCTGTTTTAAAGCGCTTACATTTTGTAGTAAGCCTAAAGCCAAACTTCGAGAAATCAGATGCTGATTTTTTAATCCTAATTCACATATTAATAGCGTATTGAGCATGTCTCCATTTAGGCTTGGTGAAAGTTGTTCCGGAAGGGATTAAAAAAGTTTCAGCTAAAAATCCCCCGCACATCCTCATCCCTCAGCACCCGATATTCCCCCTCCGGCAGATCGCCTAACACAAGCCCGCCCGTCTTGAAGCGGTGCAGTGCGACCACTTCATTTCCCAATGTCTCGAACATCCTGCGTATCTGGTGGTAGCGGCCTTCGTGGAGGAGCATGGTTCCGGTGGTGTCGCTGGTGGGGAGGAATTCGGCGGGTTTGAGGGCTTTGGGGTCGCCCTGGAGTTGGAAGGTTCCGGTGGCGAAGAGGGCTTGTTCGTCCCCGCGCAAGGGCCGCGCGAGCGTGATGGTGTAGTGCTTGGTGGCGTGGCTCTTGGGGTGGATGATGCGGTGGAGCAATTCGCCGTCATCCGTGATGATGACTTGCCCGGTGCTGTATTTATCGAGCCGGCCGGCGCAGGCCATCGCGGGCTTCCGATATTTCCAGCGGGCGGGGAGGAGGTCGTAGACCAGCGTTCCCTTCTCGTCATGCGAGCAGGAATAGCCGACCGGTTTGTTGAGCATGATGGTGAAGGGGGAGGGATGGTCGAGCGCCTCACCGTCGAACGTCACCGCGCCGCTGATGACATCCGCGATGGCGATGGCGTGATCGACGCGTTCGATGGGAGTGCCGTGCAGCGCGAGGCGGCGTTGGCGGACGAAGATGGCCGCATCCTTCCGGCTGCCATAGGCGAGGTTGGAGAGAAGCTTGTCTAGCCGCACCGTCTTCTCGCCTGTCATGCCGCGCCGCCTTTCAGGATTTTGTACCCTTCGCCCTCGAACAATAAGGTGATGCCGGGGATGGTTTTCTCGTATGGTAATTGCCGGTTGGCGACGAGGTAGAGATGGCCGCCGGGGAGGAGGCTCTTGGCGGCCTTCTCGATGAAGCGCGCGCCGAGCGACATGTCGGTATCCTTGCCGCTATGGAAGGGTGGGTTCATGATAACGAAATGGTATTTCCGCGATGTCTCCATCGTGCAGACATCCTGCCAGAGGGTCGTCGTCTTCTCCGGGTTGTTGCGTGCGCAGGCGGTGACGGCGCGGGCGTCGAGGTCGATGGCGTCGATATGCTCAATCGCCGGATAATCCCGCAGCAGCATCGTGGTCAGGAAGCCGTACCCGCAGCCGAAATCGGCGATATGGCCGGAGAGGTCTTTCGGCAAATGTTGCAGGAGGAGGCGGCTGCCGATATCGATCTTGTTCCAGCCGAACAGGCCGGGGACGGTCCACCATGTGAGCCCGTCATATTCCATCGGGCGCAGAGCGAGGTGGGTGAGGTTCTTGTCGATAAGGGCGCGGTCGGCCTTCGGGGCGTGGAATGTCCACGCGGCGCGGCAGCGGTTCTTGGAGACGCTCTCGTTGGGGATGCCGTATGCGCTGAGCGTCTTCTGCAGGCGTTCACCCCCGGCATCCTTGGCAGCGGCGGCCATGACGAACCCCTTGGAACGCGAGAGGGCGAGGGCGATCAGGCCTTCGGTCTCGCTTTGCTGCTTGGGACAATTGATGTAGACGGCGTCATACTCCGCGCCGAGGTCATCGGGGTTGGAGAAGACCGTGCAGCCGCGTTGCGCGAGTTTGTCGGCCTGGTCTTTGTAGGGTTGGTAGGCGTCCCCTTTCATGCCCTCGGGGCCGCCATAAAGTAGGAGTACTCGACCTTTGGGGGCGATGACGGATTGTAGGGCGTGCTGGAAAACCTGTTTCATGCACCCCTTTTACCGTGCGGATGCGCGAAGCCCAAGTGTTTTTGCGGTGAGGTGCTCACACAGCAGACCCCTCGCTACAGGGTAGCGAGGGGTCTGAAGGGTGGCACACGTCGTGAGACTACTCAGCTTGTCCGGTTTGTCCGGCGTTGATGTTCTCCTGAGTGTCCACGGCATTATCGCCCGTGGGAGTGGTAGTATCCACCGCGCCGTAGTTGGTGGTGGCGGGGGTCACTCCCTCTTCCGCCATATCATTGGCGAAAGCGAAATAAAGCACGCCGGCGATTACCAGTGCGGCGACCAGCCAGAGCCAACTAGTGTTGCGGGCGGTAGTTGCCGTTGGGTTGACGGTCGTGGTGTTTGGGTTACGCGCAGCATTTGGGTTTGGGGTGCGGGTTTGGGTGGTTTGCATGATACGTCTCCTTGGGGTTGGGGTGGTTTTTCAAGCAAGGCCATTATCGGGCGTGGCACGTTAAGGCTCGATAAGAAAAATAGTGAGAGTTATCAGTATCTCAACCTACGCGCATAGGTGGTATTATTTGCGAGGGTGACCGGTTGCGTCAGGAAGCGATTGACCTGAGGGGCGATAGCCACTAGGAACCGCTCTTTAGCCCACTCCCAACCCATAGAAAACCTCTCATGCTGTTCATTACCGACCTTACCTACCGTATCGCCGGGCGCACGTTGCTGGACAAGGTGTCCTTGAGCATTCCCGCCGGGCATCGCGTGGGGCTGGTGGGGCCGAACGGGACGGGGAAATCAACACTGTTCAAGCTGATTTCCGGGGAGCTCAGCAGTGACGGCGGCGAGATCACCCTGATTAAAGGCGCGACGATGGGAATGGTGCGGCAGGATCTGCCGGATGATGACACCACGCTGATTGACATCGTGCTCGCGGCGGATACGGAACGCGCGGAACTGTTCAAAGAAGCGGAGACGGCGAGCGACCCGGATCGCATCGGTGAGATTTTTACGCGGCTGGAGGAGATACAGGCGTATGACGCGCCGTCACGCGCGGCGACGATCCTTGCCGGGTTGGGATTCAACGATGAAGCGCAGAACAGTGCAATCTCATCCTTCTCCGGCGGATGGCGAGCGCGGGTGGCGCTGGCGGCGGCGCTGTTCCGGCAGCCGAATCTGCTATTGCTCGATGAGCCGACCAACCATTTGGATTTCGAGGCGATGGTGTGGCTGGAGAACTTCCTGATGCGGTATGAGCATACGATCGTTATCATCAGTCATGACCGGGATATATTGAACAAGACGGTCAACCATATCGTCAGTCTGGAGAATCAGAAACTGGTGAGTTACACGGGTAATTACGACCAGTTCGAGCGCAAGCGCGCCGAGCGGTTAATGGGGCAGCAGGCACTGCATGAGAAGCAGATGGCGCAGAAGGCGCATATGCAGAAATTCGTCGACCGTTTCCGCGCCTCCGCTGCCAAGGCGCGTCAGGCACAAAGCCGCCTCAAGATGATCGAGAAGATGGACATCGTCGATGCGGTGATGGCCGAGCGGGTGTCGGCGTTCAATTTCCCTAAGCCGCAGGATGAGGGTAAATCACCGTTGATTGTGCTGGACGAGGTGGATATCGGCTATAGCCCCGATAAGCCCGTGCTGCGCAATCTCGATTTGCGTATCGACCATGACGATCGCATCGCGCTCTTGGGGGCGAACGGGAACGGGAAATCGACGCTGGTGAAATTACTTTCGGGCCGCCTTTCTCCTTTGAAGGGGAAAATGCGTACCTCAGGAAAAATCCGCGTCGGCTATTTCGCGCAGTTCCAGACGGACGAGCTGGATGAGGACATGACCCCGCTGCAAATCATGCAGAACGCGATGAAGGGAGCGGGTGAATCGAAAGTGCGCGCGAGCCTCGCGGCGTTCGGGTTCGATAAGAACAAGGTGGTGACGAAGGTGGGCGGCCTTTCCGGGGGTGAGAAGGCGCGGCTCCTGTTCTGCCTGATGAGTTACGACGCGCCGCATATCATGCTGCTCGACGAACCGACGAACCATCTGGATATCGACGCGCGGGAAGCGTTAATGCGGGCGCTCAATAATTATAGCGGCGCGGTGATCCTTGTCAGTCACGATCCTCACCTTGTCGAATGCGTCGCCGACCGTCTATGGATCGTCGCCGATGGGGATTGCAAGCCGTATGACGACGACCTTGACGCGTACCGTAAACTCGTCGTCTCCCAACGCCGTCGTGAGCGCGAAACCGCGAAGAAAGAAGCGCGAAGTAATAAGGATGCCAAGAAAGCCAACCTCACTGCACCCGAGCAACAGGCCGCGAAGCTGGAACAAAAAGTCATCGACCTCACCCTCCAGCGCGACGCGCTGGAAAACGACATCGCCACCTGCTACGGCGCGGACGATGCCAAACAACTCAAAAAACTAAACGCCAGCCACGCCGATGTGCTGAAGCAATTGCAAGTGGCGGAAGACGAGTTGGAAGCATTTATGGCGGGGCTTTAGGTTTTTTCGTTCCTTGCTGAGTGGATAGCAGATACACATTTTCCCTATGCCCGAATTACACCCACATGACCTCATCGAGCTCACCATCATCCGGCTTGGCGGTCTTGGGGATGGGATTGGGGTGTGTGACGGGCAGTCCGTGTTCGTGCCGTTGACGGTGGTGGGTGAGCTTGTGCGGGCGGAAGTGGTGGCGGTGCGGAAGGGGGAGGTAAGGGCGCGGCTGGTCGAGGTGCTTGCGCCGGGGCAGGGACGGCAGGATCCGCCTTGCGCGCATTTCGGGGTATGCGGCGGGTGCAGTCTGCAGCATCTGGCGGAAGGGGAGTATAACGCATTCAAAGCGGAGATGGTGGCGCAGATCGTCCGCCGGTTAGGTGCGCCGCCCGAGACCGTGCGGCCCATGGTAAGCGTCGGTGCGGGAGCGCGGCGGCGGGTGGAGGTGAAGGTCGCGGTGCATAAAGGCGTCGTGCAGCTTGGCTTCTTCGGGATGAGAAGCCATGCGCTGGTGGATATTGCGCAATGTCCGGTGACGGATGGCGGCATCGTCGCCCTGTTCCCCTCCTTGCGGGAGGTGATTGCGAGCCTCAAGAAACCGGGGCAGGTGAAGGCGGTGCATATCGCCAAGGTGGATGGGGGATTCGATATAATGATATCCACTTCCACGCGGATGACGGCCGGTGATCGCGAGAAACTGGCAGAGTATGCAGCCCGCGCATCCATTTTGCGCATCATGGAATGCGACGCGGAAGGCAACGCGCCTGTCCCCCTCGTCCGCGGCGATGTGCGGACGCGCTTCGGCGACGTGGCGGTGGAATTGCCGCCCGCCGCGTTCCTGCAGGCGACGGAAGCAGGGCAGGAGGCGATCACGGCATTCATCCTCGAGCATGTACGCGGGTGTGACCGCGTGATGGATCTCTACTCCGGTTGCGGGACGTATAGTTTCCCCATGCAGCAACAGGGGCATCAGGTCACGGCTTACGAAGGCAGTCACGACATGGTGGCGGCAATGCATAACGCGATACGTGCCTCCGGGCTGGAGGGCCGTATGCGCGTCACCGCGCGCGATCTTTTCGCACAGCCCCTCACCGCGGCTGAATTGAAATCCATGGACGCCGTTGTTATCAACCCTCCACGCAACGGCGCAGAAACGCAAGTCAAGGAACTGGCGAGAAGCGGTGTGCGCAGCATTGTCATGGTTTCGTGCAACCCCGCTACGTTCGAACGCAACGCGCAGCATCTGCTGCATAAAGGCTACCGCCTCACCGCTGCGATGCCGATCGACCAGTTCTACTGGAGTGCACATATGGAGTTGGTAGCGGCGTTCGAGAGGCAGTAAATCGGTTGCGTCGTGCCGTCATATGTTTCCACTTACCTTCTCTTGACTAAACGCCATATAGCCCTCGTGGGATATTTATCTGAAAGCCTCTATTCAAATTATTCCGCAAGTTTTCTCTGTGTGGATTGATTTAAACGTGAAAGGATTTCTTATGAAAGCTCTCTGCTGGCACGGTAAAGGGGATGTGCGTATCGATAACGTTCCCGATCCTCAAATTCTTCATTCCCGCGATGCGATCATACGCGTCACCACTACATGTATATGCGGTTCCGATCTACATTTGCTGAACGGATATCAGCCGACGATGGAATCAGGTGATATCCTTGGTCATGAGCCTATGGGCGAGGTTATTGAAGTTGGCAGCGATGTCAAAAACCTAAAAAAAGGCGATCGCGTGGTCATCCCTTTCACCATTTCGTGTGGCGAATGCTTCTTCTGTCAAAAAGGCATGTTTTCGGCGTGTGACGTGACCAATCCGAATGCGGAGATAGCCCGTAAAGCGATGGGACAATCCCCCGCTGCGTTGTTCGGTTTTTCGCATATGCTGGGCGGTATTCCCGGTGGTCAGGCAGAATATCTGCGTGTGCCTTACGCTGATGTCGGCGCGATCAAGATCGAATCCGATTTACCGGATGAGAAAGTAGTCTTCTTGTCGGATATTTTCCCGACCGGGTATATGGCAGCAGAGAATTGTGGCATTGAACCGGGTGACACCGTCGCTGTGTGGGGGTGTGGGCCTGTCGGTCAATTCGCCATCCAGAGCGCATGGATGCTTGGTGCAGGGCGCGTTATTGCGATCGACTGCGTGGAAGAACGTTTAGCAATGGCAGCGACGCATGGCCGGGCCGAAACCATCAACTTCATGAAGGAAGATGATAAAGTTTATGACATGCTCATGGAAATGACGAATGGCAGAGGGCCGGATCGGTGTATCGACGCGGTAGGGTGCGAAGCCCATGTAGGGGGCAGCGTCGATTCTGTGATTGATAAAGTGAAGACATTGACGATGCTGGGGACAGATCGCGCGCATGTTTTGCGCGAAGCAATCCGGTGTTGCCGCAAAGGCGGTACGGTTTCCGTTCCGGGCGTCTATGTGGGCATGCTGGATAACATTCCTTTCGGCGCGGCCATGAATAAAGGCCTTACCCTCAAAATGGGCCAGACTCATGTGCAGAAATATGGCCGTCCCTTACTGAAAATGATTGAGGATGGCGTGATCGATCCCTCTTTCGTCATCACCCACACCGCCCCACTTTCAGATGCGCCGGAGC
>JBGTBD010000062.1:0-57123 GCA_041749475.1 Rickettsiales bacterium
GCGCAGCCGCGCCACGGCATTCTCATCCCAGAAAGCATATTCATCCGATGCGCCGCGTCATACGCGCGGGCCCGTTCCGCCGGAGTTGCAGCAATTGTTTCAGCAGATGTGCGGCGCGACGAAGATGGGGGAACTCGCCGAGTGGCAAATTACGCAACAAGCCGCCACATTATCGGAGAGCATCCGCGCCTATAGCCGCTCGCATTATCGCCGCACGGTGAAGGAGCCGCCGATGGTATGGAAAGCGGGTTCGACACGTCTACTGAACTACACCACCTCCGCTCGCGCCAAGGGAATGAAATGTGCGAAGCCGGTCGTGCTGCTGATCCCCTCGCTCATCAACCGCTATTACATCCTCGACCTCAATGAAAAACTCAGCTTTGCGCGCTATCTCGCCGAGCAGGGGTTCGCCGTCTATATGGTGGATTGGGGAACGCCGGGGGTGGAGGAGAAAACATTCTCCGCCGGGGATTATGTGACGCATTACCTCACCGCCATGACGGATTGGGTGAAGAAGACACACCCGAAAGCGCCGCTGTTCGTCGCCGGGCATTGCATGGGCGGAATGCTAGCGATGGCGTTGGCGGCGCATAAGCCGGATGCCATTGCGGGTATTGCATTACTGGCGACGCCATGGAACTTTCAACCAATGCAGATGCCCATCCATGCGCGGATGCAAGCGCCGCACATCGCGGCGTTACGCAAACATATCTCTAGCCTGCCCGTGTTCCCGGGTGATCAGGTGTTGATGATGTTCTACATGCGCGACCCATTCGTGTTTCATGAGAAATTGCTGCACTTCCAAGACCTGAAAGAAAATTCCGCCGAGCGAGAGCATTTCCTTTCGCTGGAATATTGGGTGAATGATGTTGTCCCCATTACCACGCCGCTGGCTGAGAATTGTTTCGTCGATTGGCTGGTGCATAACGAGACGCTGGAACATAAGTGGAAAGTGAACGGGCGCACCGTGCGGCCTGACAAGATCCGCACCCCCACCTTCCTTGCCATCCCTGAGCGCGACAAGATCGTGCCGCCGGAATCGTCCTACGCGTTGGAGGACGCCTTGCCCTTCGCCACCACCATCACTCCCGATTGCGGGCATGTTGGGATGATTGTCGGGTCACGGGCGCGGGAGCTAGTGTGGGAGCCGATACGTGAGTGGATTCTCAAGACGGCGTAACACCCCCACCCCGCATAATGCGAAGGGCTCCGCTATCAAGCGAAGCCCTCACACTATTATCAACGTGTTACAATACGTGACTAGTTGGCAGAACGGTCGTGGCTGTCAGACTCATCAGCGGATGCGGTGACTGTGACTCTACCAGCGGAAATTTCTTTCTCGCCCATATCTTCACTGATTTTACCGTTCACCGAGACCTGATCGCCTTTTTTGACGGTCAGCTTGTCTTCCGTTTCCACGTCAATCGTTGCGCCGGATTTATCCTGCAGGGTGAATTCATTATCGACTACGTCGATGTCCTTCACCGTACCGGACAGATTCACCGCAGCGCCTACGTTCGGAAGCTTGGAAATCGTGGCTGCACTCGTGCTTACATTGGTATTTACGCCCGTCGTGGTATCGGAACGGGTGTTCATATCCTCAGCACTGGCGGCGCCAGCGAATGCGGTTGCGATAATGGTGGTCATGAGAAGTGTTTTCATAGTCATCTCCTTTAGTTTCAGTGGATTCAATCGCCGTGGCGATGCACCTATACCTAAGGCATTGTTAGTCAAATCGAGATAACCGATAAAAGCTAAGATGTCAGAGAGCCGTAAAGAGTGATTATGATTCTATCTGTGGAATACCTTTGAGCTTTAGTAGTATATTTCGCCCACCGCGCAGGAAGGGATAGCACAGGCGGGCCATGCGGGGGGATTTAAAGAATTCAATGCTTATTCTTGATGCAATGTTCTTGCCCCTACCCAGCGTACTCATGATATGCAGCGCGTCCGAACCTTGATAGAATTTGCCGCGATATTTGATGACCATGCCTTGGTTGATGTCCATCGCCTGCGCTTTGATTTCCTGTACCACGGCGTTGTTGTGTTCGGTGCGTTTGTCGATGGTCTGAAGCGTTCCGGCGCCTTCCTTCAAGCAGAAATTATTCACCCCCAACTGGCAGATGGGGCATTCCCCATCATAGATGAGGAATACTTCTTCGCCTTCGTTATGCGGTTGCATAGGTCACCTCCGTATTCACGATTTTCTCACCGCCCAGCTTATATTGGCGGTATTTCATCAGGGCACGCATGTTGAACATGTGCATCACGCCTAATACCAGCACCGCGAGGCCGATCTTCATGCTGAGATATTCTATTACTGCCTGGAGCGTATGCGGTTTGTCGCCCATCTGCAAAGCAAGGCTAATGAAGCCGATATTGATGAGGTAGAAGCCGACCAGTAGCAGGTGATTGACCGAATCAGCCAGCGTCACGTCCCCTTGGAAGCTTTGGATGAGAAAGACCCGACCGTTCTTATGCAGGCTTTGCCCGACCCACACCGCTACGGCGATGCTCACGGCCAGATATGTCAGATATGCACCGATAATCATAGGAAACTCCTTGTTTTATGCATTGATTTCACTTATATTTAGCTAATTAACTAATAATATACGCCTAGTTAGTTATTTAGTCAATAGGCTAAATGATAGTTGGGACATAAGGTCAGGTTCATGGAAAAAGTATTCGAGGCGCTCTCCTCCTCCACCCGCAGGAAAATCCTTGCCTATCTTTCGGGCGCGAGCATGACGGCGGGGGAAATCGCGGAGCGGTTCGACATCAGCAAACCCTCCCTCTCCAAGCATCTCAGCATCCTTGAGAATGCCGGGCTGGTGAGTGGTGAGAAGCGCGGCCAGTTCATCCATTATAGCCTTGTGCCGGATAATCTCGTCAACACACTGAACAGTTATGTGCAGGAAGTCTGCCCCGTCAGCCGCCCGCTGAAGAAGGAAAGCAAGGCCAAGGCGAAGGGTAAATCCCGGAAATCGTAAAGCATGAAGCGCCGCTATTCCTAAAGCATGTCACTCCCGCAAAAGCGGGAATGACACTTGAGAATATAGAATGAGCCGCCTTACCGAACACGCCTCCATTTTCAGGTTGTAACCTGCGCTTAAACCGCTACAACCAAATCTTATAAACGATAGCGAGTATTCTATGGAAGACGGCGAGACCATTCAGGTTAAGGACAGCAACGGGGCGATTCTGGTTGATGGGGATTCGGTGCAAGTGATCAAGGATTTGCCTGTCAAAGGAACATCAGTAACGCTCAAGCGCGGGACGATCATCAAAAATATCCGTCTGACCCACGATGAGGAACATATCGAATGTCGCGTCGAGAAGGTCAAAGGTTTGGTGCTGAAGACGTGCTTCCTTAAAAAAGTCGGCTAAGTATCGATTCTTTACTCATCTTCCCCTACCACGCGTACCCATGAAAGAATTCATTGTTTTGATGGCCTATCTGACGGCGCTGGTGGCGCTGTCGATTGACGCGATGTTGCCGTCACTGGGGGTGATGGCAACCGACCTGGGCGTCGCGCGGGCCAATGACATCCAACTCGTCGTCGCATTTATCTTCGTCGGGATGACCATCGGACAGATCATCTATGGGCCGTTGGCGGATGCCATTGGGCGGAAGCCGGCGCTTTATGCCGGGATGGTATTATTCATCATCGGCAGCCTCGTCTCATGGGGGGCGGAGAGTCTTTCCGTGATGCTGGTCGGGAGATTCATCCAAGGGCTTGGCGTATCGGGGCCGCGTATCGTCACCGTCGCCATCGTGCGGGATAAGTATGAGGGCCGGGAGATGGCCTATGTCATGTCGATGGTCATGGGCGTGTTCATCATGGTTCCCGCCATCGCGCCGATGCTGGGGCAAGGCATTATTCATCTATGGGGATGGCGGGCAATTTTCCTGTCCTACATCATCGCCACCGCTATCGGCTTTCTCTGGGCGTCGCTGCGGTTGAAAGAAACGCTCACGCCGGAGAACCGCAGGCCGCTTAGCCTCTCCACCATCTGGTCGGGGGTCAAAGAAGCGTCGCGGACGCGGGTGACGATGGGGTATTCCGTGTGCAGCGGCGTGGCGTTCGGCGCGCTGCTCGGCTATCTCAACTCCGCGCAGCAAATCTTTCAGGATATCTTCGAAGCGGGCGATATGTTCGCGCTCTATTTCGGGTTGCTGGCACTCGCCATCGGCTCTGCCTTCTTCACCAACTCTGCATTGGTGCGTAAACATGGTATGCGGCGCATCACCAGCCGCGCGGTCATCGCGCTGATGGTCGTCTCGGCGGTATTCATGGTCTATACCCTCCTCGTCCCGCCGCATCTCGTCATCTTCCTCCTCTTCGCAGGTGTCGCATTCTTCTGTCTGGGTCTCAGCTTCGGCAATATGAGCGCGATGGCGATGGAGCCGATGGGTCACATGGCTGGTTTAGCTGCCGCCTTCATGGGGTCGTTTTCGACGTTGATCTCCATCACGCTCGGGACGTTGATCGGGCAGATGTATGACGGAACGCTTGTGCCATTGGCGACGGGGTTCTTTGTGCTGAGCATCGCCAGTTATGTAATTATGGTGTGGACGGAGCGTGGGCGGACGTAATTAGTATCTTACAAGGCCAATGCGGTCAGGACGTCTTTATCCTCTTTCAAATTCATGGCGGCCTTCGCCCGTGAGAGCGCCAGAGCGGAATGGATTTTGGTAGCTTCTTTCGCTTCTTTATCTCCCATGCTATGCAGTGATTTCAGGGCTTTTTGCAGGCGCATGCCTACCTCCAGAATCGAGGCCCCGTCCCGCGCGATGGGGGTGAAAATATCATTAAACAGCTGCGCCGTGGTGATTGGCGGCACAAATACCCGAGGATACAGCACTTCATCCTTTTCCTCCCGTTCGAATGTCACCCAATACGCCAGTAGGCGCCATGCCGTTCCAATCACGTCGATGGCAGTGCCGGGATCATTCACGGCAGGCGATAAGGCGCGGGAGGCGATTTCGCTGAGGACGATCATCCCGAAGCGGGGATCCTGCTCATAGGACCTTGAATCCCCGATGCTGTATGCTTTCCGTATGGCGGTACATATATTCTCCTCTAACGGGGAGGAAAGAGTGAGGATAGGATGATGTCCATCGTTGAATTTCCCCGGCAGCGCGTGAATGAAAATATCCAGGTTATATTTCTGTGCTATCAGGGAAATCGCCCTTATGTCGATGTGTTGTACATAGCCGATCTTTGCATGCAGAATAGCGTGGTGCGATTCTTCGGCTTCGTATTTCATTAGTTTCGTTCCGCCGAAATAGGGACTGTTCAACCGTTCTACCATGGCATTCCGTGCGGCGTCTTCCACCATGTCGATCACGTTTCCGACGCGGCCCAGCTGCGAAAGATAGTTGATCCAGCGGAGCAGGACGGTCACGATGAGCAGGATGACCCCAATTGTTACCGCGAAGAGGATGAGCCGCCCGCTGTCGCCATATATCCCTATCGTCAGGGCGACGATCCCCACTAGGCTGAACAGGAATGAGCCGATGAAAGTGGACAGCGCATTCTGCGCGACATTATCCTCCAAGAGCAGCTTGGTGGCGCGGGGCGTGATGTTCGTGGATGCGGCGGAATAGGCGGAGACCATAGTGCTGAGCGAGAATATGGTCACGGCCAGCATGCTGCTCGCGATGATCTGGAGAATGCCGTCCACCGCTTCGGCCCCCACTTTGCGTGACACATCCTCCGGGATGAAGCCTTTGAAGATGTATGCTATCAAGGCCGTGATGACGGCCGCGATGCAGAACAGGCTGGCGCGAAGCCATAACTTCTTGCTGAACTGACTTAATACCCATTCCCATTTGCTCATGTTATCGCCCCCTTTTCCACTATGTGCGCATGATGCCGCAGATGGTCATCCATGAAGGTCTGGATGAAAAAGTAGCTGTGGTCGTAGCCTTCGTGTTTTCTCAACATCAATTTTTGACCGACCTTCTCACACGCGGCGGCGAAGTGGTCGGGGTGGAGTTGGGTGGGGAGGAATGTGTCGGAGAGGCCTTGGTCGATGAGGATGGTGGGGTTGGAGGCGTTACCGGATTTCAGGATGAGTTGGGTGGCGTCGTGGTCGTTCCATGAGGCGCGGTCGGAACCGAGGTAATGCGAAAAAGCTTTTTCGCCCCATGGGCATTCGGTGGGGGCGCAGATGGGGGCGAAGGCGGATACGGAGCGGTATTTCTCCGGGTGGCGGAGATAGAGCGTCAGCGCCCCGTGGCCGCCCATTGAGTGACCGAAGATGCCGATGCGTTTTGGGTCTGCCGGAAATTCCTTGAGGATAAGATCGAAAAGTTCTTCCGTGAGGTAGGTTTCCATTTGGTAATGCGTCGACCACGGCGATTGGGTTGCGTTGAGATAGAAGCTTGCGCCTTTGCCGAGATCATACGCGTCGTCATCCGCCACATCATCCCCGCGCGGGGAGGTGTCGGGGGCGATGAGGATGAGGCCGAGTTCGCTGGCGAGTTTGTATGCGCCCGCCTTGGTGGTAAAATTCTCCTCCGTGCAGGTGAGTCCGGCGAGGTAGTAGAGTGCGGGTGCAGGTGACACTTTTGCACTATCTGGGACATAGACGGTGAAGCGCATGTCGCACTTGGTGGATTGCGCGGCGTGTTTGTAATAGCCGAGCGTCCCTTTGAAGCAGCGTTGCGTGCTGATGGTTTCCATTTTTTTCCTAGTAAGTGATGACGGTACGGATGCTCTCGCCGTGATGCATCATGTCGAACGCCTTGTTGATGTCGGCGAGCGGCAAGGTGTGGGTGATGAGCGGGTCGATCTCGATCTTGCCGTCCATATACCAGTCGACGATCTTCGGAACGTCCGTCCGCCCGCGTGCGCCGCCGAAGGCGGAGCCGCGCCAGACGCGGCCTGTGACGAGTTGGAAGGGCCGGGTGGTGATTTCCTGACCCGCGCCCGCGACGCCGATGATGATGCTTTCGCCCCAACCTTTATGGCAGCATTCGAGCGCTTGGCGCATGACGTTGACGTTGCCGATGCACTCGAAACTGTAATCCGCGCCTCCCTTGGTGATATCCATGATGGCTTCGACGATGTTTTTGACTTCGTTGGGGTTGATAAAATCGGTCATGCCGAATGTGGTGGCGATGTCCTTGCGGGCGGGGTTGATGTCCACGCCGACGATCTGGCTCGCGCCGACCATGCGTGCGCCCTGAATCACGTTCAGCCCGATACCGCCGAGGCCGAAGACGACGACGCGGGAGCCGGGTTCTACTTTGGCGTCGAACACCACAGCGCCCACCCCCGTCGTCACCCCGCAGCCGATATAGCAGGACTTGTCGAACGGCGCGTCTTCTCGGATTTTGGCGAGCGCGATTTCGGGGAGGACGGTGTAGTTGGAAAATGTCGAGCAGCCCATGTAATGCAGTATCGGCGTGCCATCGATGGAGAAGCGACTGGAGCCGTCGGGCATCAGTCCCTTCCCTTGCGTGGAGCGGATTTTCTGGCAGAGGTTGGTCTTCGGATGGAGGCAGTATTCGCACTCGCGGCATTCGGGCGTGTAGAGCGGGATGACGTGATCGCCGACGTTCAGCGAGGTGACGCCCTCTCCCAGTTCGACCACCACCCCTGCCCCTTCATGGCCGAGGATGGCGGGGAATGCGCCTTCGGGGTCGTCACCGGAGAGGGTGAACGCATCCGTATGGCAGACGCCGGTCGCCTTGATCTCCACCAGCACCTCGCCCGCGCGCGGGCCTTCGAGGTCCACAGTCTCGATGGAAAGCGGCGCTCCTGCGCTGAATGCTACGGCGGCTATGGTTTTCATGGGGTGACCCTTTCGTGCGGTGATGTATGCGCACAAGTTATATAAGAGGTTGCGCGGCATGGGCAAGCGGAGGTTTCACGTTGCGCAGAGTCGCCAGCACCCTTGCAAAAGCCGGTGCAATCCTGCTAGCCTGTCCTCCATTCACCTTGGAGATTCACCATGCACCATCTGTTCCTCGTCCCGTTCGCCGCGCTTCTTTTCACTTCCTCACTCGCGCAAGCGGAGGAGCATGTGCCGGTGAAGAAATTGCTTTCTACAAGCACGACCGTCTCCGGCCAGCAAATCACCGTGCCGGAGCACCCGACCGTGCAGGCGATGGTGCTGACCATCCCGCCGGGCGTCAGCCTCCCCGTCCATAAACATCCCTACCCGCGCTATGGCTATGTGCAAAAAGGCGAGATCGACGTCACGCTGGTTGATGCCAAGAAAGTCCTCCACCTCAAGCAAGGCGAGTTCTTCCCCGAGATCATCGACGGCTGGCATTTCGGCACGAATAATACGAAAGAGCCAGTGGAACTGCTGATCATCGATCAGGTGCCGGAGGGGGTGGAGAGTAATACGGTGGCTAGGGAGTGATTTTTATTGTACGCTTTTGACGCCTTCGTAGTTTAATATATACCAACTTAAAAAATCCCGTCCTTTAGCGGTTAGCTTAGCTATTGTACTGTTCTGCATTACAATTAAACCAAAAGCAACTGCTGGAGCAAAAGCATCGCTACCCTCTGTCCTATGATAAACTGATTTTAGAAAATAATTTTTAGCATCAATAAAATTAGCAATTTTTCCTGAATTAACATAATCAACATACTCTTCATGTATTGAAGATTTTGAGTTCTTTGATTTTTCCTGCACTAACTTTTGTTTTAATTCAACGATTTCTTTTTCTTTTTGGAAGAGCTCTTTTTCTTTTGCAAGTATTTGCCTCTGCACTTCAATATTTCCTCCTTGCAAAGAAAAGTATTTAGACCAAATGGCAGAAACTAATTGGCCGAGTTGTCTCTTATCGTAATCTATCGGCATTAAATGCAAAAGATCATCTGTTAGTTCGGGATAACGCTCACTAATTTCAGTATATGTTTTCTCCGAGTCAAAAATCGAAATAATTTTTCTTAAATCAAAATTGTTTCCCTTTTTTGTTTCTTCTCTAAGAACATGTTTTATTTCTTTATCTACCCATGAAGATTTAAGTGAGTTTTCTGTAAAAAAAATTAGCGCTACGTCTGCTTTATCTAAACCGTCTCGAAAAATCGATTTTCGCAAATTATCACCCGGAACGATCTTTCTCTTATCAATCCATACATTGATATAACAGTCTTCTAAATCTTGTACGATAGGCTCAATAAGAGAGCTTTTATCCTCAGATGAATGACTAATAAAAACTAAAACAGAGCTACCCATTTATGACCTACGAAACCCTTTTTTGAATTCTAATATGAATTTAGTTATAAATTTCAAAAATAGCTAGCACATAGCATCCTACTATTCCTTCTCCCGCTCATGCCCCTTCAAATGCTTTTCCAGCTTTTCTGCTTTTAGTTTCTCCAGCTGCTTCTCTTCCTTGGTGCGGCCGAATTTTTGGCGGTTTTGGGTGGCGGTTTTTTCTTTTTGGGTGCGGGCTTTGGCTTTGCGTTGTTTGTTGAGGTTGATGATCTCGCTCATGGGTCGGACTCCGTTGATGGTCTATGATAGCCGATGGAGGGGCGCGTGGGAATAGACGGCAATGTCTCATGTTGAATTTCCCCTCCCTTGAGGGGAGGGGTCAGGGGAGGGTGACTCCTTCAAGCACACTCTTAAGCGGCGTTGCCGCGTCACCCCCACCCAGCCCCCCCCTCAAGGGGGAGGAGAAAAGATGCAAACCGAGACATTACCGAATAGGCCGTTGCCTTGGCGGGGGGATGGGGATAATATCGGGGGATGACATTGTTTGCCTCTGCCTTCGTGCTCCTCCTCGCCCTCCTCTCCACGCCTGCACTGGCGCAAGCGACGGCGGAGGACCGCGCGTTCATCGAGCGCATCAACCGCCAGCTTGACGCCTATGGCCGCGAGACGGGCATCATCATCCGCTACGCCGACGTGGCCATCGCCGAGGATAACATCATCGGGCGGTATTATACGTTCGCCGCCCCCACCGTCATCACCGCGATGGACGGGGTGCGCTATGCGCTGACCGTGCGGGCCGTGTCGCTGAAACGGGAGGAAGGCGACGTCTGGCAGGTGTCCATCCCCCGCGTCGTCCACCTTGCCGCGCTGCGCGGGGAAACGGCGGAGCCGGAACAGAAGATGCTGCTGCAACTCTATGGCGCGCCGTCCCTCAAGCTGATGATCGACGCGTCCCAGCAGGCGACCTATTACGATATCGACGCGCCCAACACCATCGAGGTGCGCGCGGCGCAGGAGCTTGAGGGCGGCAAACGTGGCCCGAGCATCGGCACATCGCGCTTCTATGGTCAGCCTATCGACACGTTCGGCTGGCAAGCCATCAGCCCCATCCCTAAAGAGGATATTGCTTACTTCCTGAAAACGGTAATGACGCCGACAGAGGAGTAGCCGCGCTTACTCCTTCGCTTTGGGAGTTTCCTTGTCATAGAGGATGACGTGTTCCTGTTCGTCAGGATCGTTACGGGCGACGATGCCGATGGCCTCCTCCGTCTTGCTCAAATTCACCGGGTAATGCGGCACGCCGGGGGCGATGTAGATGAAATCACCCGCCTCGCTGATGACGGATTGTTTCAGCCCTTCGCCGTAATAGGTTTTCACCTTACCTTTAAGGACGTAGATCGTGCTTTCGTAATCGCTGTGGCTGTGCGCCTTGGCGGTGCCGCCGGGGGGGATGACGACCTTGTTCATCGACAGATGTTTCGCGCCCGCGTTCTTGCCCGAGACGCCGACGAACTGTTTTAATCCTTGCTTGCTGGTGATGGCTTCGGGGCGGATATTGACCAGCCCTTCCCCTCCCGCCCAGCTCGCGAACGGCAGCACCGCCGCCGTCATAACACTCAGAATCATGGTGCGCATCATGTCATCTCCCTGTTTAGTGATGGCATCAGACTATCACCGCGAATGATTTTGCCTAGAGGGAAAATGGGGGGGGGCTTGAGGAGCGCCAGTGTAATAAAACAGTGGTTTACATCCAGAAAACCCAGTCGCCGATGGGTCACCCGTAAGATGGTGAGAGGGGGGGAAAGGTTATGGTGGAGCATAACGGAGTGATGTCGGTCTGCTGACCTCCACCCTGCGGGCGTTCGCTTTGCTCACGTCCAATTCCACTACTGCGGAATTGTCGAATCGAACGGTTTGCTCGCGAGTATGTTCCACCCAAAAAAAGCCACCCGGAGGTGGCTTGTGGTTTTGGTGGAGCATAACGGAGTCGAACCGTTGACCTCTTCCATGCCATGGAAGCGCTCTACCAGCTGAGCTAATGCCCCACATAGGCGGTAGATGGGGGTTTTAGTAGCGGAAATGGGGGGGATTGGCAAGGGGTTGCGTGAGATTGAAGCAAACTCGCAGAAAACTTCCGGTTCGGATGAGTTCGACATTGAATTTTTGGGCGGGATTCCTTAAACAGTTAACCCATGCAATTAATCGTTCTTGGTACGGCGCGCTCCGGCAGCTCCATCGTCACCCGTCTCCTCAATTTGATGGGGGCGCATTTCACCGTCAACGTGCCGTCCGTCGGCTTCAAGGATGAGGGGCCGAAAGGCTTTTGGGAGCGTTCGGACGTTAATGAATGCAACGAGGATATCCTCGCCTACCATAAATGCCGCTGGGACCAGTTGAAGCACTGGAAATTCCAGTCCGCCATCCCAAAGAAGGTGCTGACCGACCTCGCCGAAACGGCTGAGCGGATGAAGGAGATTGTTGCCACGCTGGATAAGGAAAAGCCGTGGGTCATCAAAGACCCGCGCATGTGCCTGACCTTCAATCACTGGAAGCCGTTGCTGAAGGAGGCCGTGCCCATCATCGTCTGGCGGCATCCGCTGGAAGTGGCGGTGTCCTTCAAGGCGACGCACGGGATGCCGTGGGCGCAAGGGCTGGCACTGTGGGAATATTATAACGCGGCACTGCTCTCCTCGATGAAGGGGATGGAGCCGATTTTCATCGCCCATGAAGACTTACTGAACAAGCCAAAAGACGTCATCGACCGTCTGCTGAATACGTTGAAAGCACGCGGTGTGCCACTTCATGCACCCGATGCGAAGGAGTGGGACGCGTTCTTCCACCCGGAATTGAAGAACTCGACGCTCGACAGCTTCGACGCGCCGGACATGATGCTGACCGCGTTCCAAGAGGAATTGCTGGCCATTTTCAAGGGTAAGGAAAAACTCGCGGAGAAGATTTTCCAACCCTCCGCGCTGGCAGTGGATACCATGCAGTCGATGCAGGATTTGCTGGAACAGCAGGAAAAGTTCGAGGAGAATAACCGCAAAGTCGCCGCGCTTGAGCAGCAATGTCGCCAGTTGACCAACGAACTGGAGGATATGAACCAGCAGGCGGTGCAGGTCAAAGCCGCTGCCGCCAAACTGGAAGATATGAAGAACGAGCTGGAATATCACCGCAGCCGCCGCCGCGGGCTATTGGGGCGGTTATTCCGCGCGGCATGATACGCACCTTCCTGAAATAGTGTGATAAAGCAGCAAAATACCGATTTTTCTGGCAAAAAGTGAATAGCAGAGTATTTTCATCGGAAATTCAGGACATATATAATGATGATGGCTCCCAAACAGCGGCTCAATATTCGCTACTACACGGATTTCCCGACCTGTAATTTCCATTGCAGCTATTGCGTGGCGGGGCATGGGGATACGTATGCGAAACCTGAATCCCAATGGGATGAGGAGCGGTTCAAGGTTATCATCAACAATATCTGCCAGATCCCGCATGACATCAATATCCGCCTCGGCGTCGGCGGAGAGTTCTTCATCAGCAAGGTGCTGGTGGATGGTGCGCGCAAGCTCTCCAACCAGCATAATATCTTCTCAGTCAACCTCATCACCAATCTCAGCTTTTCCGTCGCGCAGTATGACAAGGTGTTCAAAGGGTTCGACCAGAGCAAGATCGCCCTCGTCGCCAGTTTCCACCCGACGGAAGTGAACGACCATGAGGGATGGTTCCATAAGGCGGCTGAGCTCAGCCAGCGGTATGATTTCGCGGTCATCATGGTCGGTTTCCCCGATTTCTTCGACCAGCTTGAGGATTATAAGAATTACCTGAATGCGCTCGGCGTGGAAGTCTTCATCCAGCCATTTGTGGGGCCGAATAACGGTAAGCATTATCCGCGCGATTATAACGACGAGCAGCGTACGGCGCTCAAGCGGATGATCTATTCCCGCCATGATTATGAATATCTGGTGAATATGAAACGCCCCGGCCTGTGTAATGCCGGACATAAGGCGTTCTTCGTCAATCCTGTCGGGGAAGTGTTCCCGTGCGGGATGGGGCATTGGCCGGAGAAGCTAGGGGATTTTACTCAAAGCCCGGCGCTGGAACTCAGTTCAGGCCCGCTCCCCTGCCCGTTCAATTCCTGTCAGTGCGATACGGAAAATATGAATACCGTCGATTTCGAACAACATTACGAATGGACGGACAAGAACCAGCATAAATATCGCTACCGCTTCCACAAGGAAGCCGCGGGAGACCCGCGGCTTGCCGAGTGGAATATACGGTATTAGCTTAGTACAAGTGGATAGATAACGGCTTACTTGCCGCCGCCTGCTCCGCCACCAGCACCACCGGTTCCTCCAGTTGCACCGCCGCCACCAGCCGCACCTGAGCCGCCAATGCCGCCGACCGTGGACGAACCGCCGCGTGCACCGGAACTTCTGCTAGTTGCGCCACTGCCTAGGGTGGAGGATGTACCCGTGGAGGTTCGGGCGCCTACGCTAGTATCTGTGCCGCCGCCCGTGCGGTTGGGAGCTGCATTGATCGTAGCACCCGTGTTAGCGTTCGAATCGAAGTTGCCGCCATTCGTATTACGGTTACGATCGGTTCCTACTTCGGAATTGGACATGCCGGGTTCAAAGGTGGATCGACCTGAGTCGATGGTGGAGTCCGTGCGGTAGGACGTGCCGGACTTGATGGATGTATTGCTGTTTGCGCCTACGCCCACATTCGTATCCGTGGATGCGCCAGAGCCATAGGATGCTCCCGTACCGGAACCATATGAGCCGGAGGTCTCTGCGTTCGTGTTGGACTGTCCGCTGGCCGTCTGGGCGAAGGCGGCTGTGGACATGATGGTCGTCATCCCCAGCACGGTGGCGGAAATCATAGAAAATTTTTTCGGTTGCTTAGTCATTGTGTAACTCCTTTTATGGGTGATGAAACACTACCCGTGGGTAGCTCACGGCCCGCGTAATGGAGCCGCAATAGCGCTGTAGATAACGTAAGCGGTAGCGGCTCAAGTTCCCATCGTGGGAACGGGCGGACACATCAATAGGTCATAGGGAGGGCGTGGCGGAGCCGATGATGGAAAAATCAATCATGCCCTTTGGTTCCGTGGGGCGTTTGGCGCGTTTCGTGTCGCTGGGAAGGACTTTGAACATCACGGCATCGACGATGCGGTGAAGGGTCACCGTGCCTTCTGTTCCTTCGGTGAAGCAGCCGCAATTGAGGAAGTATGTCCCCTTCTCAAGCGTAATGGGGATGGTGAAGGTGACGCTCAGCATATCGCCTGTTTTCAGGGTGGAGAGCTGTTCGGGGGGAATGTGGTAGGCCGCACCGCCGAGGTCGATACCGCGTGTGGTTTTCAGCAGCATGCCGCAGCGAAGATTCGTGTAAATGCCGTCCAGGCGGACTTGATAGGTGAAGGTGGCGGTCTCTTCCTCCCAGAAGCTGTGGGCCACATCACCCTTACTGTTGAGAAGTTGGGGAGAAAGTATCTCTGCCCCGTGGGTGGGGTAGACGACGCGTGAGGCGGGGGCGGTATCATCATGCGAGGCGGGGGTTTCGCTATGCGCCAGTTCATCACGCAAGCTGCGTATCTCGGTGCGGACGCGCTCGGTGTATTCGGGTGGGGCGAAGAGGAGTTTATGGTATTCCTCGACGACGCGTTTGGGGACATCATCCAGCAGCAGCTCGCCATGGTCAAACAGCATGGCACGGTCGCAGAGTTCCACGATGGTTCCTGATGAATGGGAGACAAACAGTATCGTCGTCCCCTGCTCCTGCATTTCCTTGATGCGGGCGAAGCATTTGCGCTGAAAGCCCTCATCCCCTACCGCGAGCGCTTCATCAACCACGAGGATGTCCGGCTCAACCGCGATGGCGACGGAGAATGCGAGGCGCACATACATCCCGGAGGAATAAGTTTTCACCGGTTGGCGGAGATGGTCGGCATTGAGGCCGGAGAAGGCGACGATGCTGTCGTACTTGGCTGCTATCTCCTCCTCGCCGAGGCCAAGAATACGGGCATTGAGGGCAATGTTATCGTTACCGGAGAATTCAGGATTAAAGCCCGCACCGAGTTCCAACAAGGCAGACAGGCGACCATTGACCTCGACCTTGCCGCTAGTGGGGGTGAGCGTCCCCGCCACGATTTGCAGCAAGGTGGATTTGCCCGACCCGTTCGCGCCGACAATGCCGATGGTCTGGCCGCGCGGGATGTCGATGGTCACAGGCTTGAGGGCTTCATGCGGACGGAAAAAGATGCGCCTTCCGCGCATGAACATTTGCTTCAGCCGATCGGACGGTTTTTCGTAAATGCGGTATTGCTTGCCGACATGGTGTAGCCGGATGGCTTGGGATGATGCTGACAACAAACTATTAGTCACCTTTACATTGGACTATCATAATTTCTGATTCCGTAGTCATCGAAATTAATACATACCCTTCATTACCACAAATATCCTCAGCTTTTTTATAACACATATCCCAGTTGTTTGGAGTACCAGAACACGTTAGCGAATAACGTAGTTGTCCGTCTTCAGTATAGGTTTTAGTAGCTGAAGCGCATCCTGTGAACGTTAATAGGGCAATACATGAGAATATTTTACTGACATTCATGTTTATTCTCCGTGCGAATAAAGTTAGCGGACTTCCTTCAGTGCCTCTTCCGACGAATCGAGAACTTTGCGTTCCTCCGCCAGTTCGATGGTCAGCTCCTTGGCTTTCAGGGGATCCATCGCGGCGAGGATAGGCGCGGCTTTCCGTTCGGACATGCGATCGACGATCAGCAGCAGCACGGGCATTTCCATCTCGTTGAAGATGGCGGCGGCGGATTTGGGTTTCATATTCTCATACATCTTGACGAGACTGCGGATATTGGTGTCTTCCTGCGACTTATACTGATCGAGGATTTTCTGCACGGCCGCTTGCAGGCCTTTCAGCTCATCGAGTTTTTTGTTGATGCGGAGCTCCGTGGCGTCGAGGAGGCTCTCTTTCATCTTCACTTCTTCTTCGTACTTGTCGATCTCGGCGCGGCGTTTGGAAAGGCTTTGCAGCAGCTCTACCTCGACGGGGCTGAAATGGCGTTCTTCCTTCTTGCCGCTGCCTTCATCCTCGGCGACTTCTTCATCTGCTGTCGCGGATGCGTTTCCGCCATCTTCTCCACCGACGAGGACATCATCCCCCTCTTCTTCCTTGGCGGGAGCTTCCGCGGCAGTGGTCTTCTCAGCAGGTTTTTCAGCGGCGGCGGCAGCCTCTTTCGGGGCATCCTTCGGTGCGCCTTCCAGAGTATCTTCCACCGCTTGCGCGCTACCGGCGATGAGCATGTCGCTCAGGCGCGTCGTGCCTTGGGCGAGGTCGTAGAGCTTCACCATGAACAGCAGGACGAGGAAACTCATCGTCACCGGCATCAGGCGGAAACGCACCAGCGTATAGAGGAAGGAAGGTGTGGACATGCGTGGCTACCGGATTCCTATGAGCGTTCGGTCTTGAGAGCGTCGAGCAATTCCTGCTCGGCCTGACTGCGCATCCGTGCGGTAGGGACGCGTCGTTTGCCTGCCTCTTCCTGTTTTGCAGGAGCTTCGGCGGCCTTACCCGCTTTGGTCGAAGAAATCTTCTCCAGCACGGACTCAAGCGCGTTGGTGCGCTTCTGTTTGTCGGTGACTTCCGCAGCTTGCGGCGCGGGGCGGCCACGGCGGATGTCGGCGAGCTTGCTCGCGCCACCTGCGACTTCGCGGGTCATCTCCTCAACAGAAGCTTCTTCGCGGCGGGCTTGGTTCGCTTCCGGGCGTGGAGCGCCTGCGGGGCGACCGCGCGAGGCGGAAATCTGGCCTTCCATCTGGTCAGCCAACCGATTGCCGCGCTCGATCATGAAGGAAAGGTCATCGGCGATGTAGTTGGCTTTATCCAGCTTGGTCTGGATGGATTCGTTGATCTTTTTGCTGGCATTGTGAATCTCGTGGATGCTGCGCGTCGCCATCTGGGTGGATTCGTCGAACTTCATGATGAGACCCGCCAGTTCGCTCTTGCTGTCCTGAAGGATGCGGATGCGTTTGTTGAGCTTGCCGCAATAATAGATCGTGACGCCCAGCAGCACGGCTACCAGCCCGTCCAACGCAAGCGTCATCACCAGATGGAATGCTTCGCTCATAATATCTCCTTCGCTTGCGCTTTTACTTGTTGGGTCAACGAGACGGCGATCTTATCGCCGACGCGTCCCAGTTTGCCTTTGGTCAGGTCAATGTCGCCACAGCGGATCGTCACTTCCGATTGCGGGGAGCAATCGAGCAGTAGCGTGGAGCCGACGCGGAAATTCATCACCTCCCCGAACGGAACCTGTTTCTCATCGAGGATGACGCGCAGGTCGATATCCGCCTGTTTCACTTCACTGCTCAAATGCTTCTCCCATACGGAATCCTTACCGAAGCGCTCACCCATGAAAATCTGCATCAGCAGGTCGCGGATCGGCTCCAGCGTAGCATGAGGAAGCATAATCTCGATCATGCCGCCGCGATCTTCCATATCGACGCGCAGCTTGACCAATAGCACCGCGTTATTGGGGCGGGTGATGGTGGCAAAGCGGGGGTTGTTCTCCAGGCGCTCATGCAGGAAGGTAACCGGGCTGATGGGGTCAAACGCATTGCCCATGTCGGTCAGCACGATGTCCACCATCTTCTTTACAATGTCCTGTTCAATCGTCGTATAGGGACGGCCTTCGACGCGGATGGGGCGCGTGGAGCGGCGGCCACCGAGAAGAACATCGACGACGGAATAAATCAGGGAACTATCGACCGTGATGATACCGAAATTCTCCCATTCCACGGCGCGGAAGACGACCAGCAATGCGGGGAGAGGGATGGAGTTGAGATAATCCTCGAACCGCAGAGAGGTCATGGATTCCAAGCTGACATCGACGTTATCGGACGTCATGTTGCGGAAAGAAGAAGATAGCACGCGCACGAGACGGTCGAAGACGACTTCCAGCATCGGCAGCTTTTCATACGCCATCAGCGCTTTGCCGAGAATCGCCTCGATACCGTTCTTGTCTTCTTTTTTTCCAGCGCTATCGAAGCCGAGGAGCAGGTCGATCTCGTCCTGATTCAGGACGCGTTCGTTGGTCTCGAAACTCTGGGCTTCACCGGGCGCAGCATCCCCCTCAGCGCCTTCGGTGTCGAGCATGGCTGCCCACTCCGCGGCTGCTGCGGCGTCGTCTATCGGTTCCTGATTCTCCTCTGCCATGCGCCTCGCGCCTCGCTATTTTTTCTTTATAGTTCTATATGATACTAGCGTATCACTCACCGTATTGCAATTACCGCGCCAGTTGCAATAAATCCCTTACTGAACCAGCATTTCCTTGAACAATATATCATTCACCTGATTGGGGTGGAGAATTTTATTGGTTCGCATCAGTAATTCTTCCCGCAGACGGAACACCCCGGCGGAACCGGAGAGGTCGCTGGCGCGTAATTCGCGTAAGTATGTATTGAAATCATCGACAATGCGCGGCTCCATCGCCGTCACCTTGGCGGCGGCTTCCTCGGAGGGAAGGTCAAGCACGACGGTGACTTTCATGAAACTCGTCCCCGCACTGGTTCCCGCCGTATTCAGGTTCACAATGAATTCGGGCAGGGTATAGAATACCGGGCCTTTGCTTTCCGCGCCGGGAGCACCGTGGCCACCTTCGGCAACCTCACCGTGCGCTTCTTCCGTGGCGACCTCTTCCGTCTCACCGCCGCCGCCCAACATGCTATCCAGCATCCCGGAGAAGAACAGGCCCGCGCCGGCTGCGGCCAGCAATACCAACACGATGATAATGATCAGTAGTTTTTTGCCTTTGTGGGGCTTTTCCAGCCCTTCATCGTCCAGATCGATCTGCATATCGTCATTGTCGGCCATAGAATTCCTTTCATGCCTCGCGGCTATGTGTCGCTTTACGACGCCGATTATATGTCATCGCGCAGGAGATAATACCATATTTTTGGATTGCCCCCCAAGCATCGTGTTTTTTCAGGGGGCTGTGTCGGGTTCCGCCGCTTCGGGACTGGGGAATGCGGTCTGGCACGGTAGTTGCATATTCTGAACCGTCATACAATCTGACCACACGACCAGAGGAATATAATGGATAATAGTATCTATATCATGCTCTCCCGCCAGACGGCCCTGTTCAGGGATATGGACGTGACCGCGAACAATATCGCCAACGTTAATACAACGGGCTATCACGGCGAGAAGATGATGTTCACCGATTATCTGGTGAAGGACACCAGCAATCGCCGCCAGATGGCCTTCACCCAAGACGTAGCAACCTATCAGGATACGCGCAACGGCTCGATGAAAGTCACGGGCAATCCGCTCGACGTGGGGCTGATGGGCAGCGGCTACTTCACCGTGGAAACACCGCGTGGCGACCGCTACACCCGCGCCGGGAATTTCCAGCTGGACGGTGAAGGCACGCTTGTCACCGCCGAAGGCTATCCCGTTCTGGATGACGGCGGGCAGCGGATTATCTTTGATCAGGAAGACAAGCAGATCGTCGTCGGCGAAAACGGACTTATTACGGTAGACGGCGAAGAACGCGCGGTGCTGGCCATCGCCGAATTCGCCAACCAACAAGCCCTGACGCAGGAATATGGCGGGATGTATCGTTCCGATGCACCGCCACTGCCTGCGGAGGCGACACGTGTGGTGCATGGAGCGTTGGAAGATTCCAACATCCAAGGCGTCAGCGAAATCGTGCGTCTTGTGGAGCTGCAACGCTCCACCGGGAGCTCATCAAAATTCATCGAAACCATGTATGACCTGATCCGGAAGGCGAACAACGCCTATTCGCAGCAGCCGTCATAAACGAATAGGATATAGGGAGTAATCATATGCGTTCATTAAACATAGCGGCCTCGGGGATGATGGCACAACAGCTCAACGTGGATGTCACGTCGCAGAACCTGGCGAACATGACCACGACGGGCTTCAAACGCCAGCGCGCCGAGTTTCAGGATCTGATCTACCAGAACCAGCAACGGGTGGGCACGAACTCCTCCGATGCGGGAACTATTGTTCCCACGGGTATTCAGGTCGGCCTTGGGGTGAAGACGGGCGCGATTTACCGGAACCATACGCAAGGAACCGTACAGAACACGGGCGGGGCGCTTGACATTTCCATTCAGGGAAAAGGCTACTTCGTCGTCCAGCTTCCGAGCGGGGACGAGTCCTACACACGGGACGGGACGTTCCAGCTTAGCCCGGACGGGGACATCGTCACCGCACAAGGCTATATCGTCGATCCCGGCATCACTATTCCTGATGACGCCATCGCCATCACCATCAGCAAGTTCGGTGAGGTTGAAGTACAGATCGAAGGTCAGGTGGACCCGGTCAATGTCGGCCAGATGTCCATGGTCACCTTCATCAACGATGCGGGTCTCGATGCTATCGGCGATAACATGTATCTGGAAACGGCTGCCTCCGGCGACCCCATTCAGGGCAACCCCGGTGAAGAAGGCTTCGGCTCGCTGTTGCAAGGCTATGTCGAGAATTCCAACGTCGATCCCGTACAGGAAATCACCAATTTGATCGTCGCCCAGCGTGCGTATGAGATGAATGCAAAAGTCATCACCGCGTCGGACGAAATGCTGCAATCACTGAATCAATCCGCATAACCATAGTTTAGGAGGAGTCCTTATGGAACAGCGTTTGAGTAAAGCAGAGCGAATCGCCCTTACCGCCCTCACCTTTTTGATGGTGCTGTGTGTGATGGTGCTGTTCAGCCTGCAAGCCAAAGCCGAAGACGCGGACATGGTAGCCGATAAGAGCCGCCTGTTCAAAGTCATGCCTGCCGATGCGGAGCTTGCCATCCAGCAGGCAATGCAGGAGCAAGGTATCGCCGATAGTATCAAGGTGAAGATGACCAGCGCGCATGAGCAGGTACTCTTCTCCCATAACCGCCCGGTCGAGATCGGCGTGAAAACGCTACGCTATGACGAAAAGCGCCATAGCTGGAGCGGCAATCTGTTCGTATTCGAGGGAGAACGCGTGCTCAGTGCGCTGCCCATCAGCGGGCGGTATGAGACATTGACGGAAGTCCCCGTCCTGAAGACCAAGATGCGTCAGGGTGATATTATCGCTAAGGATGACGTCGAGTTCATCGACTATCCGGAAGATAAAATTCGTCAGGATACGGCGTCCAGCGCAGCACAACTCATCGGCATGACGCCGGGCCGTTCTATCTCCCCGGGTCGCCCGGTACGGATGGCCGAACTGCAAGAGCCGTTCGTGATACAGAAGAATAAGCAGGTCGAGATGCGGTTCAACACGACGGCGCTCCTCATCAGCGCGCTGGGTGAGAGCCTTGAGCCGGGTGCGGTGGGGCAGTATATCCGCGTGCGCAATCTCGATAGCAACAACATCGTCCACGCCCGTGTGGTTTCCGCTGACCTCGTCGAAGTCCGTGGCGCAGCACCGCTAGCGGCGGCCAAAGTCGCCTCGCGCGAATAAAAATTTTAAGGAGGAGTTCCTACCTATGAAGAAAAACACACATTGGATGTACACCACCATCCTTGCCGTCGCCACGCTCTCGCTGGGCGCATGTACCTCTACCTTTGACCGTCTGGACAATATCGGCAGCCCGCCGCCGTTGACGGCGGTGCAAGACCCCACCGCCCAGCCCGGCTACGCCCCCATCAGCTGGCCGCTGCCTGAGAACGCGCCGCCGGAGCGTCAGTATTCCAACACCCTCTGGCAGCCGGGCGCGCGCGCCTTCTTCCGTGACCAACGCGCCAGCCGCGTGGGTGATGTACTCCGCGTGAAGATCGCCATCGACAACCGCGCCGAGGTGAAGAACGATAACGACGTGACGCGTGACAGCACCGAAGTTGTCGCCGCGCCGAAACTATTTGGTCTGGAAGGCAAGTTGAAATACCTGACACCTGGAACCCCGGACCGTGACGCGTTGTTCGACGTGACGGGCAGCACCAATCACGCTGGTACGGGTGAGATCAAGCGTGAGGAACGTATTGAAACGGACGTCGCAGCGCTTATTACGCAGGTATTGCCCAACGGCAATTACGTGATCGACGGCACGCAGGAAATCCGTATCAACGATGAGGTGCGTGAAGTCAGCGTCAAAGGCGTCGTCCGTCCGCAGGACATCGATTCGGATAACACCATCGACTCCTCGCAAGTCGCCCAAGCCCGCATCGTCTACGGCGGTCGCGGTATGATCAGCGACACCAGCCGTCCGCGTTGGGGGAATCAGGTCATCGACATCCTGTCGCCGTTCTAAGCTTTGTTTGATTGTTCCTGCTCGCGCTACTGCGCTGCGCAATAGCTGCTCGCATACGCGCACCGCTCAGGGCTGGTTCAGTCTCCTGACCTCGCTCTTACACAATGTCATGCTGAACTTGTTTCAGCATCCATCTATCCATGCACTATGGATCCTGAAACAAGTTCAGGATGACAAAGAAAATCACATTCATTGTCGTTCCCGCCTTCGCGGGAATGACAAACAATTTAGTCGCGTCAAAAACGTGGTTACTTACACTCAATCGGCGTGATGGATTGGATGTTCTTATACCATGAGAGGACGGGTATGCGTAAGCCTCGGGTGCGGATGCGGTAGCATTCGCCCGCGTCCAGCCCGTTCTGGACTTCGGAGCTATCGAACTTCAGCCATACCCATGTATCGACATTCTCGAAGACGCCCTTATCGGTGAAGACGAGATATTTATCATCGCCCTTGATGATCTTGTTATGCAGCGAGCGCACCTTCACCTCGAAGCTCTGGCCGATGACGTAATATCGTCCCCAGCCTACGCCAGCCAGCAACACGACGCCGAGCACACATACGATCACGATTTTCACAGGCACATCCTTGATGGAAGTTGGAGTACTGAAATGCCCTATACCAGCCCCCCGCATCTTTGCCCATAAAAAAACCGCCGGAGTCGCCCCCGGCGGTTTTTCGATGGAGTGAAGAAATCTGTTAGCCGTGCAGGTTCATGCTCATGCCTTCCGTCCGCTGGCGAGCCATTGCTACGACAGGAGGTTGGGGTGCAAACCCGCCTATTTCATGTTCTGATACGTCACAGTTACCCAACGCCAGAGTTCCACCCGGCATGATGCCCGCTGCAGCGAGGCAGGATGCCATTTGTTGGGATTGCGATGGAGCGGATGGGGCAGCAATTTCAATCGCTTGGGAGTGGCCTTCAACAGGTGACTTACTACCCCGGCCAGCGAATACGTCCTTACCTAATCCAATACCTGATTTGGCTGCACCACCGACCGCAGAAACAGCTTGTCCAGCCGTGTCGGAGACAAGGCCCACGCCTTTTATACACGCACCAAAGCCACCACCGATACTGCGTATCAGCGAATTTAATAATGGACTCTCACCACATGTACGGTCTGCGAAATCAGCAAACCCATCATCAATACCTGTCCCTAAATCGTGGAGTGCGCTCATAATTTACCTTAGTCTAAATATAGCAAATTTTAGGCAAAGTGATTATGACAGTTTTGTTACAATTGCCCCATGACAGCAATAAACCCAGTGTAATTATACAGTAAATTCAAACTGTATTTATTTTACTGTATCGGCAGCGCAAAGCAGCTGGATTGTTGGGCTTTCAGTTTGGCGCAGGCGGCCGCCGCTTCATCGCGCGAGAGGTTGCCGAGGCGGGCGCGGTGGACGGTCTGGTTGCTGGTCTTCTGTTCGGAGATGGTGATGTAGGCATCACGCAGATTATCATGCGCTAAGGTGAAGGCCTTTTTCACGGCTTCCTTGGCTTGCTGTTCGTTATTGAACGCGCCGACCTGAATGCCCCAATCTTTCCCTGCGCCGGAGGCGGAGGATGGCAGGCGGGCGGAGAGCGTGTCGGATTCCGCACGGCCACCCTGCATCGCCGCAAGCTGGTATTCCAGCGTGTTACGGGCCGGCGCAGTGGCGACCGGAGGTTGATAGGAAACAGGGGTATAATTCACTGAAACCGCCGGAGCAGGCGCTGCCGGGGAGACATCGTTCAGTGCAATGGAAGCGCTGGGGGCCGGTTTCTTCTCATCCCGCGCGATGAAGGCCGGGGCGACATTCGATGTCGGTTTGGCGACGGGCTTCGCCACGGGAACCACTTGCGGCATAAAGCGGGGCGGAGCGGGTTTCGCAGCAGCTAGTTCAATGTCGGCAGGTTTGGAAATGACGGGTTTGGTCATTGGCAGCGGCGCGGCAACGCCCGCTACCGCTACGGAAGGAGTGGTAGCGGAAGCGAAGGCGCGTTCGCGGAATGTCTTATCATTCAACTGAGCGTAGGTGCGGTTGAGCAGCGAGATCATCTGGTCGTCCCGTGAGCGGGCGGTGAAGCCGCCCATCACCACGCCCACGAGTTTGCGGCCGTGTTTGTTGACGGAGGTGACAAGGTTGAAGCCCGAGGCGCGGATGAACCCGGTCTTGATGCCGTCCGTCCCGCTATAGCGATTCAGCACGTTATTGTGCGTGGTGTAGGTGACGCCGTTATAGGAGAAGCTGCGTGTATTGAAATAGGCGTAATACTGCGGATAGTCGCGCTTCAGCGCCTTGCCCAGCAACGCCATATCATAGGCCGTGGTATATTGCGCGGGGTCCGGAAGGCCATGCGGGTTACGGAACACGGTGTTCTTCATCCCCAGCTGGCGCGCCTTGGCCGTTGCCATCGCCGCGAAGTTGGGGACGGAACCACCGACCTTCTCCGCCACGACGACCGCAACATCGTTCGCGGAGCGAATGACGAGCGCTTTGATGGCCTGTTCCACGGTGATCTTGGAACCGGGGCGGAGTGAAAGATTGGTTTGCGGCATCCCGGCAGCGTATTTGGAGGCGACCATTTCCGTGCGCATGGAAAGCTTGCCCTTATTCAATGCCTCGAACAGCATGTAGAGGGTCATCATCTTGGTGAGAGATGCGGGGTAGCGCTTGGCGTAGGCGTTCTCCTGATGGAGGATCGCACCCGTCTGCTCATCCATGATCAGTGCGGCGTAGCGCGGGTTTCCGGCAGGGGCTTTTGCATGGAGTTGTGGTGGGAACGCAAGCGACAGCGTCAACATGATAAAAACAGAAAATGACAACAGCCGCATCGTTCCTCCCTTCAGAAGATTATGTTTTGCAGTGCTGCTTACCGACGAGTCTATTTTATTATTATACGGAATTTCCGTTAATATTGCCTAAATAGAGCGCGTCTTGTCAAGCATTGTCGTATGGATTCTTGATACCGAGTGCGTAGAAGTCCACCGGCATCGCCTGTGCATCCATCTTGCGATAGAATTCCTTGGCATTCTCATTATTTCTCAACACGGCAAACGAAACCCAGTGTCCGCCTTGCATATGGGTATGGGTTTGCAGGTTATCAAGCAAGGTTTTGCCCACCCCGAGCTGGCGATGGGATTCGGCGACAAATATATCCGCCAAATGGTATCCGTGCGACGCGGAGCTGAGGTCATACCCGGGATAAGCGAAAATGAAGGCGACGATGCGCCCCTCCGCCTCCGCCACCCGCAGATAGTAGAAATCGGGTTGGGAGAGCAGCATGGTGATATCCGCTGAACTAAGTCGGCAGGACACGCCTTCGTACTCGGCAAGCGCACGCGCAAGTCGCGTGATGGCGATAGCGTCCTCCGCGACGGGTGTGCGAATAGCGACTTCGGGCTTGCCCTTGCTGTGGGGGTGATGTTTAATCGTGGAATCCATCCCCTACCTGTATCTGGGATAGGCAGAAAATAATAGAAAAAATGAACTCCGTGACAGCCATCGCACCTGACGCTCCCTCTTTTACCGACACCGCGCCGGATTATATCCGTAAGCTCAACCCTGCACAGCGTGAAGCGGTGGAGGCGACGGACGGGCCGGTGCTGGTGCTGGCGGGTGCGGGGACGGGCAAGACGCGGGTGTTGACGACGCGCATCGCGTGGCTGATCCAATCGCGCAAGGCATTTCCGGGGCAGATACTTTCCGTGACCTTCACCAACAAAGCGGCGCGGGAGATGATCGAGCGGGTGAAGCATTTGCTGATCGATACCGTTAAGGATGAAGACATCGCCGATTTCCAGCCCTCTGCAGCTACGCAAGGCATGTGGCTGGGTACGTTCCATTCCATCGGCGCGCGCATCCTGCGCCGTCATGCGGAATCGGTGGGGCTGACTTCGGCTTTCACCATCCTTGATACGGACGACCAGATACGCGTCATCAAATCTATCATTGAAGAAAAGAATCTCGACGAGAAACAGAATCCGGCCAAGTTCATCCTCGCCACTATCCAGCGCTGGAAGGATTTGGGACTCACGCCAGAAAAAGTGACGCCGACGCATATGCATGGCGGATATGACCGGCAGTCGTATGACATCTACAAGGATTATCAGCGGAGGCTGCAGCAGGTGAATGCTTGCGATTTCGGGGATTTGCTGCTGCATAATCTAACGCTGTTCCAAAAGCATCCGGAAGTGCTGCAGGAATATAACCGCCGCTTCCGTTATGTGCTGGTGGATGAGTATCAGGATACTAACGTCGCGCAATATTTGTGGCTCCGCATGCTGACCATCGACCACAAGAATATCTGCTGCGTGGGGGATGATGACCAGTCCATCTATGGTTGGCGCGGGGCGGAAATTGATAATATCCTGCGCTTCGAGAAAGATTTTCCTGGAGCACATACGGTGCGGCTGGAACAGAATTACCGTTCCACCCCGGCAATCCTTGCCGCGGCGGCGGGACTCATTTCCAATAATGCCGACCGGCTGGGCAAGACATTATGGACGGATATGGCAGAGTCGGAGCCCATACGCATCAAATCGACTTGGGATGAGCAGGAAGAATCACGCTTCGTCGGTGAAGAAGTGGAGTCGCGGCAGCGTGACCGGATTCCGTTGTCCGAAATGGCGGTGCTGGTGCGGGCGGGGTATCAGACACGGAGTTTCGAGGAACGGTTTTTGACGCTGGGGCTGCCGTACCGCGTCATCGGCGGTTTACGCTTCTATGAACGGATGGAGATTCGTGATGCAATCGCCTATATGCGACTCGTCATGCAATCGCGCGATGACCTTGCGTTCGAGCGTATCATCAACACGCCCAAGCGTGGTATCGGCAAGGCGACGCTGGAAGTGCTGCATACCCATGCGCGTAAGCATAATATTTCTCTCCTCGAATCGACGCGGGAGTTGATCGAGGAAGGTAAAATCACCGGGAAAGCGCGTGGGCAGCTTGCGATGTTTGTCGAGGCGATGACGCGCTGGGCGAAGCAGGCGGCTGAGTTGCCGCCTAGTACATTAACAGAGATTGTGCTAGAGGAATCCGGCTATATTGCGATGTGGCAGGCGGATAAATCCATTGAGGCGCAGGGACGTATCGAGAACTTGCGGGAATTACTCAGGGCGATGGAGGAGTTTCAGAGCCTTGGCGATTTTCTGGAGCATGTGGGCCTCGTCACCGATATCGACAATATGAATAGCGACGACATGATCAGCATCATGACGCTACATGCGGCGAAGGGGCTGGAGTTCAACACTGTATTCCTCACCGGGTGGGAGGAAGGGCTGTTTCCGTCCCAGCGGACGCTCGATGAAAACGGGAACAAAGGCTTAGAAGAAGAACGCCGCCTTGCCTATGTTGGCATCACGCGCGCCAAGCGGCGGTTATTTATTTCCCATGCGGCGAACCGACGTATCTACGGGCAATGGCAATCCTCCCTGCCCTCGCGTTTCCTCGATGAATTGCCGCATGATCATATCGAGCATCTCGACGGCGGGCCAGGTAGCGGGATGATGCGCGCCAAGGGGCCGCAGCTCTTCCAGCGCGAGATAGAGAATATCATGCAGGTGGCGCAACGCGCGAAGCCGGTCACCGTCAGCGCCAATGCCTATTTAGGTAAACGCGTCTTCCATATGAAATTCGGCTACGGCATCGTCATCGCCGCGCATGGGGATCATCTCGATATCTCATTCGAGAAATCGGGGCGGAAGAAAATCATGGCTGAATTCGTGGATGTGGTGAAGTAGTCGTTTTTAATTGTCTCTGCTCGCGCTACTGCGCTACGCAATAGACGCCGCTCAGGGCTGGCTCGGCCTACTTTCCTCACTTCGTTTCCTTTCGTCATGCTGAACTTGTTTCAGCATCCATCTCGCGTCTAGGCATGGATCCTGAAACAAGTTCAGGATGACAAAAGACTGTCATTCCAGCGAAGGCGGGAATCCAGTCGAGAGCGCCATGGGCGCGATATACATACTTAAAGGGGTTTTCCTGCACCGCAGACGCGGTGCGCTGGATTCCCGCTTTCGCGGGAATGACAAGTTTTTGGGTTGTATGGAACTAAAAACAATCGTACGCGGGTTAGAAAAATAAAGAAGCCCTTACCGCTCTTCTTCGTCCTCGTCGTCGTCCTCTTCTTCCTCATCCTCTTCCAGTTCTTCGGGGAGGTCGATGAGGGTTTCCAGGTTTTCCATGCCGTCGATGAAGGCTTCTTCTTCGCCGTCGTCGCTGTTCTTCAGGTCTTCTTCGCGTTCGCGGTCTTCGATGTCGGAGAGGCTTTCGATATCCTCTTCACCGGGTTCGATCACGTCTTCCAGCGCTTCTTCCTCACCGGCGACTTCCACATCGTCATCGGCGAAGGGGGTGAGGTCGATGTCTTCATCCGTCTCGTCCAGATGCACCTTCACTTTCGGCTCTTTCACCGGAGCGGGAGCCTTCTTCTTGGGCTTGGGTGCATTGGCGAGGGCCAGCTTCTCCAGTGCGACGAAGTCGGTCTTCACGTCGCATTTGGGGCATTGCGCCGGATTCTTCGTGAGATCGTAGAATTTCGCTTCGCATTTGGGGCAGGTACGTTTGGTTCCTAGTGACATGGCTTTTCCTAAATTTATCTCCACCCAAGTTGCTAAGTGCGGAAAGGCTTGTCAAGCCTTCTTCCGAGAGGTAAGTGCATTAGTACGTCTTCACACCCGATTGTTGCGCCATCACATGCCTCACGCCGCCAAACCACTTGCCGCTTCCTCCTCCGCCGTCAAAAGCCTGAAGGGCTCCGTGCGTGTGCCGGGTGATAAATCCATCTCGCACCGGGCGTTGATGTTTTCCTCACAAGCCATCGGCACTACCACCATCCATGATCTGCTGGAAGGGGAAGATGTTTTGGCTACCGCCGGGGCACTATCGGCCTGTGGTATTAACATAGAGAAAAAACCCTCCGGCGAATGGGTTGTCGAGGGTAAAGGCATCGGTGGGTTACAGGAGTCGTCGACTGTGCTCGATATGGGCAATGCGGGAACGGGCGCACGGTTGATGATGGGGCTGCTCGCCCCCTACCCGTTCATTACCATGTTCACGGGCGATGCGTCGCTTTCCCGCCGTCCGATGAAGCGGATCATGACACCGCTGATGGAAATGGGCGTGCAATTCATGGCGCGTCAGGGGCATTTGTTGCCGCTGGCGATGCATGGCACGGCAACGCCGATGCCGATTCAATATATTTTGCCTGTCGCCTCCGCACAGGTGAAATCCGCCGTGCTGCTGGCGGGGTTGAATACGCCGGGCATTACTTCTGTGGTCGAGAAAGAACATACGCGGGATCATTCCGAGCGGATGTTCACCTTTTTCGGGGTGCGCTGTGAGAGCACGATCGCGGATGATGGTTCCAAAGAGATTCGTATCTGGGGCCAGCCGGAACAAGTATACGCCGACCGTGAATTGCATGTGCCCGCCGACCCCTCCTCCGCTGCATTCCCTTGTATCGCGGCGCTAATTACGCCGGATTCGGAGGTGACGCTGAAGCATCTTTGCGTCAATCCGCTGCGGACGGGACTATATGATACGCTACGGGAGATGGGGGCGAATATTACGTTCTCTAATGAACGCATGGAAGGCGGTGAGCCGGTGGCGGACATCACCGTCAAGAGCAGTGCATTAAAAGGAGTGCGCGTGCCTGCGCACCGCGCGCCGTCGATGATTGATGAGTATCCCGTCCTCGCCGTCGCCGCGTCCTTCGCTACAGGCGATACGGTGATGGAAGGTTTAAAAGAATTACGCGTGAAAGAGAGTGATCGCCTGCAAGCGATCATCGATGGGCTGAACGCGAATGGGGTCAGCACGTCGCTCGACGGCGATACGCTTACCGTTCACGGTAACGGCAAGGCGCCGAAGGGCGGCGGGGTGGTGGCAACGCATTATGACCACCGCATCGCGATGAGTTTTCTGGTGATGGGTATGGCGGCTGAAACCCCTGTGCAGGTGGATGACGTCCGCGCCATCGCCACCAGTTTCCCCGGCTTCACCGAGATGATGAACGGGATGGGGGCGGAGATTTCGGTCAGTGGCCGCAAACCGTTCCTAAAACCGCAAACGGTCGCGTCCCGCGCGAAATCGCCTAGCCGCATTATCGCCATTGACGGGCCTGCGGCATCCGGCAAAGGAACGCTGGCGCGGCGGTTAGCGGTGTATTTTGGGTATCATCATCTGGATACGGGCAGTCTCTATCGCGCTGTGGGCCTCAAGATGCTTTCCTCGGGAAAAAACCCGGCGGATAAGGAAGAAGCTATTTCCGCGGCGCTGTCGATTTCGGATGGTGATTTCTCTGACCCACGTCTGCGGCAGGAGAAAGTGGGGCAAGCGGCGTCCGTCGTCTCCGCAATCCCAGAAGTGCGTGATATCCTGCTCGATTTCCAGCGTCAATTCTCCGAGCGCAGCGAAGGGACTATCCTCGACGGGCGCGACATCGGCACGGTGGTCTGCCCTGATGCCGACATCAAAATATTCATGACCGCCAGCATCGAAGCCCGCGCCAAGCGCCGTCACGATGAATTGCAGGAACAGGGTATCGAGGTGGTTTATGAATCCGTGCTGGAGGATTTGATGGAGCGTGATGAGCGTGACCGTCTTCGCACCGCCGCCCCCCTCGTCCCCGCGCCGGACGCGATTATCCTCGATACGACGACGATGGATGTGGAAGAAGTATTTTCAAAAGTGCGCGATATCATCGACCTGCACCGCAAAGCGGCTTAGAAAACCTTCACCTTTTCACCTCTCCCGGTAGGATAGGCTAATAACGCGAGAGACACTAATGCTATGTCATTCCCGTGCAAACGGGAATCCATCGGACACCATACGCCATGGAAATATGGATTCCCGCTTTCGCGGGAATGACATGTGCTGAAGTTAGGCCATCCGCGCTTCCGGTAGGCGATAGTGCGCGCGCAGGCGCTCCCGTTCGATAAAAGACGGGGTTGCCAGAACCGCATTCTGGGTCGGTTTGTCCGTTTCCTGAGGAGCGTCGTGCTCATTCTTTTTCTTATGCGACGAATGGATGACCGATTCAGCGGCGAGGAAGCCGCCTACGCCACAGCTCAATAGATGGGGTACGAGCAGCGACGAGAACGCCGCGCCGCTGGAACTTGCTCCCATAGCCCCGGCCTCACCTAGCTTACCAATAACCGTTTCGGAAAACCGAACCATATCGTTCGTGAATTCTGTTGAAGGGCCGCTGAATACAAAACTTAGGAAGTTCACACCCATTGAGAGGGCCGGAAGCAATGCCGGAAGCGCAATCAACGCCGTGGTCACCAGAGAGGCAACGCGCAGGGCCGTGCCCCATTTCTGGGTACAGTCCGATTTCGAATCTTGCATCTTGCCTGCAATCCACGTACCGCTAAGGCCAATTGCGCCCCCGGCGACGCCGTTCCAGATGCCGCCCTTTGCCAGCGTTTCGCCGACATAAGGAATATAAGATAGCAGGTTACTGCTCCACCCGGCGAGACCCGTGGCTTTGTTGGTCGTGCATAAATCGAACGCCTGCTGGCTATCCAGCTCACCTACCCCGAACAGGGGAAACACGAACGGCGAGGCCGCGACTGCTACGGCAGCCACGGTGGAAGCCGTCAACAGCAGGGTTCCGGGCGACCAACAGGAGTCTTTGGGCATAGCAAAGGTATTAGCCAAGGGTATCATCCTTTCTGTTCTACCTTTTCCGTATGACGATTGTATGACAGGCAGTATGATTTCGAGGTTAAAAAACAGAAGAAATATTGCTTCAGCCACTTGATTTTTTTGAATTTACGAGTATGACTTAGCGCCTTCGAATGTAAGACCCCACGGTTTCCGGGGGCATTTCAGTAGAAAGAAGAGTTTATTATGAACGCAAAAGCAACTGCCGCTAAGGCACAGGAATTTGACAATTCCGAGGATTTCGCCTCCATGTTCGAGGAGTCCCTGAAAGAACGCGATATCGCGGAAGGATCGGTCACTAAAGGGATCATCGTTTCCGTTGAGCATGATTTCATCATCGTCGATGTCGGCCTCAAGTCGGATGGCCGTATTCCGTTGAAGGAATTCATGGTCACCGGCAAAATGCCGGAACTGCAAGTCGGCGACGAAGTCGAAGTCTATATCGACAAGGTCGAGAACCGTAACGGCGAGTGCATCATCAGCCGTGAGAAAGCCGTGCGCGAAGCCGCATGGGAGCGCTTGGAGAAATTCTGCCAGGAAGGTCAAGTCGTCGAAGGTGTCATCTTCGGTCGCGTCAAGGGCGGTTTCACCGTCGATATCCAAGGCGCTGTGGCGTTCCTGCCCGGTTCGCAAGTCGATATCCGTCCCATCAAGGATGTTGGCCCGCTGATGAACGTGCCGCAGCCCTTCATGATCCTGAAACTGGATCGTAAGCGTGGTAACATCGTCGTCTCCCGCCGCGCGGTGCTCGAAGAATCCCGTCAGGAAAACCGTGACGAAATTCTCAGCAATATCAAAGAAGGCGCTGTCCTCGACGGTACGATCAAGAACATCACCGATTACGGTGCGTTCGTTGATCTCGGCGGTGTCGATGGTCTTATCCACGTCACCGATATTTCGTGGAAACGTATCAACCACCCGTCCGAAGTCTTCTCCGTCGGTCAGGCCGTGAAATGTATGGTCATCAAGTATGACGAGAATTCCAAGCGTATTTCCCTCGGCATCAAGCAGATGGAAACCAATCCGTGGGAAGGCGTCAGCAACCAGTACAAGTCGGGCAACCGCTTGAAAGGTCGCGTCAGCAACATCACTGATTACGGCGCGTTCGTTGATCTTGGCGATGGCATCGAAGGCCTCGTCCACGTCTCCGAGATGAGCTGGACCAAGAAGAACGTGCATCCGAGCAAGATCGTCACCGTCGGCCAGGAAATTGACGTGATGGTGCTGGAAGTCGAACCGGAGAAACACCGTATCTCCCTCGGTATCAAGCAGTGCGAAGAGAATCCGTGGCAGCAGTTCGCTGAGAAGCATAAAGAAGGCGATACGCTGAAAGGCGAAGTCCGCAATATCACCGAGTTCGGCCTGTTCATCGGCCTCCCGGGTAATATCGACGGCCTCGTCCACCATTCGGATATCAGCTGGAACGCTTCCGGTGAAGAAGCCATCAAGGACTATAAAAAAGGTGATGAAGTTGAAGCGAAGATCCTCGTCGTTGACGTGGAAAAAGAGCGCGTCAGCCTCGGCATCAAACAGCTGGGCGAAACCCCTGCTGGCAAGTCCGCGACCTCCAGTGCAGGCGCTTCCTCCGGTGGCGCTTCTGCGAAACGTGGCGAAGTGATGACCGTGAAAGTCTCCGAAATCACCAAGGACGGCGTGAAAGTCACGCTGGAGAACGGTGACGAGGGCTTCATCAAGAAAGTCGAACTGTCGCGCGAGCGCAAGGAACAACGTCCGGAACGTTTCGCTGTAGGCGATCGTCTGGATGCGAAATCCATCGGCATGGATAAGGGCAACAAAGTATCCCTCTCCATCAAGGCGCTGGAAATCGAACAGCATAAACAGGCCATCGAAGAGTACGGCTCCACGGATAGTGGTGCCAGCCTCGGCGATATCCTCGGTGCAGCACTCTCCGAAGCCGGTAGCGGCGACGAAGCGGCTCCGAAGAAAAAAGCCACCAAGAAGAAATAGTAGTCGTTAGAGGACACCGGGGATTATGGCTATATCGAGTGACACATTACTGGAACGTTTGCACCTGAGACGGCGCGTGACGTTCTGGCGATTACTCACCATCTCGATCGCCATTTTCTTCGGTGTCCTTTACTTCGAAGGCAAAGAAAATTCCTCACCTATTACGGGTGATTATATCGCCCGCGTCACCATTGATGGCATCATCGAAGACGATAAAGGCCTCCGCCAGTTATTGAAGGATGTCGAAAAGGATGAATCCGCCAAGGCACTCATCCTGTGGATGAATACCCCCGGCGGCACGACCCTTGGTGGTGAAACCGTCCATGACCTTGTGCAAAAAATCAAAAAGAAAAAACCCGTCGTCGTCGTGATGCGTACGCTCTGCGCTTCTGCGGGATATATGATCGCGGTCGCCGGGGATCATCTGATCGCGGGCAAGACGACGCTGACCGGTTCCATCGGTGTACTGATGCAATCGGCCGAACTCACCGGACTTGCCGACAAGCTCGGCATCCAGCCCATCATTATCAAATCCGGCCCAAATAAAGCCGCCCCCTCTTTCATCGAGAAGTTCACGCCGGAGCAGCGCGAAGTGCTGGAAGGCACACTCAATGACAGCTTCCTCGTCTTCAAGGAAATGGTCGCCGAAGGGCGCGATATGCCGATGGAGAAAGTCGAAGCGATCGCTGACGGACGTATCTACACGGGCCGCGAGGCATTCAAGCTAGGCATGATCGACGCGCTAGGCGGCGAGGAAGAAGCGATCTCATGGCTGCGCAAGGAAAAGAAAATCAGCAGCGAAGCGGCTGTGCGTGATATGAAGCGCAAAAAAGAAGGCGGTGGTGTTTGGCAGAGACTGCTTGATAATACTGGTCTCGCAAAGGCTTATACACGCTCATTACAACTTGACGGGTTGCTTTCAATCTGGCAACCTGCGCTCTAACCTGACGTTAACCTCTTGATATGATAAAAAAATAAAGGTCACCTCAATGACAAAATCCCAACTCATTGCTAAACTTACCAAGCGTTTCCCACACCTTTATCAGCGTGACCTCGAAACCCTGGTCAACACCATTTTCGACAATATCGCCCTCGGCCTCAAAAGCGGAGACCGCATCGAGCTTCGCGGCTTCGGCGCCTTCTCGATCCGCAAGCGCGACCCACGCACCGCGCGTAACCCGAAAAACGGTTCCTCCGTCACCGTGAAAGAGCGTTTCGCGATTTATTTCCGCGCCGGGAAAGAACTGCGCGACCGCATCAATAAACACTCCTCGTAGCATCGCCCGCACCCGCGGGAGGAGGTTTTCATGATCTGGATAAAAGGCCTGTTACGGCTGATGTTCTTCGGCATTCTCCTGGGATTGCTCGCCTGTTTCATCACGGATAATCAACAGGCAGTTGAACTTTCGCTGTTCCCCTTGCCGTTCATTATCGAACTGCCGCTCTATGCGCTCGGTCTCATTATGCTGGTGATCGGCCTTCTGGCGGGTAGCATGATGGTCTATGTCGGCAGCGCGATGGCGCATTGGAGACTGAAGCGCAAAGAACAGCACGCCCAGAAAAAAATCATGCTGATGGAACAGGAAATCCACGCGCTCCGGCTTGAAAAACAGGCGCAAGCATATTACGCGCCTACGCCTCATACCTCCGCACTGATTACCCTGCCCTGATGAAAGTCGATGTCAAAATCTGTGGCCTGACGACGCCCGCCGCGGTGCAGACCGCCGTGTCGCTCGGCGTGGAGTATCTCGGCTTCATTTTCCACGCGCAGTCCTCGCGTAACCTGTCGTTGGAAAATGCGCGCATCCTCGGCTCACTCGTCCCTTCGCGGAAACAAAAGGTCGCCGTCACCGTCGATGCGACGGACGCGATGCTCGATGACATCATCGCCAACCTCAACCCGCAGCTATTGCAATTGCACGGGCATGAAACACCAGAACGCGTACAGTATATCCGCACGCATTTCGGCCTGCCCGTCATCAAGGCGATTCCGGTCGCGCATGCGGAGGATGTCGCCTCGGCGCTTACCCATGAATACGCAGCAGATTACCTGCTGTTCGACACCAAATCACCCGACCCGACCGTCGCGGGCGGAACGGGAAAGACGTTCGATTGGTCGCTGCTCAAGGGGCATGATTTCCTGCGCCCGTGGTTTCTTTCCGGGGGACTTTCCAGCCAGAATGTACTAAAGGCTATCACCAGCACGGGTGCGCGGGCTGTGGATGTTTCCTCTTCCCTCGAAAAAGATCGCGGCATCAAAGACCCGGAGAGGATGCGCGCATTCATGCATGTGATGGAGCCTTACCGGATATGACCCTGCCCCCACCCGCTGCTTACGCCGACCTTCCCGACGCCGAGGGCCATTTCGGGCCGTTCGGCGGGCGTTACGTCGCGGAAACGCTAATGCCACTCATCCTCGAAGTGGAAGCGGCGTATGAGGCGGCGAAGCGCGACCCGCACTTCGCCAAGGAACTCACCCATTATTTGACGCATTATGTAGGCCGCCCCAGCCCGCTCTATCATGCGGAGCGGTTATCACGTGAGTTGGGCGGTGCAAAAATCTATTTCAAGCGTGATGAGCTGAACCACACGGGCGCGCATAAAATCAATAATTGCATGGGGCAGATTCTCCTCGCCAAACGTATGGGGAAGACGCGCATCATCGCGGAAACGGGCGCGGGCCAACACGGCGTCGCCACCGCGACGGTCTGTGCGCTGTTCAACCTGAAATGCGTCGTCTATATGGGCGCGACCGATGTCGAGCGCCAGCAGCCCAACGTCTTCCGCATGAAGCTCCTCGGCGCAGAGGTCATCCCCGTCTCCAACGGCAACGGCACGTTGAAGGACGCGATGAACGAGGCGCTGCGCGATTGGGTGACGAACGTGGACGACACCTATTACCTCATCGGCACGGCGGCTGGCCCGCACCCCTTCCCGGCGATGGTGCGCGATTTTCATAAGGTCATCGGTGAGGAAGTGAAAGTGCAGATGGGCGCGGCGGAAGGGCGTCTGCCGGATACGCTGGTCGCCTGCATCGGCGGAGGGTCGAACGCGCTCGGGCTTTTCGCGCCGTTCCTCGATATTCCCGACGTGAAGATGATTGCCGTCGAGGCCGCAGGGCGTGGGCTGGACACGGAAGAGCACGCCGCCTCCATCGAAAAGGGCCGCCCGGGGGTACTCCACGGCTGCAAAAGCTACCTGTTGCAGGACGCTGATGGGCAGATCACCGAAACCCATTCCATCTCCGCCGGGCTGGATTACCCCGGCATCGGCCCGGAGCATGCGTATCTTTTCGAAACGGGCCGGGTAACCTACGAAGCCGCGACGGACGATGAAGCCCTCGCCGCCTTTACCCGCCTGGCTCGGACGGAGGGCATCCTCCCCGCGCTGGAGCCATCCCACGCGCTGGCGCACGTACTGAAACTCGCCCCGACATTACCCAAAGAGCATATCATCGTGATGAACCTCTGCGGGCGCGGTGACAAAGACATCTTTACCGTCGCCAAGGCGATGGGGGTGAAGATATGAGCCGTATTTCAGATAGCTTTACCCGCTGTAAAAACGAAAGCAGAACCGCGCTCATCACGTTCACGATGGCGGGTGACCCTGACCTTGGGGCGAGTGAAGCGCTGTTAATGCAATTACCCGGCGCAGGGGTGGATGTGGTGGAGTTCGGGATGCCCTTCTCCGACCCGACGGCGGATGGGCCGAGCATTCAGCAAGCAGGATTTCGCGCCCTCAAGCACCGTGTTACCCTGAAACAGATATTGAGCATCGTGTCGCGCTTCCGCGTCGCACACCCTGCCGTGCCGTTAATATTGATGGGGTATTACAACCCGATTTTCATCTATGGCGAAGAGGCTTTTGCTGCCGACGCGGCAGCGGCGGGGGTAGACGGTGTCATCATCGTCGATCTGCCGCCGGAAGAGGAATCCACCTGCAAGAAAGCGTTGGCGGCACATGGGCTCGCATTGGTGCGGCTCATCTCCCCCACCACGCAGGGTGAGCGGCTGCCAAACCTTCTGAAATCAGCAGAAGGGTTCATCTATACCATCGCCGTGAAAGGCATCACCGGAGCGCGTTCTGCGACGTCGGATGAGCTTACTGCACGTATCCAAGAATTACGCGCACATACATCCCTGCCCGTCGTCGCCGGGTTCGGCATCAAGACGCCGGAACAGGCGGCGGCATTGAAAGATGCGGGGGATGGCGTGGTCATCGGCTCGGCGCTGGTGGAGCATTTTGCATCCGGCGGCGAGCGCGCGGCGCTCGACTTCATCCGCAGCGTCAGCGTCGTGTTGCGCTAATCAGTTGCAGCCGGTGATCGCGTAGTTGGCATACCAGTATTGTTGAGGACGCGGGCTCTGGCGGGAAGGCGCTTCTTCCGAGCCGCCCCACATGTCGTTCAGCAAGAACCCGTTGATCTTCCATGAGGGGTCAACCCGGTGCATCAGCCCGGTCACCGTCTGGCCGACCTGATTACCATTGAGGAAGAGTTTGAGTTCGCCGTTCGCTTGTCCCGGGTCGTTCAGCGTCAGTTCCATTTCCAGACGGTTCCACACACCTTGCGGAAGTGGCCCGGTGCTTTTACCGACCACGTTGCCGAAGGAGCGGCCTGCGACTCCGCTTTTCTGATCGCGATTGAGATGATAGGAGTAGAGCTTGGCCCCACTTGTTGGAGAATGGACTACCCGCACAGAGAAGCCCGTTTCGGTGCCGATAGCACAGCCACCGCTGAGGCAGCCGACCTTGCCGCCCCATATGCCGAGCGCCAGTTTCTGGTCATGCCCCCAGGTGAAGCCCTGTGGAATGAAAATACTTGTCGCGGCGCGGACTTTCCTTGCTCCCCCGCCGGAGAAATTATTCATGTAGAAATTCCAGTTCTGAACTTCTCCCTGTGGAACCACATTGAGGATGGAGGGCGTGCCGTCCGGCGCGAGGCCGGTACGAAGCCGCTCCCTGCCGTTCAGCATCCCCGGGCGTGATCCCTTGCTGTCATACACACCCGCCACCACCGGCCAGCGGCTTTTCTGCGCACCAAAGAAAGAGGCGTCCTTTCCCATATCCTGAGCGGTCAGCGCACCGGTCCATGTTGTGGTGTCACCCGTGCACGCCGCAGGAGGCGTGGCTGTGACAGCACCGCCGCTGCTGGAGACACCAGCCCCTGAACTCGCACCACTGCTACTTCCGCCGCCGATGCTACCTAGCGGAACGGAATTCTCGTGCTGCTCGCCATATCCATCGGAAGGTACACCGGTGTTAGTTTGCTGTTCGCCCTGTTCGACCACTACGGGCGTACCGGAATCATGATCGTCAGTCCCGCCTACGTCATCATCCCCCTCGCTCTGCTGCCCGTTCACCGTGACAGCGCGCGTTTCGGTATTGATGTGGAACTGTTTTTTGCTGCCGTTGATGTTAAGGACAAAATTGGGATTGGCGTTCAGGTCGAGCAATTTGTCTTTCAGCGTGGTGCGGATATATTCGGAACTGCCTTGGGTCAGTTCGGCGCCCAAGAACCATTGGCCTGATCTGGCGCTTCTTTGCAAAGGATATATGCCACCATTCATGCTTACATAGATTTTCCACAGGTTATGCTTGGCGCTGTTGACGGTTACGTCCACGCCCGAGCGGGTGATGGAATACCAGCCTGCGCGTTCATCGAGCGGGGCACTGTATTTTCGTTGTAATGCGTCCGCGGAGGGCACGGCGACGCAAAGGATCATGGCAATACTAAAGTAATGACACAGGCGCATGCAACTTTCCACATATCATAGTTTTATAATTTATTGTAATATAATTAACAGAATAAATAAATACTTTATTTTTGCTTGCTTAATACATATTTCAGCTTTTTCACCGCTTCACGGGCCAGTATGTCCTGTGAGCGGGCGGGGTCGCCTACCATAATGACCTCGAGGCCGGTCACGGGGTCGATGGCGATGACCTTAGTGAGGTTGCCAACCTGAATGAACTCAACGTAATAGCCCTCATCCTGCTCCCCGGACATGCGTCACTCGGCCTCGCGGAGGCGTTTGATGGTGAGTTTCAGTATCTGGTTGGCGCGTTTTTCGAGAATCGTGAAACGGCAGCCGTGGAAGACGAAGGTCGCGCCTTTCTCGGGGATGGTGCGGGTTTCGAATAATACCAGACCGCCGATGGTGGTGGCGTCCTCGTCGGGCAAATTCCAGTCCAGTTCGCGGTTCAGGTCGCGGATGGTGACAGCGCCGCTGACGAGGTAGGTGTCCTCTTCCACGCGGACGATGCCTGCGGTCTTGATGCGGTCATACTCGTCGTCGATCTCGCCGACAATCTCCTCGATGATGTCCTCCAGCGTAACGATACCTTGGAATACGCCGTACTCATCCACCACATGCGCAAAATGCCTGCGCTGGGCTCGGAAGGCGTGGAGTTGCTCGCGCAGCGTCGTCGTATCGGGGATGAACCACGGTTTGGAGAGGATGCCTTGTATCATCTCGAAGGTCACCTTCTCCGGCCCATGTTCGGCGACGAGGCCCATCAGGTCCCGGATATGCATCAGGCCGACGATATTATCGGGATTGTCCTTCCAGAAGGGAATGCGCGTATGGGCGGATTTGAGGGCCTTACTGATGATCTGCCTGGCGGATTGGGTGATGTTTAGGCTTTCGATGTTCTTGCGGTGGATCATCACCTCGGAGACGGCAACGTCACCCAAATCTAGGATACTGCCCAGCATATCGCGGTCAGCCTTTATCATCTCGCCTTCGCTATGATAGAGGTCGATGGTTCCCCGGATAGAGTCCGTCGCCGAGATCAGCGTATTCTCCTTGGTGATATCGATACCGAACAGATGCAGCAGATGCTGGATGAATTTCTGTACGATAATGGTGAAGGGTGAGAATATGCGCACCAGCACGCTGATGAGCGGCGCGACGAAGATGGCGAATTTCTCCGGGCTCTGGATGGCGCAGGTCTTCGGCAGCACTTCCCCGAAGACGAGGAGAAGCAACGTAAGCCCGAAAGTAACATAGATGACGCTGCTATCACCGAAGGAATGGAGGGCGATACTGGTGGCGAGCGCCCCGGCGGAGACATTGACCAGCGTGTTACCGAGCAGGATGGTCCCGATGAGCGCCTGTTTTTTCTCCCGCAGCTTGGCCACTTGCGCGGCGCGGCGGTTGCCTTCCATGATCAGACGATAGATACGCCCGCGGGAAACCGCCGTCAGCGCCGTTTCCGACCCCGAAAAGAAGGCGGAACAGATGACAAATACCAGCACCAGCGCAAGGTCTGTCCATAAGGTGACGTCGGCCCATATACTGAGGTCGGTCATAGGAACCGTCTGAACGCGTGTTCAACCTGCGTAAGGGTGATGTCTCCGGTGACATAGGCTTTGCCAATGGATTCAAGCAGGACAAAGCGCAGCTTGCCGGATTCCACTTTCTTGTCCTGAAAGAGGTGCGGCATTAGGTTACTCACATCCCATTTATGCATGTAGGAGGTGAGTTGTTGCGGGAGGCCTACGGAGGTATAGTGGGCGAGTAGTGTATCGAGTTCCGCTTGGGTCACAGCGCCCTTCTCTACGGAAGCATACGTCGCCATCAGCATCCCCAGCGCTACGGCTTCGCCGTGTAGCATCAGCGCGCCGTAGCCGGTGTCCTTTTCCAGTGCATGGGCGAAGGTATGGCCGAAATTGAGCAGTGCGCGTGCGCCACTTTCCTTTTCGTCTGACCCCACAACCTCTGCCTTGGCACGGCAACTGAGCTCTATCGCATGGGCAAGGGCTTCGCGCTCTCCGGCGACGACATCCTTGCCGTGGGTCAGTAACCAGCCGTAGAATTCAGGGTCGCCGATTAGGCCGTATTTGAGGATTTCGGCATAGCCTGCCAGCATCTCGCGGTGGGGTAAGGTCTTGAGTACGCCTGTATCCGCGAGGACGGCCAGAGGCTGATAGAAACTGCCGATAAGGTTTTTACCATGCGAGCTGTTGATACCCGTTTTGCCGCCGACGGAACTATCGACCTGCGAGAGCAAGGTGGTGGGAATCTGCACGAAGGGAACGCCGCGTAATAACGTGCTGGCCGCGAAGCCCGTAATATCTCCGATGACGCCCCCGCCGAGGGCGATCAGCGTCGTCTTGCGCTCAGGTTTGAAGGAGAGGAGCACTTCCATCAGCTCCACGAAACAGGTGGTGGATTTCGTTCCCTCACCGGGGCGGAGCACAATGCTGTGCGCGTCTATACCGGCGGATTTTAGGCTTTCCAGCAACGTGGGGAGATAGTGTTTCTCGACATTATCATCCGTCACCACGATGGCGCGGGGTTGGGGAAGTTTTGTTTTCAGCAGGATGCCCGCTTCTTCCAGCACGCCTTCGCCGATGAGGATGGGATACGTTGCGTGGACAACGTCCACATCGACCTGCCGCCATGCGGCATAGCGTTCCTGATTCACCGCGAAGCCTGTCATGACCGTTACCCCTCCCCTTGTAGCAGTTTCTTTTTATTGAGTACCGATAGGATGGAGCCAACCACTTTCTCCTGTGCACCGCTATCGCTTTCCACCGTCAACTCCGCAGAGGCGTAGATGGGGTAGCGTTCGTCCATCAATTTCTGCAAGGTCGCGCGCTTATCGCCTTTTTCCAGTAATGGACGGGTATTGCGGCGGGAGACGCGCTCCAGCAACACGTCGATATCGGCCTTCAACCAGAGGGAGACGGCATGTTGCTTCACGTCTTCGCGAATCTGCGGATTCATCCACGCGCCGCCGCCGGTGGCGATGACGCAAGGGGTTTTCTGGGTCAGCATACGGGCGATGACGCGCTGCTCAAGGTCGCGGAAGATGGGCTCACCATGAATCTCGAAAATATCGCGGATGCTGCACCCGGCAGCTTCCACCACCTCATCGTCCGAGTCAGCAAAGCGTGCGCCGAGTTGTTTTGCCAGGCGGCGGCCAACGGTGGTTTTACCTGCTCCCATCAGTCCGACCAATACAATTGTTTTCGTTAGTTCCAGCCCCATAGATGATACTTGCCTCGCGCCCTTTCCCGCGCTAGGTTGGCACTATGACGCATCAGCGTCAGAATGGCAAGGGATGCGAAAGGTTCTTTCATGAAAGCAAAATCACGTTCGGGCGGGCTGAAAACCGGGTTGAAAGTCGCTGTGGCGCTGTTGGTGCTTGTGGTGGGCGGATTCGTCGCCCTCGGGTTCATGAACCCGGAAGTCTTGCCCCAGAAGGTTGAGAAAAGCCTGACGCTCGATGCGCTGAAAAAGGCCTCCTGACGTTTCATGGGAATGACCGCACCCTCCCCGTTCTCCCGTTTTTTCCGCATTGCATTGCTGAGCTGCGTATTCACCGCGCCGCTTAATGTCGCCGCACAGGTCGGCAGCGTCGCCGTATCCGATGTCAGCGCGCCTACGGCGGATACGTTCGGCATCAGTGACGCCCAACCCACCTACCCCGCTGTAAGCTGGGGCGGTAGCGTGCCGCAGAGCGTAGAGAATCTCCTCATCTCCCTGCCCTCGCCCATCCAGTTGGAGCCGCAGAAGGAGTTGCTCGTCCATATCCTCACCCTGCCCGTGTTGCCTGCCGAGAAGGACGCGATTCCTGCTGAGTGGCTGGCGCTGCGACTGGAAGCGTTGCATACGGTAGGCGCGGATGACGCGGCGTCGCGTCTGGCCAAGACTATTCCGGAAAATCTCGCCGTATCCGACCGTGCGCGACGCGCCGGGGTGGATGCACTGCTCAGAACCAACCACGTCAAGGAAGCCTGTAAGCTGGCTATGCCTGCGCTGGAACAGGATACCGGCGTTGACCCATACTGGCCCGTGCGTATCACCTTCTGCCATTACATGCGGGGCGATACCCCGCGAGCGGAGTTGAGCTGGCAATTGGCGCAGGAAACCCACGGGCGGCAGATCAGCCCGATGGCTGCTACCTTGTTCAATCAGTGGGGCGTGAAGGGCGCGATGTTGCCACCGCTCACCAAAGCGGATGCGCCGCTGGAGCCATTGCTCGTGGCTGGCCTTGCCAGTGACAAGAAGACGCATCTCTCTACGCGCATTCCACCGAATTTCCTGATTAGCGAGAGTATTTTCACCATCTCCCCCGCGCTGGCGGGACAGTTGGCGACACTCTCTATCTTGCCGCCAATCATTCATTTCGAGCTGACGGAAAAAGCGGCGAGTTACGGCCTCGCCACTCCGGCAGCGTTGCGTAGTCAGTATGACAAATTCGTCAATGACGTGACGATGTGGGATAAATTGCCGCCGGAAGCGAATCTGCGTTTGCAGGCCGTGCGGCGGTTGAAACATATTCCCCAAGGCTCGTCGCAAATGGCGGAGCTAGCCAATGCCATCCCCCTCTTCACCCAGAAATTCGGCGATGCATTTACGTATCGTTTCTTCAGCGATCAGATGGAACTGCTGCATGAAGCGCTTGAGGCGCTGCAGCCTTCGGCCACCCTCGCGATGGATGCCGCCGCCAATGACTTGCTGAATAAGGATACCGAAAGCGCCGAGCGCATCGCGCGGTATCTGGATGAAGGCAGCGCATTCCCCGACGGCAAGGCCGCCGCCCATGCCATCCGGCTCGCTATCCGCCTCTATCAAGGAGACGTCCCGACGCAGGTGGATTTAAACAGCCTGCCGCAGGAAGCACAGAGAAGCTGGCTGACCGCGCGTTCCATCGAAGTATTGAATGCGCTGGGGACAAAGGTTGTTTACCCTCAGCAACAAGTGACCGGGTCTTCGCCGCTCATCACCGCGCCGCCGTCCAACATCATGGATCGCTTGCGCTTCGCCAAAGCAAACCGCCTTGAAGCGGAAACGTTGCTCGCCAGCGCGCTGTTGTTGCCCAACGGTTCGCTCCGCCAGGTTAGTGACAGCACGGCTTACGAAATCGTGCATAACCTGCACGTCGCCGGGTTTACCGACCTTGCACGTACCTTTGCCATCCAGTTCATCCTCCATGCCCCCGTCACGCCGCGCTAAGCCAGCGGCCATCGGCACGCCGTATCTGGCCGATTTCATCAATATGATGAAGGCAGAGCGCAATGCCTCGCGCCATACGGTGGAGGCTTATGCCAACGACATCGCGCAGTTTTTCCTTTATCTGCATCGCCGTAAATATACGGTTGAGCAGGTGACGACGCATGACATCGAGAAATACCTCGCCACCCTCACCCGTACGCAGAAACTCTCCAGCACCAGTTGTTCGCGGAAGCTAAGCGCCGTGCGGCACTTCTTCAAATTCCTCGCCAGTGAAAAAATTATTGGTATCGACCCCGCCGTCGGCGTCGATTCCCCGCGCATGAAAAAATCCCTACCACATACGCTGAGCGAGGAAGACGTGCTGAAACTCATCGCCACGAGCGAGGCCGATACCAGCGAAGAAGGCGTGCGGATGAACGCGCTGTTACAGATTCTTTATGCTTCCGGTTTGCGCGTATCCGAGTTGGTGGGACTCAAGCTTGGGCAAATCCACATCGCCGACCGCGAAGGGTTGCAGACTGCGTTCCTGCTGGTCAAAGGCAAAGGCGGGAAGGAGCGCGTTGTTCCGCTGCATGACGCTGCCATACGGGCGCTTTATCAATATCTCCGCGTCCGTAAATTCTTCCTCACGGGAAAGGAAAGCGACTGGCTTTTCCCCAGCCGGGCGGCGGAAGGGCATCTCACCCGTCAGCGTTTTGGACAATTACTGAAGGAGCTGGCGCTGGCCGCCAATATGGACCCTGCCCTGCTTCACCCCCATGCGCTCCGCCATTCCTTCGCCAGCCACCTGCTGGCAGGCGGCGCCGACTTGCGCGTGGTGCAGGAATTGCTCGGCCATGCCGACATCGCCACCACGCAGATTTATACGCATGTATTGCAGGAGCGGCTGGAACAACTCGTCCACGCCCATCACCCGCTGGCGAAGATGTAGGTTTTTCTACCCTTTCCCTCTCTCTTGTCATTCCCGCGAAAGCGGGAATCCATCGGGCAATGTACGCGGAAACATGGATTCCCGCTTTCGCGGGAATGACATACGGTATGGAAATGTGTCTCAAGTCCTATGAAATAGGGATTCCAGTGAAGTAAAACCCCGCGTTACTGCTTGGCAGGCGTGAGGGAAGTCAGTATGCTCCCGCGCATGAAAGCGCAATTAAAACGTATGACGCATAGTCTCAGCCGGTTCGCGTGGAAGCGCCGTCACCGGGTGGTGATGGGCGTGCGCGGTATCGGCAACGGCGCGTTGAATCTCTACCGCCGTATTCCTATCCCTACCTCCGTGCGGCTGGCAGTGAAGGACGTGATCTTCATGTCCATCGAACATTTCGTCATCCGCACGTCGCTCTATCAATCATGGTTACGACAACGCACGGGCGCGGCGCGAATCCATGCGTTGCTAACTCCGGGCCATCTTTCCAGCGGTAGCCAGAACATCCTCGCCCCCATGCCAACCGCGCCGGATGACGCGGCGTGGGACGCCCTACCCGATTCCGCCCGCAAGCGTGGGGAGTTCGTCGAAGGCGCGCTGGTGGACATCGTACTCCCGGTTTACCGAGGTTATGACGAGACATTGAACTGCATCTACACCGTCCTGAACAACCCCCAGAAAACGCCCTACGAACTCGTCGTCATCAATGATTTCAGCCCAGAACCGGCGCTTAGTGAAAAACTCCGCGTCCTTTGCGCCAAGGGTCTGTTCACGCTCATCGAGAATGAAGAGAACAAAGGCTTCGTCACCACCGTCAACCGTGGGATGCGCCAGCATGAGAACCGCGATGTGATTTTGCTGAATTCCGATACTGAGGTCTATAACGACTGGCTGGATCGTATGCTTGCCGTTGGCGCACAGAACCAGCGCACGGCGACGGTAACGCCCTTCTCCAACAATGCTGAGATTTACAGCTATCCTTACTTCGTACAGGATAATATCTATCAGCTTGAATTGCCTTATGCAGAGCTGGATAAGCTTGTAGCAGCAGCTAACCCTGTGCCGAATGTTGAACTGCCCACGGCAGTCGGCTTCTGCATGTACATTAAACGCGCGGCGTTGCGCGATGTGGGGTATTTCGATGAGGTCACCTTCGGCAAAGGTTATGGCGAGGAGAATGATTTCTGCCTGCGCGCAACCGCTAAGGGCTGGAAACATACTATCGCGGGCAATGTCTTCGTCCGCCATCTGGGGGGCACGTCCTTCGCCAAGGAAAAGCTGAAGCGCATCGAAAAAGCCATCGCCACCATCCACCGTCTCTACCCGCATTATAACGCCGAGGTGCAGCGCTTCATCGCCAGCGATCCGCTGCGTGACCTCCGCGCAGCCATCGACCTTGCGCGATTGAAGCGGCTCGGTAAAGGCAGCAACATGCTGTTCATCTCGCACCAGATCGGCGGGGGGACGGGCAAGCATGTGAAGGAATTGACCGAATCCCTCACCCGCGAGGGGCTGGGGGCGTTCACGCTGCATCCGTTGAGCGGTACGAATGGGCTTATCGGTCTTTCCCACCCGGATGCGCCGCATATCCCCAACCTCTATTTCTCGGTGGACACTGACCGGGAGGCGTTGAAAACGGCTCTTTCAGCGCTCAACATCACCCATATGCATATTCATCACGTCATCAATTTCGTGCCCAGTATGGTGGATTTCCTGTTGTCGCTGTCGGCTGAATCGGCGTTGACCTATGACGTGACGCTACATGATTATTTTTTCGCCTGCCCGCGTATCAACCTGATTGCATCTGACGGAACCTATTGCGGGCAACCTGACCTTTCAGGGTGCGAGCAATGTATCCGCTCCACCCCCTCCCATGCGGGGGCGATGCCTGTGTGGCAATGGCGGATGATGTTCGGGCGGTTGCTGGCGGGGGCGCGCAAGCGCTTCGTTCCCGACCTCGATGTCGCGGTGCGGATGCGTCAGTATTTCCCTGACGTGGTATTCGACGTCCGTCCCCATCCCGAACATTGGCCAACCTCAGGGTCACTTTATACGCCCCGCGAACAGGGCGAGACATTACGCATCGGCATCCTCGGCGCTATCTCGCAGGTGAAGGGTTCAGAGGTCATCGCCGCCCTCGCAAAAGATGCCGAGCAGCGCAAATTGCCGATAGAGTTCATCCTCATTGGCCATACGGATAATACCGAACTCAATGCCGGGTCGTCCAACCTCACCGTCACCGGGCAATACCGGGAATCGGAACTGCCCGCCCTGTTGCAGGCGCATCGCCCGCATCTGCTGCTTATCCCCACCATCATTCCTGAAAGCTATTGCTATACGCTTTCCGAGGCGTGGCATTACGGTATCCCGCCCGTGGTGTTCGACATCGGCGCACAAGGGGCGCGGGTTGGCCGTTCCGGACAAGGTCTGGTCCTGCCGCTGGCGTTGTCAGAAAACGCGCAGGCGCTCAATAACCGTCTGCTGGAAGAGAGCATGACCCTACAGGAGCCGCGCGATTACAAGGCGGCAGAATATGCACCGTTCCTTGAGCGGTATTACGAGATGGACGCGGAAGAACTCTCCGGTCAGGCCAACCGCAGCGCGGCGTAACTTTATCGGGAAGCTAAGATTTCGGGCGCTGGTTCGGCGTCAGCAGCACGTTGCGGCGGACCTTGTCGATGATCTCGTCACGCGTGTGGTTGAGCAGGACGTACCGCTTGGGGTTGGATGGGTGCGTACCGTCCAGGAATGCACCGTTCGGGTCGGAGGCGGTCATGCGACGCCATAGGTCGGCGGCCTTGGTGATGTCATACCCGGCGAGTGCCATGATATACATTCCCACATAATCGGCTTCCTGCTCGAAATCCGGCGAGAAGGAGCGCATGGCAAGACCGCCGCCCATTTCACCAAGTTTTCCGCCTGTGCTGATGCCCTGACTCTGCGCGAGGATGTCGGCGATGGAGCCGACAGCCATGCCTGCCATGACGTTGCGTTTACGGGAATCGATATGACCCATGAGGTTGTGTGCGTATTCATGGGAGAGCACGATGCCCAACATCTCGTCCTCGCTTGCGAAGCGCATCATCGCCGGGGTGACGTAGATGGTTTTGCCGTCCGCATACGCATTCAGCGCATCGTCCACCTTGATCTCGAACGGGTAGGTGCAGGAGGAAGGCTCACGCCCCATATTGCGGCAGAGATTCTGCCCCGCATCGCGCACGCGGGTACCGTGCTGTTGCAGGCGGGCCTTCATCGCATCCAGTTCGGGGATGGTGACGGGAGTATTGTATTTCGTTGTGGCTTGCGCAATCTGGCGCTGGGAGAGCGTTTCCTCCTCCACCGCGCGCTGGTCGAGCCTCGGGGCCATCGTCGTCGGTTTATCGCAGGCGGCGAGCAGCAGCAGGATCGGGAGTATCAATGCGATAGGTCTCATTGGGCGTTCTCTTTCTTCGGCGCGGGTGATTTTTCCTTGGTCTCTTTCTTATCTTCCGCAGCGTCCTTGTCCTTCTTCAGCGGTTCGCAGCGGAGGATCGAGACATCATAATGCGGATGCTCAAGCGCACTCAGCGAGGGGGTGCTATCGAACATCCAGCCTGAGAAAATGCGCTCCCGCCCGTTCTTCCCTGAATGGTCGAACACTTCCAGCAATGCGGCATAATGTGGCGGTGCGTCGTTCTGGTTGGTCATGCAGCGGGTGACGTGGATGTCGATATCCCCAAACTGGCCCACCGTATCGACGGGGATGGTCAATTCCTTCTTCTTGGCATAGACCTTATCGATAACGAGGAGGACGGCGGCGACGTCCTTACTGCCTTCCATGCCTTTTTTCGGTTCTTCGGCGACGGGCTGCTCAACCGCTGGCGGCGGCACTTGCATTACGGGGGAGTTCGCAGGGGGTTGTTGTGGCTGCTCGATCTGCGTGACCGAAGGATGCTGGAACGGGTCGCGGATAGCAGGTTCCTGGATATGCGGCACGGGATTGACGGGCGCTTGCATGCGTGGGGGGACGAGATAGTTCTGCTGCGTCGGGTACGGCTGCTGGTTCGATTCAGCCGGAAGCTGGCCGGAGACGCCAACCTGCGCATGGGCTGAGAATACACCCATCGTCAGTATCAGGAATGGAATAGTACGGCGCATGGATTACGGAACGCTGAGTTCGTCGTCGGAAGCACCGCCTTCATCATCCGATTCCTTGTCATCGCCATCAACACCGCCGCCGCTAAAGACGAATTTGCCGATGAGTTCCTCAAGGCTTACCGCCGATTGGGTGATGGTGATCTTGTTGCCTTCCTTTAACATATTCTCATCCGCGCCGGGTTGGAGGGCGACGAATTTATTGCCCAGCAGCCCGTCTCCGATGATGGAGGCCGTGGTGTCCTTCGGCAATGCATAATTCTTGGCGATGGTCAGGCCGACCTGTGCCTGGAAGGATTGGGGGTCGAGCGTCAGCCCGTCCACCACACCGACCTTGACGCCGCCGACGCGTACATCGCTGCCGTCGCTGATACCGGCCACGTTATCGAAAATCGCAGTGACATGGTATGCGCCGTCTTTTTCCGGGCCGACATCCTGACCTTTATACGCCGTGTACAGGAACCCACCGGCGATGACCAGTACCACCGCGCCCATGACCGTTTCAATTGCGTTGCGAGACATATCAGTTGCCCTTCTGGCGTGGCGTCCACGCCGCATAGTCGGAGGTGGAAACGTCGCGCACGGCGCCGCGGCGGATATCGCCGGGAGGAAAATACGCGCCCGCCGTCCCGGTCAGGTTCGGGCGGTGCTCCTTTTCCCATGCGTGATGCACGGTATTTTTATCGGGGACGATATCGGTCGTATAATGCAGCCATGCGTGCCAGAGGGCGGGAACCTTGGAGGGTTCGGCGAGACCGTTATACATCACCCAGCGCTTGGTGCGGCCCTCTTTGGCTTTCTTCCCGAGAGTATAATACACGTTGCCGAACTGGTCCTGTCCGACGCGTTTGCCGAATAGAATGGTATATAATCTCGTGCCGATGGTTGCCATTACTTATCGTCCTTATCCAGCCACATCTTAAGCACTAGAATATCGGCGACAACAAGAAAAATGCCCGTGGCTATCGAAAGGGGCACGTTTTTGGAGAAATTGTAGACAATCATGCCGATAGCGACGGCGAAGGCAATGGACAGGCCGATGAGTTTCGGGCGGTTCTCGGGGGAGAGGAAATCAGGTGGCGGCATGGCAGAAGAGTAGCATCAAGCAGTTGGTTTTCCAACCAGCATGAGAGAATCATTAATGCACTCTTCCAGACAGCGTTGGCGCACTGCGTTTACTTAAAAGCACAGTGTCACGTTCTAATGCCAGCACGTCTGCAATAAATGCATCATCTTCGACTGACGACATGTTTGAGAATATTTTCTCCGCACGCTTTTTTGCGATGTCAAAATATGCTTCCGCTGCATCAGGAGCATTTGCGAACTCATGGTAGGTTGTGCCCTGTGATGGACTGTTCAATTTAACCCATGCATATGGATAATGCTTACTGTCCAATTGCACTCCTCCCTTATCTTTGCAGTCTGCATCCTGAACTGGGACATCGTGTTTACGAAACAGTGCCCGCGCCCTAAAAGTTCTACTTAACGATGCATCAGCGTACTCCATGCATTTGCTGTAGATACCAAAGGTCAATAATGAAGAGATATGGGAAGGTATTTGCGGGTTTGATTCTTTCACTGCGTGAAATGCCTCGATTCCCCCTTTTGCATGAAACAACACCCTTTCTTCGAATGTATCAGAAACGGCGTCATTCGAGAAATCCGCCGTTTCCATCATTCTGCGTCCAGCACATATCAAATCCTCACGCGCTGTAGCGATCTGGAGAGATTTTTTTTGCAACGGAGTTTCGACCTGAGTATTCAAGTCATCTGACCAAATGCAGAGATAAACATCCAATGCGTCGGTACATTCCATGCTCAAATTATGCTTTAGAATGATGTTTTCAAAAGAGTCTACAGCAGCTCGAAAGTGCCTTATCTTATCATCCAAGGACGCGCTTTCAGGTAAGATGTGGCCTTCCAGTTCTTTGACTACCGTATCAAAAACCCCGAATTCATATTCCAAGCGACTGTCATATAAAGGCTTAGCTGCTGCATTTTCACGATTAAACCGCATTTACCTTTAACATGATGCTCAAGGCTATCTCGAGCACTATTCCGAATATGCTCTAACTGGATTTCGTCCATATGCGCTTGCTCCTTATTATTGCTTAGGAACATAACCATATTTACTCGACAGAAGTGTTAAATGTAGATGACATTCACATAAAAAAAGGCAGGTCAATCAATGGCCTGCCTTTTTAAAATCTTCTTAAAGTGTGCTAGTGCTCAAGGAAACTCCGCATTTTCCGCGAACGGGAAGGATGCTTGAGTTTACGCAAGGCTTTCGCTTCGATCTGGCGGATACGCTCGCGCGTCACCGAGAATTGCTGGCCGACCTCTTCTAGCGTGTGATCGGTGTTCATGCCAATACCGAAGCGCATACGCAGTACACGCTCTTCACGCGGGGTGAGCGAGGCGAGGATACGCGTCGTCACTTCACGCAAGTTCGACTGGATCGCGGCGTCGAGCGGAAGGATCGCGTTCTTGTCCTCGATGAAATCACCGAGATGCGAATCTTCCTCGTCCCCGATAGGGGTTTCGAGCGAGACCGGCTCCTTAGCGATTTTCATCACTTTTCGCACCTTGTCGATCGGCATGACGAGACGTTCCGCCAATTCTTCCGGCGTCGGCTCGCGACCGATTTCGTGTAGCATCTGACGGCTGGTACGGACGATCTTGTTGATCGTCTCAATCATATGCACGGGAATACGGATGGTACGCGCCTGATCGGCGATGGAGCGCGTGATGGCCTGGCGGATCCACCAGGTAGCGTAGGTCGAGAATTTGTACCCACGACGGTATTCGAATTTATCGACCGCTTTCATTAGGCCAATATTGCCTTCCTGAATGAGGTCGAGGAATTGTAAGCCCCGGTTGGTGTATTTCTTGGCAATGGAGATCACGAGGCGAAGGTTCGCTTCGATCATTTCTTTCTTGGCGCGGCTCGTGGTGCGTTCGCCCTTCTGGACTTCCTGCACCATGCGCTTGAAGTCGGCGGAATCGACGCCCACTTCTTTGGCCATGCGGGCGATCTCAGCTTGGATTTCAGCAACTTCAGCGGTGGCTTTCTTGGCGAACTCCGCCCAGCCTTTGCCTTTGTACTTCGCGGCTTCGCTCATCCAATCGACGTTCATCTCATTGCCGAAATATTTCTCCAGGAATTGACGACGGTCAACGCCATGTGCTTCGGCGATGTTGAGGATCGCGGCATCGCACGCCAGGAACTGGCGGCTCATGATGTAGAGCTTCTCAGTCAGTTGCTCGACCTTATGGTTGGTGATGCGCACGGTGGACATCACAGTGGTGATCTCCTTGCAGAGCTTTTTATACTCCGTACCGTCCTTATCGGAGAATTTGCCATCGCCAAGCGCGGCGCTCAGGCGCTTTTCCTGAAGTTTATGCAGTTTCTTGGCGAGTTCGGCGTACTTGTCGAACGTCTCAAGAATTTGCGGCATCAACTGGTTTTCCATCGCGACAAGTGAGAGCGGATTGTCTTCGTCTTCCGCGTCTTCGTCCTCTTCTTCGGCGGCAGCTTCTTCACCTTCTGCGCCTTCTTCTTTTTCCTCGTCGTCCTCTTCCTCTTCGACTTCTTCTTCGTCCTCTTCATCCTCTGCGGCGGCAGCGGCTGCGTCTTCCAGCTCTTTACGCTGGCGTTTGGATTCAGCGCTCAACTCAGCATTCGCAAGGGCGACGTTGAAGCCTTCGGCGGTCTCGCCGTTGACGCCCATCGTCGCGTCAAGGTCGATGACTTCGCGCAGCAGCATCGTGCCGCTGGCCAGTTCATCGCGCCAATGCAGGATTTCCTTGATCACGATCGGCGTCTCACAGAGGCAGCTCATCATCGTCTCGCGGCCTTCTTCGATGCGCTTGGCGATTTCGATCTCCCCGTCACGCGACAGGAGTTCGACGTTGCCCATCTCGCGCAGATACATACGTACGGGATCATCCGAGCGTCCGTAATTCTCGGCGGCAGCTTTCTTTTCTTCTTCCTCTTCTTCGTCTTCAGCAGCGACTTCCGGTTCGTCTGCAGCGGTAACTTCTTCCTCATCATCGGAATCAGCGTCATAGCCCAAGCGACGACCTTTGACGCCTTCTGCGTCCTCAACGACCTGGATATTCATCCCGCTCAGCGTGCCGATTACATTATCGATGATCTCAGGGGAGAATTCTTCAGGTGGCAACAGGTCGTTCAGTTCGGTGAAGGTGATCATGCCGCGGGCCTTGCCGAGTTCGATCAGCTTCTTCACCAGTTCGGTGCTTTTCTTCTTGGATGCGGCTTCGGAGAGCGCTTCCTTCTTGAAGTCGATCTCCTTCTCACCATCGATGCCGAGGCCGGTAGTCTTCGCCGATTTCTTATCGTCTTTCTTGGCGTCCTTGGTCATTACGGGAGCGGGAGCTTTCTTGGTGTTCTTGGGTTCCGGAATCGCTTTGGCCGGTTTGGCTGCGGGTTTTGCGACAGTTTTCGCTGGGGGAGATTTTTTAGCAGCTTCTTTTTTAGCGGGAAGCGGTTTTGTTTTTGTGGATGATTTCACGGGAGCTTTCGTTGGGGGTTTCTTTTGGGTCGCAGCTTTTGCCTTGTTCGCGGGCGCTTTGGCCTTCGCGGGTTTGGTAGCGGCTTTGACGGGTTTCTTGGCTGGCTTGGCAGCGGTCTTCACAGGTTTCTTTGCGGATTTCGCGGGTGCTTTTGCTTTTGGTTGAGCTTTTGTTTTCTGCGGGGACTTCTTGGTCATATGTTTCTGGGCCGCCTTCCTGACGTCTTTTTTGGCGGAGGCTTTCGCAACCGCTTTCGGGTTTGCAACTTTCCTGGGCGCTGCTTTTTTAGCAACGACCTGTTTCTTGCTTGCCTGTTTTTTTGGAGGTGCAGATTTTTTGGGCGATGTTTTTTTCGCCACCTGCTTCCCCTTGGTCACTTTCGGTTTCGCCGCGGATTTCGCAGGCTTTTTCACTGGCGCTTTTTTCACCAGCTTCACCGTCTTCTTGGCTTTAGCAGCCGTGTTTTTAGCGGAAGATTTTTTTGCCGCAAGCTTTTTCACTGCCATACCCATCCCCGTCTCTCCTCCCGGAAGTAACTACACACTACGCAAGCGTCATATCAAGCAATATGAGAAAACGCAAATAAGATGGTGAGATATATGGTCGATGCCCCAATTTACAAGGCCGGATGCCGGAAAATGACACTCGGCGTCTAACTGGTCGAATCTTCCTTTTTCATGAAGAAGATGCGCTGGTTCTGGCGGCCGCTTTCTGCAAGTAATTCAAGGGCTTTCTGCATCTGGTCGTGATCGGCGAAGGCTTCCTTGCCGAAGGATGCGGCGGCTTCCTTCTCCAGCGTCAGGGACTGTAGCTTTTCTACCGCAAGGCGCAGGGCTTCGCGGGCATGGAACGCCCGGTCCTCCAAAGGCTTGGCGAGCAGGATGCGGAAAAATGGGTCTTTATGGGCTTGCGCCAGCCAGTTTTGGGCGTGTTGCTGCTGTTCCGCGGGTAAGTGCGCGAAGAGTAGTTCGGTGGTATCGACGATGGTTTCGCTGGCGATTAAGTCAAGCATGGCGAAGCGTAAGTTATTGATGCCTTCGCGCTCCAACGGCAGGGTCTCCAGGAGGGATTCGGCGAATTCTTCCGATAGCAGGTTGGGAAAGAGGAGGAAAAGACTGAGTATCTGCTGCTGCATCTGTTCCTGTTGCTGTTCAGGCGTCAGGCGATCAGGCATGGAGGCCGTGCTAAGTTTGGAGACGGGTTTCACTTCCAGCGGCTTGCCGTTGAAGGTACGCTTCTGTGGCGCGGGGCGGCCCGCTTCCCACCAGCGGCGGTTCATCTCTTCCTTGTAGGCTTGCTGGACGCTCTTGTCGCGTATCTGGCCGATGGCGTTGAAGAGGTCGTCCTTGGCGGCAGCGCGCTTTTCCGGCGTGACCAGTTGCTGGCCGCCGACATGCGCCTGCCAGAGCATATCCACCAGCGGGATGGCACGGTTCAGCGCGTCTTCCATTGCGGCGCTGCCCTTATTCTTGATGAAGCTGTCTGGGTCTTCACCCTGAGGCAGCAGGCAGAAACGTAATGATTTGGACGGTTTGAGGTGTGGCAATGCCAACGTCAAGGAGCGTTGCATGGCCTTTAATCCAGCCGCATCCCCATCCAGGCACATCACAGGTTCGTCCGCCATCTGCCATGCCATCGCAAGGTGATGTTCGGTGACGGCCGTGCCCAATGGGGCAACCGCATGGTGAATCCCACCCTGCGCGAGGCCAATCACGTCCATATACCCCTCGGCGATGATGAGTTTGCCTGAGCGGGCGGCGGATTTGCGGGCCAGATCGAGGTTATAGAGGACGTGACTCTTGTTAAATAAGAACGTTTCAGGCGAATTGAGGTATTTCGGGCCTAATTGCTCCTTATTGAGCAATCTGCCCCCGAATGCGATGACCCGACCGCCGACATCGCGAATCGGAAACATGATGCGGTCACGGAATTTATCGTATGGCTGGCCGTTCTCGGGGGTGGATAATAGCCCCGCATCCGCAATCACTTTCGCCGCTATGCCTTTGGAAGTTAAGTATTGTTGCAAGGCATGCCGCTCTGCGGGGGCGTAGCCCAGCCGGAACTGGTGAATATGCTCCTCGGAAATTCCTCTTTGGTACACATATTCAAGGGCATGGCCGTTACTGGGGCGGCGCATCTGGTGGGTGAACCAGCGGGCAGCCAGCTCCATCGCTTCGTACAATTTCTCCGATTGGTCAGCAACTTGCTTCTGATGGGGGGTCATCTGCGGCAGTGGAATACCCGCCTCACGGGCTAAATTTTCGACCGCCTGAACATAGCTCATTCCCTCATATTCTTTAATAAATCCAATGACATCGCCATGCGCCCCGCACCCGAAGCAGTGATAAAAGCCTTTTTCGTCATTTACGGTGAAGGACGGGCTCTTCTCATTGTGGAAGGGACATAAGCCTTGGAATTCCCTCCCGGATTTGCGAATTGACACACGTTTCCCGATCACTTCCGAGAGCCGGAAA
>JBGTBD010000063.1:0-2944 GCA_041749475.1 Rickettsiales bacterium
CCGATGAGATCAACGGTGGAGAGAGCCAGACGACGACGACCAATACAGACGGCAGTACCAGCACCTCTGGAACAGCTACGTCGCAAGCGACCGCGGAATCCGTATCCCGCATCGGCGCAACGGCGGGTCGGGCACTGGATAAAATGATCGATACTCGGCCTACCATCACCGTCGATCAGGGGACACGCGTCAACGTACTGGTGAATCAGGATTTGTATTTTCCCTCCTCCATCAACAATGGAATGATGATTCCATGAGTCTCGCGGCATTAGACACCTATCTCCGCCCACTAAAAGAGCTATTCGACGAGGACGGCATCGCCGAGATTTCCATCAACCGACCCGGTGAGGCGTGGGTCGAAAAATACGGTGATATGCAATACCGCGAGTTGGCGGGGATGGATTATAACCATCTGATGTCGATGGGCCGCCTTGTCGCCCAGTCCACGGAACAGCGCATCAGTGAGGAAAACCCCCTTCTGTCGGCCACCTTACCTGACGGATACCGTATTCAGGTGGTCTTCCCGCCCGCGTGCGAAACGGGATGCGTCGCCATGTCCATCCGTAAAAAGACCGTGGTGAATCTTGACCTCGAAGCCTATGAAGCGCTCGGTGCTTTCCAGAGTACGAAAGTGCGGGACGAGGTGGATGAGAATAACGTAAAACTACGCGCATTGCTGGATTCCGGCGCGGTTCGCGAATTCCTCACCCAGGCGGTGCTGATGCGCAAGAATATTATCATCAGCGGGGGAACATCCACCGGGAAAACGACGTTCCTCAACGCCGTGCTCAAGAAAATTCCACCCACTGAACGCCTTATTACGGCGGAAGATGCGCGCGAAGTCGATCTGGAGCATATCCCCAACCGCGTCCACTTGCTGGCCTCCAAAGGCGGACAGGGCCGCGCCAAGCTGACGATTCAGGATTTGATCGAGGCATGTTTGCGTTTGCGTCCCGACCGTATCATCGTCGGCGAGTTACGCGGAGCGGAGGCGTTCAGCTATTTGCGCGCCATTAATACGGGACACCCCGGCTCTATTTCCACACTACACGCCGACAGTCCGCGGCTGGCTTATGAACAGCTTATTCTAATGATTATGCAGGCAGGACTGGGCATTACGCGTGAACAAATCAAAGAATATGTCGAAAACATCGTCAATATTGTGGTACAACTGAAGCGTGGCACGGGGGGGAAGCGATTCGTCTCCGAAATCATGTTCAAAGATTAAACCCATAACGTTAGACATATTGCGGTCGCATGGCTGATTCAGAATCCATCAACAAACTCCAAAACAGGCTGATACTGATATTCGTATTCAGTCTTATCCTGATCGTTCCGCAGGTCATCGCCACGTTCAGCACCATCTACCTGCTCTATGGGGCCGCATATTTCGATCAGCTGATGGCCTATGTCCAGCGGTCATGGAAAAATATCCCTTATCTGTTTCAGGTATATAGCGCCATCTTAACATGGATGACCTCCGATCAGGTCATTCCTATGGCAAAGAAACTCCAATTCTACGGTCCGCATATCGGTGCGTTCTTTTTCAGTCTCGTCACGCTGTTCATCATGCGTGCGCCGCTGACCGACTTCCGCCCGATGCGTAAGAAAGAAAAAATCCACGGCGATGCCAAATGGGCGAGTGAAGGCGATATACGCCGCGCTAAACTCCGCGCCAAAACCGGGATGCTGCTGGGGCGCACGGGGGTGAAGGATTACCTGATCGCCGACGATTTCCAGCACGTTCTTCTCTTCGCACCTACCGGGTCGGGTAAAGGGGTCGGGTTCGTGATTCCTAACCTTCTCTACTGGGATAATTCCTGTGTCTGCCATGACATCAAGATGGAAAACTACGAGCTGACCAGCGGCTATCGCGCCAACAAAATGGGGCAGCAATGCTATGTCTGGAACCCGGCAGACCCGGACGGTATCTCGCACTGCTATAACCCGCTCGACTGGATTTCCGATAAAGCTGGGAAGATGGTGGATGATTCCCAGAAAATCTGTAACCTGATCCTGCCCGAGCAGGAATTCTGGCAGAACGAAGCACGCTCGCTGATGCTGGGTGTTATCCTTTACCTCTGCGCCGTGCCGGAGAAAGTCACCTCCTTCGGGGAGGTCGTGCGCACCATGCGTTCGGACGACGTGGTCTATAACCTCGCGGTGGTGCTCGACACCATCGGCGGGCGTATCCACCCCGTGGCCTACATGAACATCGCCGCCTTCCTGCAGAAAGCCGATAAGGAACGCTCCGGCGTCATCTCGACGCTCAACTCCGGTCTCGAACTCTGGGCCAACCCGTTGATCGACGCGACGACCGCGCGTTCGGACTTCAATATCATGGATCTGAAGCGCAAGAAAATGACAGTCTATGTCGGCGTGACACCGGATAACTTGAAACGGTTGGAGCCATTGCTGAAAGTCTTCTACCAGCAAGCGACCGACTTCTTGACGGCCCATATGCCGACGCCGGACGAGCCGAACGGCGTGATGTTCATGATGGATGAGTTCCCGTCCCTTGGCGAGATGCCACAGTTCCAGGTGGGTATCGCCTATTTCCGGGGGTATCGCGTCAAGCTGTTCCTCATTGCGCAGGATACGCAACAGCTGAAGGGCATCTATGAAGAGGCGGGGATGAACTCCTTCCTCTCCAACTGTTATTACCGTGTCACCTTCTCGGCTAACAACATCGAGACAGCGAACATGATCTCGCAACTGGTCGGGAATAAAACAGTCGTGCAGGAGTCACTCAACAAGCCGAAATTCCTCGACTTCAACCCTGCGTCACGAACGACGCATATCTCCGAGGCGCAGCGTGCATTGCTGTTGCCGCAGGAAGTCATCCAATTGCCGCGTGACGAGCAGATCATCCTCGTCGAATCCTTCGCGCCGATTAAATGTAAGAAAATATTCTACTTCAAAGACCCGTTCTTCATGAAGCGGT
>JBGTBD010000064.1:0-24352 GCA_041749475.1 Rickettsiales bacterium
CCGCCCCGATAATCAGGACATCATGCGAATGATAATGCAGGGGATAGGCGGTCGACGGCATGGCTTTTTATTGCTGCTTACGGCAAAAACGGTTAGATACGACGTATATAACGCTTTTTTTCAGGATTACCATAGTCATGGAACTTAACCCTCTCGCGCATCAATGGCTCGTGCAGGCCGCCCTCATGGAAGATATCGGTCGGGGGGATATCACCTCGCAGGCTGTCATTCCTGCGGGGACAGAGTCGCAGCTCACGGTAACGGCGCGTCAGGAGATGGTCGTCGCGGGGTTGCCTATCGCTGGGTTTACATTCTTCAATGTGAATGAAATGCTGATAATTGAGCCTCTGGTAGAGGAGGGTACGCTCGTTTCCCCGGGAACTGCGCTGATGCGGGTGAGCGGGGATGCGCGGTCGTTGCTCTCGGCGGAGCGCACGGCGCTGAATTTCCTGCAACGCATGTGCGGGGTGGCGACGCTGACGCGGCAATATGTGAAGGCGGTGGAAGGCACGAAGGTGCAGATACTGGACACTAGAAAGACCCTTCCGGGTTACCGCGAACTGGATAAATATGCCGTGCGTATGGGCGGGGGCAAGAACCACCGTGTGCGGCTGGATGACGGGATGTTAATTAAGGATAACCACATCGCCATCGCGGGCGGGGTCGAGCTGGCCGTACAGCGCGCGAAGATCGAGGCTACGGCAACTATGCGCGTGGAAGTGGAATGCGATACGCTCGCGCAGGTGAAAGAGGCCGTGGAAGCGGGGGCGGATATGATCCTGCTCGATAATATGAGCCCGCCGCAATTGCATGAAGCGGTGCAACTGATTGCGGGACGGGCGGTGACGGAGGCTTCCGGCAATATCAACCTTGCGACGCTCCGGCTGGTGGCGGAGACGGGGGTGGATTACATCTCGGTGGGCAAACTGACCCATTCCGCACCGTCGGTCGATATCGGGATGGATTTTTCTGCTTAAAATGCTGAATTGCCATGATGTTGTCATAGTCATGGTGTATGTTGACGTATCATGGGAACTTCAGCACGACGTAAAGAATTAACCCTCACCAATATACATCATGATCCGCGGTGGAGAACCTTGTCGGAGGCAGAGAGGTACATGTTACGCGAGTTAAAGGAAGCATGCCCTGTCCCATTTACGGTAACGCTTGCTTTAAAACCCAATGGCCAGTTTTTTGTCGCTAACAGAAAGCGTTATGATTGCCATTCCGTTTCTTCCATTACCGTACCGGGCATGGGAAACGTGCAAGCCTTTGAACGGCTTGGGTATAAGATAGATGGGAATGTGTGCGACATGCAGCAGTGGGAAGAGAAATCCTATATCTATGGCGCGAATCTTACTGATGGCACAATAAACCCGGCGGAAGTTGATCCCGCCGGGCTATCACGATAATCAAAAAAGTAGTGTTACGCGACTTTGCCTTTACGCGCACCGGAGACTTTGCGTTCGCGCTTCTTGCCGAGGCCGATTGACTTCGCCAATTGGCTGCGTTTTTTCGCGTAGTTCGGTGCGACCATCGGGTAGGTAGCCGGCAGGCCCCAACGCTTGCGGTACTCTTCCGGGGTCATGTTGTAATTGGTTTTCAGATAGCGTTTCAGCATCTTCAGCTTCTTGCCGTCTTCGAGGCAGATGATGAAGTCCGGGGTGATGGAATCATCCACCGTGACCCCTGCGGAAGCGTTGGCGGCGCCGAATTCGCTCGATTGACCGGTCATGCGGACGAGTGTGCCGTATACGCGTTGAATTACGTTCTCCAGATCGTTGAGATCTGTCTTATGGTTCAGCAGATAGGACGCGACGATTTCTGCGGTCGCGGTCAAATGGGCATCCGTGCTTGCTTCGAGTGTGTGTTGCATTGATTTTCTCCTTGCGATTACTTTTTTACATTATGGTTATATTCACAAACTGACCTCCTATACATACAGCATTAACGAAACGTTAGCAATTGGTTTTTTGGGTAAAATAACAGTAAAACTATTTTTAACCTGATTTTGTTCAATATTTCGTGCTGTTCATGCTATATTTGACAGTACACGAAAGCGCGGGACTTTATGCCACTCAATCTGCGCATTATTTGCAAGGTTACTGCCATTGTCACAGAACTGTCATCAAACAGGATTATAGTAAAACTGTAGGAAATTATGCAGGATTTTTTCAATACAGAGGCAGGGCCAGCAAATATCGGAGGTAACCCCGATGTACTGACGCATGACCAACAGATGGCTGAGGCCTATGTAGACGATCTTATCCGAAGTGCGCAAATTCGGGAAGACCCTGAGGCCATCGCAGAATTAATGGGCATCCGCAATAGTATCCGCAACGGCGGCGTATTGCCCCCTAATGCAGCAGCGGGATTAGAGCGGTGGGAACAAAAGCGGGTGGCAATGGATGAAGCATTAGATGCAGCAGAAGCGGCGGCACAGGCATCTGCGGCGGGCAATTTGGCCGTTACATCCGGGGATGTCCTCCGCCAGACCGATGTATGGCGTAATGATTATATCGATGCATTGAAACAATCCGGTGAATACAGGACATCGCTTGAAGGCTTCGGTGCGAGCGGTACGGAATCGATATTCAATAAAGCCATCGGTGATTTGGATGCGCAGATTGCCGCAGCGCCCGGTGCGCAAAAAGAAGCCCTGTTGGCCCAACGAGCTGAGTTGATAGCCGAACAAGTAGCGACCAACGAACGCCATACCGTACAATCCTACGTAATATGGGAGAAAGCTAATCCTGAGTTGGCTGCTACCATGAAACACATGGATGCGCCGCCGCTTATTGATGCGGAATTGGCAGGTTTGCCGGATGGCCCCAACAAGGATGCGTTGAAGGTCGTTAAGATGGGTGATCTTGTCGAACTGGAAGCGAAGAAAGCGCGTGGTGAGCAACTCTCTCCTGAGATGGAACAGCGGCTTGCTCAGAATCAGGCATGGCTGGATACGCTTACGCCTGAACAAAAGAGGGAGATCACACAAGCATCCACCGACCTGGCTAAAGAACGCGAAAAAGTACAGGAGCAGGATAAAGGATTGGTGGCCGGCAAAGTCGCTGATATCAACGCTGATATTGCTCGCATACTCGGTGTCTCTCCCGCTCAGCAGCAGGGGCAGGAAGTCGAGACCCGGCAAGCGCAACAGCCTCAACCTGAAAAGGCCGTGCATCCACTGGCAGACTTATTCGGTGATGTGCAAAAAGGGGACTTGGGTTCCATCATGGCGGCATTCGCCTCCGTTTCCGTCACGCAAGAGACATTTGCCAACGGCTGGCCCCCACACGGTCCATCCAATGCACGGGCAGATAACCAGCCTCAGCCCACCCGCGACCGGGGCGGCGTACTTTCGGCGTAGACCCGAAACTATTGCCAACTCCATTCATTCATAATACAACTTGCCCATGCCCAGCCGTCTGGAACAAAAATGCCTCGAAAAAGGCCTGAAGATGACCGATCAACGTCGCGTCATTGCGCGGGTCTTGTCGGAAGCGCACGACCATCCGGATGTGGAGCAACTCTATACCCGATCCAACGCGGTCGATAGCCGTATCAGTATTGCCACCGTTTACCGTACCGTGAAACTGTTCGAAGAGGCGGGAATCATCGAACGGCATGATTTCGGCGATGGGCGGGCGCGCTATGAAGAGGCGGGCGAAAGCCATCATGACCATCTCATCGACCTCAAGACTGGGCAGGTCATCGAGTTCACCAACCCGGAAATCGAGGCCTTGCAGGAAGAGGTCGCGCGTAAATTGGGCTATAAACTGGTCGATCACCGGCTGGAACTGTTCGCCGTACCCCTGAAAGAGGCCAAATAAGCCCGATTTTGGTTGCTCTCGAGCCATGCGCGCATTACATTCCTTTTCGAAATATGTCTATGCTATCCCCATCCCCATTCGCCCCGATCGTCCTTGGCAACCTTGCGGTGAAGATTGCCGAGACCGAAGAGGAAATAGCCGCCGCCCAACGCTTGCGTTACGAGGTGTTCTGCGGCGAGATCGGTGCTATCCCCACGCCGGAGATGAAACTCCAAGGCCGCGACTTCGACGAGTTCGACGATGTGTGCGACCATTTGCTGGTGCTGCACTACGCCCATGAAGGCGCGCCGCCGGAAGTAGTGGGTACGTACCGTTTGCTGCGCACCGTCAACATGAAGAAGGTTGGGCGGTTCTATACGGAAGACGAATACGAGATCGATTCCCTCAAACAATATCCCGGCAATATCATGGAATTGGGGCGTTCCTGCACCCGCGCAGATTTCCGTTCCAAAGCGGCAATGCAACATCTATGGCGCGGTATCGGGGAATATGTGACCTTCTATAATATCTCGCTGATGTTCGGGTGCGCCAGCTTTCCCGGCAGCGACCCCGCGCTTCATGCGGAAGGGCTTTCGTACCTGCACCATTTCCACCGGGCGGATGAGGCGTACTGCCCGACCGCTTTGCCGGATCGGTATGTCGATATGAACCTGATGCCCAAGGAGCAGATCAACGAGCGGAAAGCGTTCCTTAGCCTTCCGGTGTTGGTGAAAGGCTATCTGCGTCTGGGTGCGAAAATCGGTAATGGCGCGGTGCTTGATCATGCGTATAATACGACGGATGTCAGCGTTGTCGTCCGCACCGATTTGGTAGGCCAGAAATACGCCTCGAAATATGGTGCAAAAATCGATGCCGAGAAGAGTGAGTGATGCGTTCGCTGCGCGCCAGTTTTAAAGCCGTTCTGTTATTATTTCTGGGGGTGACGTCCTATCTCTGTATGTTGGCGTGTGACCTTGTGGGGATGAAGCGCAGTTCCACCAAAGCGCTGATGAAGCGTAAATTCCAACAATCGGTGATGGCGGTGTGCAATATCCGCATCAAGAAAGAAGGGGAGATGGTCCGCGGCCCGGCATTGCTGATCGGCAACCATGTCAGCTATTGTGACGTGAATGTTATCTGGGCAAGTGCGCAACATGACATCATCTTCACCCCGAAAATAAGCGTCAAACGTTGGCCTGCTATCGGGGCATTGGTGAGTCGATTCGACGTCGTGTTTGTAGATCGCACACCGACCAAGACTAAAGAGACGCAAGCGTTGCTGCAGGAAGAATTGCATGCCGGGAAAGTCATCTGCATTTTCGCTGAGGCGACGACGGGGGACGGGCGCAGCATGTTGCCGTTCAAGTCCTCCCTGTTCAATCTGGCGGAACAGTGGAACGGGGCGGAACCGCTTCCTGTCCAGCCGGTCAGCATCATCTATGAAGCAGTGGATGGCAAGCCGATGGATGACCAGAACTGGCCGCGTGTGGCATGGTACGGCAATGCGGATTTCTTCCGGCATTTCTGGACGTTCCTCGGCAATGCACGCATCGATGTGCGTATCCATTACCACCCTGCTACCGCATTGCAGCAGGGCGAGACGCGCAAGCAGCTCAGCGCACGGTGCGAAGCGGCGGTGAAATCGGCGAATCCGCATTACCACATTGTTGCGCCCGTCGTGCAGCATGAGCATGAACATGTTGCGTGAAATTGCCGCGCCGGAGTTCGATGTCGAGATCGACATCGCCTACGCGACGGCACGTAATTTCACCGGGGTTCCGGTCTATAGCAGTGCGGCGTGTTACCTGCATACGGATGCGGCGGAGGCGTTGCAGCGCGCCATCGCCCGCGCGGCGCATCTTGGCTATCGGTTCAAATTATTCGATGCGTACCGTCCGACAGAAGCGCAGTGGAAGTTGTGGAACCATACGCCCGACCCCGATTTTCTGGCTGACCCAAATAAAGGTTCCCCGCATTCACGCGGCGTGGCGATAGACCTTACGCTGATCGATGCGAAGGGTGATGAGCTGGATATGGGGACGGCGTTCGATGCGTTCACGCCGCTGTCGCACCACGGGGCGGAGGGAATTTCGGAAGAAGCCATCCGCAACCGCCTATTATTGCTCGGTATCATGACCTGTGCAGGGTGGGATTTTTACCGCAATGAGTGGTGGCATTACCAGCTGTTCAATTCCCGGCAATATACGCTCTATAGCGACGCCGAAGCAGGCACGCGGATGATGGGATAGAGATGGACGCCCTCTCCCCCGACGCGCTGCAACACCGTGCTTCGAATCCGGGGAGCTCCATCTGGGTGACGGCCAATGCAGGCTCCGGCAAAACCAAGGTGCTGGTGGATCGTGTGCTTCGTTTGTTGCTGGCCGGTAATGCGCCGTCGCGTATTTTGTGTATCACTTTTACCAAAAACGCTGCCGCTGAAATGCAGGCGCGTATTGAGAAAGAATTACGCAAATGGGTAGTGATGGATGATGCTGCCCTGGCTGATGCGTTGCAGCGTCTGAATGGCGCGCCGCCTGATTCTGCTACACGCATCCGCGCACGAATGTTGTTCTCGCTGGTAAGGGAGGAAGTGCCGGGCCTACGTATCCAGACGATTCACGGATTCTGTCAGTCGTTATTGGAACGGTTTCCGTTGGAAGCGGGGGTCAGCCCTTCTTTCCAATTGGCGGAGGATGACAGACAACTGGCGCTGCTGCATCGCAGTAAGGCGTCCTTCATGTCGGCATTGTCGTCGGTGGAGGAGGATAATCCGTTGTTCCATGCCGTCGCGTTTTTATCGAGTTGGGGCGAATTCGCGGCGGAGAATATCATCAAGGAATGCATCACCCGTCGGCATGTGCTGGAGCCGTGGCTGGAGCAATATACGCTGGCGCAGTATGAGGCGGATAAGGTGCAGCTTACGGGATATGCTACGACATTTGCGGGATTGAAAGAGGCGCTATGGGCATTTGACCCGGAGTATATCAAGCGGCTGCGGGGGCTTTGTCCTATACTGCAGAGCGGTAAGGCTCAGGATAAAGCCACGGGTGAAATGCTGCAGCAATGTTTTGCTCGAAATTATTATGACGATGTTGCTATCCACGCATTGATGAAAGGGCTTTTCATCGACAAAGGGAAGGGGACGTTGCGGGCGAAACTTTTTAATGACGGTGTGGCCAAAGCGGTTCCCGATATCGCAGCGCAGCTTGATACGCTAGTGGCGGCGGCGATACGCTACCGCGCGTCAGAACGACAGTTGCGGGTGGAGACAGAAAGCGCAGCGGCGCGGGTCATCGTCAAGATGTTCTATTATTTTTATGGGGCGATCAAACAGGAACATTCCATCCTCGATTTCCATGATCTGATCGTCAAAGCGCGGAACCTGCTGACGCGGTCGGACATGATGGAATGGGTGTTGTTCAAGCTGGATGGCGGGATCGATCATTTATTGCTGGATGAGGCGCAGGATACCAGCCCTGAACAATGGGATTTGGTGCTGAAATTAGTGCAGGAATTTTTCTCCGGCAATGGAGCGCGTGAGGTGCAGCGCACCTTCTTCGTGGTGGGGGATCAGAAGCAATCCATCTTCAGTTTCCAGGGCGCGAACCCTGAGTATTACCGCACGATGTTGCAGCATCTACATGCGATGGCGCACGCTTCGGGGCAGCCCTTCGCGGAAGTGCCGATGACGGTGTCGTTCCGTTCAGGAAACAGCATATTGCATGTGGTGGATGCGGCGTTACAGCAGGCGATGCCGGAGGGGGATGCGGTGACACATTCGGCGTATCATCAGCACCGTGGCAGTGTGGTGGAATTATGGCCGGAACTGGTGGTGGAGAAGGAAGAGGATGTCGCGTGGCGGTTGCCGGATACGCGGCGCGTTGCGGCCAGTAAGGAGCTAAGGCAGGCGCAGCAGATCGTGCAGGTGATCCGTAGCTGGTTGATGCATGGCAGGAACGTGGGCGGGACGATGGTTCCGGTCGCGGCGGGGGATATTCTTATCCTCGTGCGGCGGCGCAATATGCTGGTGCATACGCTTGCCCGGTTGCTGAAAGAGCAGGGGATACACGTCGCGGGAGTGGACAGGCTGGTGCTGAACGCGCATATCGCAGTGGAAGACCTGATCAGCTTCGCTTCGTTCCTGTTGAACCCGGAGGATGATCTGGCGCTGGCGGAGATAGTGATGTCGCCACTTTATGGATTCTCGCAACAGGAATTATTCGATGTCGCCGTGCAGCGCGAAGGGGCGTCCCTCTGGGCGATGCTGCAATCACGTCGTACCATTTCCGAGGCCACCGCATTCGCGGTGGAAGAGTTATCACATTTCCTGTCGCGCGTGGATTTCGTGACGCCTTATGAATTATTTTCCGAGCTGTTGATCGTGCGTCGCGGGCATCAGCGGTTCCTGCGCCGGATGGGTGAGGAGACGGGAGAGATACTGGACATCATGTACTCCGACCTTCTAGGTTATGAGGAGCAGTATGCGGCGGAAGTGAGCCTGCAACATTGGGTGCAATGGATGCAGGGGCGCGAGACGGAATTGAAACGCGAGATGCAGCAATCCTCCGGCAAGGTGCGCATCATGACCATTCATGCCGCCAAAGGACTGGAAGCGCCACTCGTCATCCTGCCCGACATGACATCCACCCCGCAGGACAGGGATAAGCTGTTCGTCGATGCGTCGCAGCAATTATGGTATCTGCGGAGTAAGACGGAATGCCCGGAACCGCTTGAGCATCTGTATCAGGCGCAGGAGCGGGGTATGAAACAGGAATATCTCCGCCTGCTCTATGTAGCGATGACGCGCCCTGAAGCCGGGCTTTACATTAGTGCGGTGGGGGATGGCAAGCGCAAGGCTGATAAGGAATGCGCGTATAACGTCGTGGCGCAGGCAATGCAAACCATGCCGGGAGTAACATCTGTGGAATGGAGCGCAGCCTACCCACATGTGCCGTTTTCGGGAAAAGAGCAATCCGCCATTCTTTCGGTATCTAATGCAGGGGATGCGAAAGCGCACCGGCCAGCAACGCCTACGACAACCCGTGCGATGCCCACCTATTTCCACGTGCCTCCGGAGATGCATGTGGAGCAGAGGCGGTTCCTCAGCCCGTCACGGGTGAGGGAGGAGACGGGGTATATCGCCGCATCGGGTGATGCGGCGCCGGGAGGGATGGATGCGCGGAAGCGGGGGGACGTGATTCACCGCGTACTGGAATTGCTGCCGCTGGAGGCGGGTGGGCAGGAGCCGTTCATCACGGGGTATCTTACGCGTCATGCCGCGCATTGGTCGGAAGCGGAGCGGGTTACCGCGCGAGAGGAGATACTGGCGCTGGTGCGTTCCCCTTTGGTGGCGCAGTTATTTTCTGCGGAGGCGCAGGCGGAAGTGCCGGTGGTGGGCATGGTGGACGGGGAGGCCTATTCAGGGCAGATTGATCGGCTCCATATCGGGGAGTCGGACATCCTCATCGCCGATTTCAAGACCGGAATTCCGCCGAAGGAGGGGGAAGAAATACCGCCCATCTACCAACGGCAGATGGAAATTTACCATGCTTTGCTTAAGCAGATATATCCAACAAAAACAATACGCTGCCAGTTGATTTATACCGCCGCGCCCCTACTCAAAGAAGTGCCGCTTGCTGCCTGAAAATTAACGATAATTTACCTGTATTTTAAATATATTTTAAGGGCCGTCGACTACACTGCGAGCATGGTATCCTACGTCTTCGCACGTCCATTCCGGCATTTCATGAGAGCGCATATCGCGTTCGCATTGCTGGCGGCTGCGCCTGCATTAGCAGAGGAGGCCCACATCCCTACGCTGGAAGAGCTGGTGAACGTCAATATCACTTCTCTCTCGAAGAAAGACCAGAACGCCTATACCACGTCGGCGGCGGTCTATGTCATTACGGCGGAGGACATACGGCGGACGGGGGTGACGAGTATCGCCGAAGCGCTCAGGCTTGCGCCGGGTGTGCATGTGGCGCGCGCGGGGTCAAGCGGCTGGGCGGTCAGCGGGCGGGGGTTCAACGGAGAATTCGCCAATAAAATGCTGGTGCTGATGGATGGGAGGTCGGTCTATAGCCCCATTTTCGGCGGGGTTTATTGGAACGAGCAGCAGCGTTTCCTCGATAACATAGAGCGTATCGAAGTTATCCGCGGCCCAGCGGGGGCGATATGGGGGGCGAATGCCACCAACGGCGTTATCAACATCATCACCAAGGAAGCAAAAGACACGCAAGGTGGGCTGACGCAAGGAAGATTCGGCAACCGTGAAGCGGGAGCCGGGACACGCTATGGCGGTAAGGTTGGCGAAAAGAGTCACTATCGGGCGAGCATCTCGCATGACGATTTCGGCGAGAGCCTGTCCCGCTCCGGCAAAGGGATGCATGATGACTGGGATTATACCCAAGCGGAATTTCGCAGTGACCTGACGTTGAATGACCGTGACAGTATGACGGTACAAGGAGATTATTATTCCGGGGATACAGAAGAAGACCGGACATTGCCAACGCCGTTTGCGCCTTATTCGTTCGACTATCACAGCGGGACATCCATTGAAAGCGGTAACGTCAATCTCGGGTGGAAGCGTAAACTGGCGCAAGGATCTGAAATCTCGCTGCGTGGATATTATGACGAGAATCACCGGACGCGCGACATTGCTGGAGAGCATCGCGTGCGGACGTTCGATGCCGAGTTCCAGCATCATCTGCCGATTGGTGCGCGGCATGACGTGAATTGGGGGGCGGGATACCGTTTGGTTAGCGACCGTCTTGAAGGGTCGGAGTTCTTCTATTTCAACGACCCCGACGCCAGTTACGACACTTTCAACGCCTTCGTGCAGGACGAGATTGACCTTTATAATAAAGAGGTGCTGCTGACGCTCGGCAGCAAGTTCGAGCATAATGATTTCTCAGGCTTCGAAGTACAGCCTAACGCGCGGGTTTCGTGGCTGATGAGTGAGGATACGACCTGGTGGACATCCATCTCGCGTGCGGTGCGCTCGCCCAACCGGGCATCGGAAGATGTGCGCCTTGCACTTACTGCGCAGCCGCAGGGGGTTCTCACGTTTGTGGGGCAGGAAGCCGATAAGCCGGAATCGCTTATCGCCTATGAGGCAGGGGTGCGTTCCCGCCTGTCACGCGACGTGGTGGTGGATGCCACGGTGTTCTATAACGATTATGACAGATTGCTGCTCAATGAGGCGGGGCAGCCGTACTCCAACACGCTCGATCCGTGGGGGACGTATACCGTCCTTCCGCTATCTCCCGGCGTCACGGGAGAGGGCAGGGCTTACGGAACGGAGGTCGCGGCTTATTGGGACGTGACCGACCGCTGGAAATTGCGCGGTGCATATAGCTATTTCAATGCAGATCTCGACGTCAGCAATACGGCCATCACCAACCGTGAGAATTCCGTGCCCTATCATCAGTTTAACTTGCGCTCCTATTGGGATATCGACGATACGCACCAGTTCGATACGATGCTCTATTACAACGGTGCCGCGGGGGCGGGGGTGGATGAATATCTGCGGGCGGATATTCGTCTCGGCTGGTCGCCTACCGAGCGCTTCGATTTCAGCATTATCGGTCAGAATCTGCTGGATGCGCGGCATCAGGAATATACGCCGTTCACCTATAATACGCCTGCGGAAATCGGGCGTGCGGTCTATGGGCGGGCGACATGGCGTTTTTAAGTCGCATAGTCATACTCAGCTTCTTTTTTGTGTTGTTGCAGACATTGCAGATACCATCTGCGCACGCGGTCGAGACCATCGGGGATGAGGATCGCATCAAGGCGCTCTATCTTCTCAACTTCGCCAATTTCGTATCCTGGCCGGATAATGGATTGCAGGATACGCGGGTGACGGTGATCTGCTCCGTCAGAACCAGCCATGTCACGGAAGAATTGCAGAAAGCGTTGAAAGAATACAAGGCAACACATGAGATCGTGTTGCGGGAGAATGTACCAGTGAATTTAATCAAGCATTGCCACCTGCTCTACCTCGACCCGGCGCAGGAGCCGGAGTTGGCGACCATCTTCGCGGTAGTAAAACCCTATCCCATCCTCACCGTCAGCGAGATACCCGATTTCGTGCGGAAGGGGGGGATGATTGGTTTGCTGAAGACGAACAAGGAACTCGGCCTTTATGCCGAGCGGAAAATCACCTATGCGGTAAACTTAAAACGCGCACTGGACGTCCATCTGCAACTGGATCCACGTTTACTGGAACTGGCGGACGACGTTGAGGAGGTGCAGCCATGATGCGATTCGCCTCACTCTCCATCAAGCATCGCCTGCTGCTCATCATCCTGTCGGTGACGTTGCTCTCCATGATCATTACCATGGCGACCATTACCGTCATGGGCGTGGTGAGTCAGAAGAACAATCTGCAAAGCGAGGTAGAGACCACGGCCGCTATCGCGGGTGAGCGGATCAGTACCGCGCTCTCCTTTAATTACCAAAGTTATGTCACCGATAGTCTGGAAAAAATATTCCAGGGCAACCCGACTATTGAGAAGGCGTGCGTCTACCAAAAGGACGGCAGTTTTTATACCTTCTATAAGAAGGGGTATGTCAAACCGACGGGGCAGGTTCAGCCCGAACAGTTTGAGAAAGCGGCGAACTGCCCAGTGTTCCGCCAACAGCTTACCGAGTTCACGGACGGACAATTACAGGCCTTCCGCTTCATCCATCTGCCAAGTGGCGGAAGGGCAGGCGGAATATTCCTCGCAAAAAATCTTGATTCCATCGACTCCTATGTCGAGTTGCAATTGATCACCGCTATCCTGGTGCTGTTCGTTGTCGCCACCATTGCGTATCTGCTTGCTATCAAGTTGCAGCAATCCATTTCCGGGCCGCTTCTGAAACTGGCGGATACGGCGCTGTATGTCTCCATCCATAAAGATTACTCGGTACGCGTCACCCTTCCCGACAATACCGAGAATTCGATGAACGAGATCGATACGTTGATCGAGGCGTTCAATAGTATGTTGACGGAGATTGAAGACCGTGATCGTCGGCTGCAAAAGAAGAATGTGGAACTGGAAGCAGCCAAGGAAGAAGCGGAAGCGGCTAACCTTTCCAAGTCGCGCTTCCTCGCCAGTATCAGTCATGAATTACGCACGCCGCTGAATGCCATCATTGGTTTCTCGTCTATTATTACCAGCCAGCTCTTCGGGGCGGTGAACAGCAAGTATCATGAGTATGCGGCGGATATTCATGATTCCGGATTGCATCTGTTAGAGATCATCAACGATATTCTCGATCTCTCGAAAGCGGAGGCCGGAAAACTAACATTGGAGATGGAAGAATTCAGTGTCGAGAAAGCTATCAAGAAATGTATCACCATTATGAGCGAACGGGCGGCGAAGGGAAAGATTACCATCGCGGCCAGCGTGCCGGAGAATATCCCCTATATCGTCGCCGACCGGGTGCGGTTCATCCAGATTTTCCTGAACCTCGTCTCCAACGCGGTGAAGTTCACCGAGCCGGGCGGGCGGGTGCATATCGCGGCGGAAGCGAAGCCGGTGGGGGATAACAAAATACACTTCCGCTTCATCATCACGGATACGGGTATCGGTATGGCACAGGACGACATCGACAAAGCATTCCAAAGCTTTGGACAAATTGATAGCGGCCTGAACCGAAAGTATGAAGGCACAGGTTTAGGCCTGCCACTGACCAAGAAGCTTATTGAATTACATAAAGGAACTGTGATGCTGGAGAGCGAGGTGGGCGTGGGCACGAAAGTGACAATCAATATGATTTCTGACCCGACCCATCTAAAGAGCGTGTTTAATACATAATTTTTTAATGATTTTCGTTCTAAATTAGGCCCATAAGATTTTTTATTTCATTCTGAGAGGTAGTCCCGTGAAACAGACCTATATCGAAACCACCCTTCTGCTGGAGCGCTTGCACCGCCGTTTCCTTGACGTGGTGAAGGCTGAACTGGAGCGCCTCAAAATCGACGATCTGAACAACGTACAGACGCTGATTCTCTATAACATCAATTCCGAGGAACTCACTATCGGCGAGTTGACTAACCGGGGTTACTATCTCGGTTCCAACGTGTCCTATAACGTGAAGAAGCTCGTCGAGAACGGCTACCTCGTGCAGGAACGTTCCGCCCATGATAAACGCTCGGTGCGCGTCCGCCTTTCCGATAAAGGCCTCGCCATCTGCAAGAAAATCGATGATTTGTACCAGATGCATCTCGATGCGCTGAGCAAAAAGGACAAGATAGTCTCCGGTCTCGACCAGACCAACAAGCTGCTCCTCGACCTGGAGCGCTTCTGGACGGACTATATGAGCAACGTCTATAAAATCGTCTAAGCCTTCTTCTTTCTTATGTTGGTTAGCGCGTCGGCAGGGTTACCTTCCGGCGCGTTAATGTTTTTTTAAGCTATTGCCGCCACATATGAGCATGGTTGCAGAAGAAATCGCTCTCTGTTATACCCTCAGGTCTCACTTATAAGGAATGGCTCTATGCGTCGTATCTCCCCTTCACTCAAAGCCTCTGCCTGCGCTCTTGCGTTCGGCGCGATCTTTCTTGCCGAAGCGACACCCGCTGACGCGGCACGGAAATTCATCACGCTCGGAACGGCGGATGTGAATGGGGTGTATTACCCGGTGGGCGGAACGATCTGCCGCTTCCTGAACCGGAAGAAAAAAGAACTGGGTATCAACTGCGCCGTGGAATCCACGGGCGGTTCCATCGACAATTTGATGGCAATCCGTTCCAATGATCTGGACATCGGCTTCGCGCAATCCGACTGGCAGGCTAATGCCTATAACGGCTCCGGTATTTTCGCCGACCAAGGGCCGAATCGTGATTTACGTTCTATCTTCTCGCTCTATAGCGAAGCCTTGACCGTGGTGGCGGGGAAGAGCAGTGACATCAAAACCATCGATGATTTGAAAGGCAAGCGCGTTAATCTGGGCAGCCCGCTTTCGGGGATGCGTGCGACGATGAGTGAAGTCATGCAGGTGAAAGGTTGGAACATGAACGTGTTCCGCATGGCCACCGAATTCAAGGCATCCGAACAGACCAAGAAACTCTGCGACGGCTCCATCGACGCATTCGTCTTCGCCACCGGACATCCGAACGGTTCCATTCAGGACGTAACTTCTGGATGCGGTGCGCGCATCGTTGATGTCAGTGGCCCCGACATCGCGAAGCTGCTGCGTGAATATAGCTACTACGCCCCGGCGACGATCCCCGGCGGCATGTATGATAATAACCCCAACGATGTGCATACGTTCGGCGTCCGATCGACACTGGTGACCTCTAAGAACGTCGATGATGAATTGGTCTATCAACTCGTGAAATCCGTATTCACCAGTCTCGATGATTTCAAGACCACGCACCCGATCCTCTCCACGCTCAACAAAGAGCAGATGATTTCGTCGGGCCTTACCGCGCCGCTGCATGATGGGGCGAAGCGGTACTATATTGAAGCTGGGTTGCTGAAAGAGTAAAAATTCCCACCGTCATGCCAGCCCCGGCCTTCGCCGGGATAAACTCCAGCTGGCATCTGGAGATGTGGCGCTGTATTCCTACTTTCGCAGGAATGACACGTTTTTAACAGTTAGAAATAATTGAAATCAGAACGCGCGTTCGACGCAGAAATCGAGCATTTCTTCCAATGCCAAACGCATAGGGGATGCGGGGAAATGTTTGCGGAGTACCGCTTGCGCGTCATCCGCGAAGGTGCGGGCACGGGCGAGGGTCTCGGTGATGGTGTTGTATTTCGCGATGATGGCGATGGCGGTCGCGAGATCGGATTCTTGTTTTTCCATATCCTCCAGCGTGCGATGCCAGAAGGCACGTTCTTCTTTCGTGCCTTGGGCGTAAGATAAGATGACGGGCAGGGTGATCTTGCCTTCGCGGAAATCATCGCCGATAGTCTTGCCGAGTTCCTGTTGCTTAGCGGAATAATCCAGCGCGTCGTCGACCAGTTGGAACGCCATGCCGAGGAGGATGCCGCATTGGCGGAGCGGCGCTTGCGATTCCTTTTTGCCCGTGATGACCGCGCCGAGTTCACATGCGGCGGCGAAGAGGGCGGAGGTTTTGGCTTCGACAACGGCGAGGTACCGTTCGATGGAAGTCGCCGGATCATTCGCGGTCTCCAGCTGCATCACTTCCCCGCGAGAGATGGTGGCGGAGGCGTTGGCAAGAATGCGCAGCACTTCGATATTGCCGTCTTCCACCATCAACTGGAAAGCGCGGCTGAGCATGAAATCACCTACAAGGACGCTGGTCTGGTTGCTCCAGATGACGTTGGCGGTCTCTTCCCCGCGACGCAGTGTGCTTTCATCCACCACGTCGTCATGCAGCAAGGTCGCGGTGTGGAGTAGTTCCACGGTAGCGGCGAGGTGGACGTGGCGCTCGCCCGAATAGCCGCAGAGTTGCGCGGCGGCGAGGGTTAGCGTGGGGCGTAGGCGTTTGCCGCCGCTGGCAATGATGTGGCTGGCCACATTGGCAATCAGCGGTATCTCTTCCGCGATGCTGCCGACAAGTACCTGATTCACGCGGGTGAGATCGTCCTTCACCAGCGCCTGTAAGGGGGCTAATGAGGCGCGTTGTTTAGTAGCTTCGCGTAGGGCTGTCATGCCCGCTATGTAGCCGTTTTTGGGTGTTTAGGCAAGGATTGAGGAGGCGTTGAAATCCGCCCCCGGTTGTGGAGTATCGAGCGGCAGGCAGGCATCCCGCCCGTTATGGAAGGTGACGCTTCCTGAAAAGCCGGAAACTTCCTGTGTTGTCAGATAGATAGAGCGAATATGCTGCTTCATTTCCACCGAGAGCTGGGCCGTGCTACGGACGGTGAGATCGAACACCAGCTTATTCTTTTCCGGGCGTTGCACCAGCCCGTCAAACTGCATATGGCCGAGTTTCGAGAAGGTGATGTCGAACACGAAATGTTCGCTCTCCTCGCTTTTCTTTCCTTCGGCGGAAGCTTCCTCACGTGGGTCGCGGTAGTAGAGTTTGGCCTGCTCCAGCCCTTGCCCGGTCATGATGGGAAGGGTGTAGAGGTTCCACTGCGTCTGGTCACGCGTGTCAGTGACGACGCCGCGCAGGTTACCGAAATCCTGTTGTAGTTTCCCGATGCCTGCTTCCCCCAGTTTCTCCAACTCTCGCTTGGGCTGGCTTTCCAGCCATTTACGTACACTGCCACCTTTAATGGCGGTCATCAGGAAGAAAAGTTCCGTGGTCATCTCACTCCCGGGACGGGGCAGGAGATGGATGGGGTTTGGCGATGCGCCGATACCCGTGGCGGGGTAGGTCATCTGCTGCAATGCCAGCAGGGATTCCTGCTTGGCGGAGGAAGTGGGCGTGGAGCTGATCAGGGTCACGTCATCACCATCGGTCGTCGGAAGCGTTGCGCTCACCAATTGGAACAAGATGCGCGTGCCTGCCGGGAGCGGTTGCGGAACCATCACCCGCGCAAGGCCGATGGAGGTCTGAATCGTCAGGCTGTCGCCCTCGCTTTCACCGACGACGATGCCTTGCAGTAAAGCAGGTGCGGTCGGTGCGTTCGCCTGTGGGGGCGGAGGCGGTGCTGCGGTGGAGGTGATGTGCGGTGATGCGGGTTGTGCTGTGTTCGCTTGCGGTGTTGGCGCAGGGGAAGATGGTGCGGCGGGTGTGCTGGCGGGTTGCAGGGTTTGTGGCGTTGCAGCAGGTAGTGGCTGTGTCACAGGGGCGGATGTGGCGGATATGAGGGGATTGGAAAGAGGCGCTGCTCCTGTGGACAACGGGGATGCCGCCAGAGAGGGTGCGGTGGTAGATAGGGTGTTTGGTGGAATAGTGGCTGCGGTGGGTGAGGGTGTCGGCGTTCCCGGAGGTGCTGCGGAAGTCTGCGGAGTTCCCGGTGCGGCAGGTGCGGTGACGGTCGCCATCGGGATGAGGGGAGAGGGAGATGGTGCATTCGCCGCAAGAGGTGTGGTCGGTGCAGATGTGGGTGTAGCAAGCGGAGCGGCCGCCGTCGTCGTGATTGCTGTGGGGGGAAGCGTTGTGGTCACTGTCGGGGCAGGTGCAGCAGTGCCCGGTGCTGTTGCCGTCGCTGTCGCCGCTGCAGGTAACGGAGTTTGCGTGGTTTCTGGGAATTGTACCTGACGGATTTCGATGAGCAGTGCCGTTCCCGGTTTGCCTTGCGCGATGACGCTTTCCAGTGATGGAGGCAATTGCGGAAGCGTCTGTTGAGCAGCGGCTTCAGGGCGCGCTGTGCCGGGTGGCAACGGGGCGGTGGCGCTCAATAGAATCGCCCGTAATTGCGGGAAGGGGGCGAGCGGTTCTTCCGTCAGTTCCGTTTGCAGCGCGCCGCTGAGGCTGGTCGTCAAAGGGCGCTGGGAAATGATAACGTCATCCTCGACGGGCAGGTTCTGCTGGGATTCAAGATATTTTGGAACCGACTTGCCGTCGATGGTGATGATCTTGGCGAACATCTGTTCCTGCGTTTTATCGAGCCGGATAGTCATCTCCACGCCGCGTTTCAGCGTGAGGCCCAAGCTCAATACAAGCGTTCCGTTTTCGGTGCGCAGCAACGTGTTGCCGTTAGGGTCGCGCCCGGCGACGTTGCCTTTGAGAATCGTCCCCGCCGGGAGGACGGTGAGGGCAGGAGGGATATTGGTCGTGGTGACGCTACCGCCGGAGGTAATGCTCTGTACCTGCAAGGGGATGTTGATGGGAATAGGAGCGGGCGTCTGCATTGTCTCAGTATAGCGTATCTATGTAAGATGTCACATCCAATTGTTTTCCCTTATGAATCAGGTTTTTGGGGCCCTAGAAGGCTCATCACGCATATGTTTGATAAAACCGTAAAGATTCTCAGCGTCCAAGCCATGCAACATCAAGCGGAACCCCGCTTCTAGGGTTGAAAAAGGCACGCAAGGATGTTTGTTGCTAACCAACGCTACGATGGATTCGCGGTTAAATAGTCTTGCAACGTAGATGGCGATGGTCTCGTCAAGCTGAAGGGAATTGCTTGCGCGCCAGAAATCGCTGTTCCTGAGAAGGAGGCCGAACAAGGGGGTGTAGAGTTCTATCGCGGTCTGTAGATCCAGAAAGTTATGCCAGCGGTTAGGCATAGTAGGTAGCATGTGGTCTATATCGGCAATTGCCGAGAAATCCATATTATCACGCGACACGGCTTCGATGCTCAATCCTTGCGCATTTAATTGCGCATTCACCTGCACAATGAAATTATAGATGTTGAGATCATGCTGCACAAAGGTGTTATTGAGGAAATCATCGAACGTCACCGGGTGCAGGGGATGAGATTTTACTTCGACACCTTGGATGTTATCCCCCAGAAAGCGGAGTATCTGACTGCCGATATGAAAGTGGCGGAAGATGAGGTAATTGGCTTCAGGGCTAACAACATATTTCATGCCCCAGACGATGATCCTGTGCAACAGCTGGGGTGAAGAAAAATGATTAGGCACGATGAGACGTATGATTTGAATCAGTGCGATAGACAACCGTGCGAATGGACGAATGACAGGAAGCACGAACCCGCGCGAGCGTGACGCGTTATTGCGCATCAGTGCGGCTTTGGCATTGGTATCGAAAAAGGTGCTTCTATCCAGCGCTAAAGCAACCCAAGGGTCGGGATTGGAATAGTCGTGCTGGTTAAGATCATACTGCATCAGCTATTCCCGATTTCTTCCAGTTGAAGGCGATAAAGGCGCGCCACGATTTTCGCGGTCTTCACGATGCGCCTGTCCATGTTCTTAATCTCCAGAATACCGGATGCAAGCGTATCCTCGAATTGCTGCATATGATCTTCATCATTGGCGCTATGATAAAGGAGGAAGCTGACTTGGCTGTCCTCCAGTTGTAGCTGCTTTTGGATGGCTTTACCCCATTCCCCCGCTTTCTTCTGACCTAACCCTTCGATAATGAACATCGCGCCGAGGAGGTCAAACGGATTGGGCTCGGTTGCGCGTTGATACATAAAGGCGTGCAATGCTTCGGTTCCAATGTTCTTCTCCGCGATGAGGATGGCGTCACGTTTACCACCGATGGAGACGTAATTATCCTCCAGCATAGTATAATCGCGATGCTCGGTTACGGCGTGTTTGAGGAAGAGGGAGCGTTGTTCAGCATATTCTCCCGTAATGCTCGATGCGGCACGCGCGATCCAGCGGGAGCCTTCGATCACCTGCTGGCGATGGTTGATGAGCAGGCGCTGATAATCCTCCAGACGAAATTTTCCGCGCTGGAGTTTTTCAATGATCGGCACGGTGGAAAGCGAGGAAGAAAAATCCGTCCAGACTTCTACAAGACCGCGCATTACGTTACGTACTTCCGTGTTGCTCATACAGCCTCCAATAGCATGAACCCACTGATGGCGCGTCCGCTTTCAGGGACTTGGCAGAGGACGGTATCGCCTTTTTTAACACGGCCGCTGCGGTAGAATTCTTCCAGCAGGATAAAGATGGAGGCGGTTCCTGTGTTGCCTTTGGTAGAAAGGTTGCTGAACCATTTTTCTTCATCGATCATCACACCGGATTTTTTCAGCAGAGTAATGGTTTCATCCCGTAAGGATTGCGACGAATAATGACAACATACATGGTCGATGTCCTCGATGAGGATTCTCTGCTGTTTGATCAGATCAAGATAATGCGACATCCAGACGGGAATCATTTGCTTGATAAGGTCGAAATCCTGCGTCAACATCAATGCGCCGGCATGCACAGCCGCGAGGGGACTTTCATAATCTCCCCAGTATTTCCATTCGTTCTCTTCTTTCACCGCGCCGCCCACCATACACATATCGAAACGGTCGGCAAAGGAGCGGATATCCACCCATTTGATACGGAAAGAGAGTTGGCGATCATTCGGTTTGTTTTCCAGAATCGCCGCACCCGCGCCGTCCGATAGAGTGAAGCGTAGAAAATCGGCGTTGAACGGTACTTCACCCGTTTGCTTATAGGCGTCGGTATGTTCATAGAAACCGGGGCGGAAATAGCGGCTGGCGAATTCGCTACCGCTGACCGCGGCACAGGTATGTTCACCGGATTTTACCTGTAAGTATGCAGATTTTAAAGCCATTAGAGAACTAGCGCAGACGCTTTGAAAACTGGCGACCTCGATAGGCCTAATGCCGAGTGCGGCGTGGACATGCGAGGCGAGGCCGGGTAGCAACACATCCCCTATGGTTGTAGAGGTTGCAAGATATGTGATGTCATCCAGCGTTACTTCGGATTTCTCGACTGCGTCACGAATAGATCGGGTGGCCATGTCAACATTGGTATGGTGTGCCTTGCCCGTGGCGTCCAGCGCATAGTGACGCGTTTTGATGCGGTTCTGTCGCAAGACCAGCGCACGGGAACGGGATGGTTTCCCGCCGATATACCCCAGATGTTGTTCCATTGCGGAATTGGGAATCGGCTCACCGGGAAGGAAAGCGCCGAAGCTGTTGATATAGACATCATGCATTATTTACACTCAATTTTGCTTGTATGGAAGCGGTGCTGGGCAATTGCACATCAGTCGCCAGTTTCAGATATCTTAATAGCCGGATGGTGTGCCACGTCCAGTCGAATTGACCGGCAAGCAGACCGTGCTTTGCGCTGTATGGAAATGAATGGTGGTTGGCATGCCATCCCTCGCCAAGAGTGATGAGGCCGAGCAACCAATGGTTGCGGGCTTGATGGCTATCGCGATACGGCTGTGTACCTACGATATGGGCGACGGAATCGATTGCGTCGCTGCCGTTAAACATGAATATTATTAATCCCCATAACATCCAAATTCCTGACCAGCCGGAGATAGAATAAGCTACGCCGAAGAACAATGCTAAATGGAGCCACATCATGAACATGTAGGGAACCCGTTTGCTGAGCCATGCATAGTACGGATCGCGGGCGATATCCTTAGAGAGATAATTATATTGCTGGTTCGTACGGGGACGCCAGAGGCTGTCGAACAGCATGCGTAACGGGCCTGCGAGTGAGTAGAGAATACACAAAGCGCGGTTATCTGTGCCAATATACCAGCCGACGTGAGCATACCAGAAACCTGATATATGGGGTGAATGCGGGTCTTCCGGGACATCTGTATGAGCGTGATGGAAACGGTGATTTCCGCACCATTGAACGGGTGTTCCTGCTGGGATACTGAGTGTAATGATGGGATAGGCTAGCCATTTTGGCAAGGTCAACGCACGATGCGCTAGCATCCGGTGTAAGCCAAGGCCGATCGCAATGCCGCCGAGAAGATAGTAGAATATACAGTAGGCAATCATGAGCCGCTGAACCCGAGTTGTTGAGTGCTCAAACTATATTAGGTGAAGAGAAAACACTACTTATAACATCTGCATCAGTTTGATGGAGATGGCGGCGGCATCCGTCGCGGCTAAGGTGAAGGAGGATTTCTCGATGATGGAGACTTGGCTGCGGATGGCTTCCTTCACTTTGTTATCCTTACGGACGATGCCGAGAAGGGGCGGTGTGAAGTTGAGGAAATTCTGACAGGCTTTCTCCAGTGAGCCGTAGGTCTTCTCGCCTTCGCGTTGGGTCGCGGCCTGGTTGACGATGATGTAGATCTGCGGGTTGTGCAGTTTGGTGACGCAGAGTTTGATGAAGGCATAGGCGTCGGTCAGGGACGTCGGCTCGTCCGTGATGACAACGATGACGCGGGAGGCGACGGAAGCCATGAACTGGACGTATTGTTCGATACCCGCACCGAGGTCGATAAAGACCGCATCGTAACTGCGGGAGAGGTCGAGCAGGTCGGTGCGCAGCGCATTGAGGCGGGTCGCGGCGACGGAGGCGAGGCTGGTGGAGCCGGAGCGACCGGCGAGAATGTCGAACCCACCGTGATAGCCTATGACGCTTTCACGCAGGGTCGATTTACCGGAGATGGCGGTAGAAAGATCACGTTCAGGCGTCAGGCCCAGCTGTACGTCCACATTGGCGAGGCCGATATCGCCGTCGAACAGCAATACGCGGCGGCCCGAACGGGCGAAGAGGTGCGACAGGGTGACGGACAGCCACGTCTTGCCCACCCCGCCTTTGCCGGAGGCAACCGCAAAGATGTTATTGGCTTGTGGGACTATGAGCGGTTCGTTCATACGTTTCCTGTGGTTTCCTTGCGTTGGCGCATCAGCAGATGGGACATGACTTTGGGAGTGGCCTCCTGAAACGGCCCAAGCACTTTTTCGCTACCCGTAAGGTGTGATATGGCAATACCTGCCCCGTGCGCCGCCGTCAACACACTTCCGAACCTGCGGGCGGCGTCAGTGCGAGTGACGATCATGTGTTCGACGCCGAGGAAGGAGAAGGCTTGCGAGATTTCCGAGGCTTCCTGCGGGTCGCTGCCGGAGGGGTAGACGAGGACAGGTTTCAACTCCATCAGTCCTGCGAATTCAGATAATTCTTTGAGTTCCGAAAATTCATAGGGATTGGCACCGGAACTGTCGATGAAGATACGCGCTTCCGGGTCGCAATCAGCGAGGATGGATTTCAGTTCGCTACGGCTGGAGGCGATGTTGAGTTCAATGTCGAGAATGTCGGTGAAGGCGGAGAGCTGTTCGGTTCCGCCCGCGCGTTTGTAATCGGTGGAAATGACCACAACCTTATGACCGCCGGTGACAGCGCGGCTGGCAAGCTTGGCGGTGGTGAGCGTCTTTCCGGCACCGGGGGGGCCGATGAAGATCAGTTTCGTGCCGGGGTCTGAGAAGCGAAGGTTGGAGAAGCGGCAGACGCGTGGGAGGAGTTCGGTGAGCAGTCGTTCCATGCTGGCGGAGGAATCATCCTCCGGTTTGGGCATGTGGCGAAGTTCGCGCAATATCTCTTCCAGCAATATACCGGTGATGCCGTGATAGGCCAATACCTGTTGCAGATCGCGGATGAAATAATCGGGAATCGCGACATAAGGGGCGCGGGGCTGGTTATTATTGGCGGCGGGTTTTTCCTGATAATCATGCGTCGCGGGCGGGGTGGTGAAGTCGATCTCTTCTTCGTCGATCGCTGCGGTGACGGTGACGCCTTTGCCGGAAGTTCCGCGCTGGGTGGCGATGATGATGGCCTCGTCCCCCATCTCGTCACGCACCAGCTGCATCGCGCCCAGTATATCGTCGGCATGGAAGGTGCGGAGACGCATGTCCTATCCCGCCCCTATATCTGGCCGAGGGTGCGGATACGCGCACGGGGGTGAATCTCGTTCTGCGAGATGACGGAGGTATGCGGGCGGAAGCGCTCGATGATGGAGCGGACATAGGGGCGGATGCGCGGGCTGGTGAGCAGTACCGGACTTTCACCCTGCATCCCGTACTGGTCGAATTTCGAGCGGACGGAGGTAATGAATTCCTGAATCTTGCTCGGGGCCATGCTAAGCGTTTTCTCGTCCCCCTGACCGGAGAGGGAATCGACGAAGATCTGCTCCCATGAGGCAGAAAGCGCAACCAGCGGGATATAGCCGTCTGGGTTGGTGACGGACTGTGAGATCTGGCGGGCGAGGCGGCTGCGTACATGCTCGGTGATAACGGTAACATTCTGTGTGATGCGCGAGGATTCCGCGACCGCCTCCAGGATGG
>JBGTBD010000065.1:0-12885 GCA_041749475.1 Rickettsiales bacterium
CCGTCGTGCCATATGACGGCGGGCCGGTGACCATCAAGAATAAGGAATATGGCAACCTCGTCTCCACCGACGAAACCGTCGCGCTCTGGACGGAGAACAATAAATGCGGTGAGGATACCGACGTCATCGCCCTGCCGGATAAGGATTCGGACGATGATTCCACGGTGACGCGCAAGCATTTCGTCAACTGCACGCCGGGCGCGGATGTGGAGCTTTACAGCATCGAAGGCGGCGGGCATATGATTCCCGGCGTCAAAGCGCCCATCGCGTCCATGTTCCACGGCAAGTCCAGCCGCGACATCAAGACGGCGGAAGTTATCTGGGCGTTCTTCTCGGGGAAGAAGTAGTGTTTGCGGTTTTTTAACCGCCCATTACAGTAGCTATTGTATACTTCACATGGCCCTCCCTTAACTCCGTCATTTCCCTTTTCCCTGGTCATTCCCGCGCAGGCGGGAATCCAGTCGAGAGCGCCGTGGGCGCGATATATCCACTCAAAGGGGTTTTCCTGCACCGCAGACGCGGTGCGCTGGATTCCCGCCTGCGCGGGAATGACGAGTAATGGGTTAGGCCGCCGCATTTACCGTCGGATTAATCAGCCGCCTTGCGCGTGGGATAGAACACCACGTAATCCATCAGCCACGGCTCGGATACGGCGTTGGGATAGAGTATTAACCGCACCTGTTTCACCTCGCCTTTCGCTTCAGGCCAGACCAGTGGTATTTCCAATCCTGCCTTGGTGAAGGTCAGCTTAGTAGCCTCCGTTTTCGGTGCGAGGTCAACGGTGCTGTCTTCCATCACTGCTTCCACTTTTACTGCCTTCACCCATTCCGGCGTCGTACCCAGTATCAGTAAGTCATGCTGTGCTTTGGGAAAACTATATGCCAGTGGTGACATGAGGACGAGGCGCTCACCAGAGGGGATGAGTTTCAGCGCACCGTTCTCGGCGACACCCTCCCCGCCTTCCTGCACTTTCCAGCCGTCATCCTCCGCCAGCATCACCGTGCCGAACCCCCAATAGAGCGCACGGCGCGGCAGGTTGGCGTGGCTGGCCATGAATTCCTGCATCGCTTCCTCCAGCGGGGTATTGCGGATGGCGGTATAGGCGGAGAAGGCCGGATCGTCGGCGAAGAGGCCGTTGGAGCCGTTCCATGCCATGGGCGAGACGTAGCGCGCGTCGTAATTGAACATCTCGCGCATGGTACGATAGCCTTTATCGAATCCGGCCAACGTCTGCGGCGCATTGTAGGTGGATGTGTTGTGTTCGACGATGGCCCAGTCGGGGTCTACTTTACGGAACATGGCGAACAGGCTTTCCTTGCCCTCCATCGCGATGTCGTTCAAGGCGCTCTGCCCGTAGACGATCGCGCCGAGATGCCCGTGCGTCGGCGCGGAGCCTTCAATACTGACGCCCGCATCGTCATAATTCTTCACCGGGCTGGTCACGTGATTGGCGAGCGGCATGGAACTGTCCTGCGGAGCCTGAAACCCTTGCGCGGTGAAGATCATGCGTGAGGGGATACCCGCCTCTTCCACCCAACGGGACATTTCGTCATAATGCCAGTCCACAAGGTGACGGCGGAAGACGACCCATTCATTCACCCAACGATCACCCGCCCAGTAGCCGACGGGGAAACGCGGAAACTCTCGCGGCGGGGCGACTTCCTGCCAGTTTGTAAACGTCTTGCCGCTGAATTTATTCACCTCCTCCAGCGTCAGCGGTTTCTCGCGGGCGTAAGCGCGGAGGTCTTGCGGACCTTCGCCTGCATAGGGGCCGGTGCCTGCCAGCCAGTGCTGGAATTGCTTGATGGTATCCGGGTTGTAATCATACCATTGTTTCTCCACCTCCCCTTCCACGAAGGGATTGATGTAGAGGTCCGGCTCCAACGTGATACCCGCAAACAGGTCCGGATGCTTCTGCGCGAACTGTGCGATACGGCGGGCGGCATCCTGGATATTGCGCTTCTTGTAATGGCGGTACTGGTCGGCGTAGACGTTAAAGGTAAGGCTACGGGCGAGTTCGGGGGCGGCCATGGAGCCGGGGAGCGTCTTCAGGAAATTATCCGCCATCACCTCGTCTTTGTTGTTCCACTGGCAATTCTTCTTGTCCTTCTCCAGTTCGTCGCCGATGTCCCACTCCGGCGCGTCACACCCGGCATCTGCCCACACGCCGCCGTTCAGCGTCAGCAACACGGGGGTTTTATACTTAATCGCGGTGGCGAGGACGCCGTTCAGGGAATCCTCGGCGATGATCTTACCATTGCATTTCGGGCCCATGGGGTTGAAATCGGGGTCGAACACCCAATCCTTCTCGCGGCCTTTCGTCGTGCGCATGAACAGCACTGCGGTGCGGAAGCCTGCCTTGATGGTGGCGCTGTTGAGCGGGCCGTATTGCGCGGGGATGTCGGCGACGGAGTTGGGCTTGGCGCTGATGGCGCGGGTGCCGTTCTTGTCCGTCACCACGCCGGAAACACCGCTGGTGGCGAAGAGGATATGGAACAGATCGTTACTGTCACCACGCTCTTCCAATAACTCCTTCCAGCGATCATCCCGCTTGGGGTGGCTGATCGTGCGGGAGAGGAGGATTTTCTGGTTGCCCTTCTTGTCGGTGGCGGTAACCTCCAGCGTGTGCTGGCCTTCCGTCAGCCGTGCCGTATGGAAGAAACCGCTCAGCTGAGAATCGGGATAGTCAGGATAGGTTTTACCGATGTCACGGCGTTTCAGGCCATAGGTGGCAGGCATGGTCACACCGTTCAGTGTCACGGTGACCGAGGCGATACCGTCCCTATCCACCGCCCAACCGAACACCTGCATCGCCGAACGATGGACGACGCTCGAATTGGGTTGATCGACATAACCGATGGTCTCCACATCCTTCTGCTTTTGCAGGAACAGGAAGCTTCCCCCCGCAACGGCTGCAAGCAAGCAGATTAGCAAAAGGAAAGCGCGGCTACCCATAAATCTCATCCCTTCATGTGACTGTTGGCCGAACTTGCCCGAATCAACCTGCAACCGCAACCTTTATAGTAGGCAATCCTCGGTGCATCGCAACAACTCACACGCTCAGGCGAAGGTCAGATAGAGCGTGCGCAGGCTAAGCAAGACGATGATAGCACCCACGGTGATCATCAGCCCACGCGCGGGTACGCGCTTGGCGACCATCGCGGCGATGGGTGCGGCCAGTGCACCGCCGATGATGAGTCCGGTGATGATCGGCCAGAGATCGAGCCCGATGGTCACCACGAACGTTGCCGAGATGGTGAGGGTGACGAAGAATTCCGCGAGGTTGGTGGAGCCCACGGCAAAGCGCGGCGTGACGCCCTGGCCCACCAGATTACTGGTGACGAGCGGTCCCCATCCGCCGCCGCCGATGGCATCGAGCATGCCGCCGGAGAATCCCAAAAGCGGCAGGAATTTTGGATTGCGATTCGCCGGGCCGAGCTTGCGGAAGGCCTTGCGGAGGATGTAGATACCCATCCCCGTCAAATAAATGGCAACGAACATCTTGATGGTATCGACGTGTACCTCGCTGACGATATACGCCCCGATCGCTCCGCCGATCATCCCCGCAGGCACGAGCCGGCGCAGGAACTTGAAATCGATATTGCCGAAGCGCCAATGGGAGAAACCGGAGATGCCCGTGGTGAATACTTCCGCCGCATGGACGCTGGCCGATGCGGTGGCAGGCGGAACGCCATAGCTGAGGAGGACGGAGGTGCTGAACAGCCCATACGCCATCCCCAACGCCCCGTCGATCAACTGCGCAAAGAACCCGACGAAAATGAAGATCACAATATCAGACATGCGGCGGCACCCCTTTTGAAGAGGTACGTGTCTAGACGAAAATCAACACAGTTACAATCTGTAAAAATTGATATACTACAGTGTGATTGAGTTGATTTGCCGACTGCAAAAAATTTGGTGTTAAACCCGCTCCCGGTGAGTCAGAGTATTTGCAGCCTTAAATGATCCAAGCCCATGATCAGGTGTATCTGCCTCAGAACTCATAAATTCACACCCTGAATTTTTCTCTAACGGTATGGTATCCTTGCTTTCAATAGACAGTTGTGGAATGGGCCCGGGGTCAAGATACTCCACTATATAATCCCTCACCAAAACAATTTCCTTAATAGACTGAGTCTCTTGACTGATATAACGCACCCCTACCTTGCTATCCGCAGGCCCTCTGAATAAGTAGTGTTCCTGATGGCTGTCCGTAGGTTCCCATGTATCGTTATTATAGGAATCAACGGCTATAATGGTATCACCATCTTTCATGCCTGCTCTCGTTGCTGGTGTTGCAAAGGGTGAAGGGTTCAACAGTAATTTATACCCAATGACTTTCTGATTATCATCAAATTCTAAGCCACCGAAACGAAAGCCAACGCCGCAGTAGCGTTTAAAATCATACTCGCTTTCCATTATAGCCTCCATTTCCAATGGAGCCATTAGTAATTGAACTTCCACACACACAGTGTGAAATTATGGTTACAATGTGTAAGCCGAGAAACGAGGCTGGTGGGGGCGGAGGGATTTGAACCCCCAGCCAAGGCGTTATGAGCGCCCTGCTCTAACCGTTGAGCTACGCCCCCAAGCTATTCTTACTTATCGGGAGGCGGACAGACTGTCCAGAAGGAATGGGGTTAACGTAATTGCTTCCTAATCATATCTTGGACTGCAGTATCGAGTTTCGCCTGCTGAGCCATGGCATAATGGAATTGTTCGGCTGCTTTCCCGACAAAGGGCGAAATCACATGATCCAGTACCGCAACGGATTCCACCGCGGCAATGCAGCGGTTCATATTCTCTTCACTCAGCATTTTTCCATGAATGAGGATATTGAAATTGTTGCGCTCCTGTCCGGGAGAGAGTGCGCCTGTCCCTACCCCCGCCACATGGGAAACAACCGATTGGCGACGATGCGTCGGGCAGCGTTCGTCATTTCCGCGCCAGTATTCGGCGGAAACGCCTTTTTTATCGATATACAGAGCCAATTCAGGATTAAGAGGGCGGATAGATTCAATCACCTGGGCTCTTAATTCCGCCAGCGGGTTTCTGTCCGTGAAAAGCGCCAGATCGTCATACGCCACTTCCCGGGAGTAATCATCGGCATTATACGGCGTCAGCGGCGCTATCTTGACCGGGTGGGCAATCATCTCCAGAAGTCGCGACGCGTCAGGGGATGACTCAGCACCGATTCCCAGCATATACAATTGCTCTGAAAGATTTTCCAGCACCGCTACGGGAACCAGCTTTTCCTTGAGCGTTTCGATCCGCCCTAATACGTCATTCGCAATAACCACCGTGGGTGACCGCATATCCCCTCCCCTTTTAGCTTATTAAGACTATCCGGGAATTATGACAGTTTAGTGAATCTCACCCCAATGCAGGCCGAGGCCCGTATCCACGACCAACGGCACGGAGAGGTTAGCGGCCTGTTCCATAGCTTTCTTGATTTTTTCGACCAACGATTCTTCGCCATCGGCAATTTCGAAGACCAGTTCATCATGCACTTGAAGCAGCATCCGGGAGCGGTAGGTGCCCTGCTTCAATAGCTTATCCACGGCAATCATGGCGCGTTTGATGATGTCTGCCGCCGTGCCTTGTAATGGAGCGTTGATGGCGGCACGTTCGGAGAATTGGCGGCGGGCGGGGTTCTTGTCGAGAATGCCCGGGACGTGACAACGGCGGCCCCAGAGGGTTTCGACATAGCCATGCTCACGCGCGAATTGTTTCATGCTTTCCATGTAGGCTTTGATGCCGGGATATTGCTCGAAATAGGCGTTGATATACGCCCCCGCTTCCGCGCGGCCAATACCGAGGCGCGCGGCGAGGCCGTGGGCGCTGATGCCGTAGATGATGCCGAAATTGATCGTCTTCGCCTGACGGCGCAAATCCCCCGTCACCTGCTCAGGGGGGACGCCGAACATCTGGCTGGCGGTGATGGTGTGGATGTCCGCGCCCGTGCGGAAGGCTTCTTTCAGTGTGGGAATGTCGGCGACGTGCGCCAGCAATCGCAACTCGATCTGCGAGTAATCGGCGGAGAGGAGTTTGAAGCCTTCCGCGGCGATGAAGGCTTCGCGGATTTTTTTGCCTTGCGTGGTGCGTGTGGGGATGTTCTGTAAGTTGGGGTCTGATGAGCTGAGGCGGCCTGTGGAGGCGACGGCCAGCGCATACGAGGTATGGACGCGTTTGGTGTTCTTGTTGATTTCGTTGACCAACGCGTCCGTGTAGGTGCTTTTGAGTTTGGAGAGTTGCCGCCATTCGAGCACTTTGTTGGCGATGGGGTGCCCCTCTTCCGCCAAGGCTTCGAGGATACCTGCATCGGTTCCGTACTGTCCGCTTTTGCCTGATTTTTTGCCACCTTCCAGTTTCATCTCATCGAATAATACTTCGCCCAATTGTTTCGGTGAGCCGATGGTGAAGGGGTGGCCGACGATGGTGAAAATCTCTTTTTCCAGAGCGGCGATGTCAATCTCGAATTCTTTGGAGAGGCTGCGCAGACGAGCTTCATCGACCTTCACGCCCTCATATTCCATCTGTACGATGACAGGGACGAGCGGGCGTTCGATAGTTTCGTAGAGCGTCAGCATGCGCTCGGCGATGAGTTGGGGTTTCAGCACCTGCCAGAGGCGGAGCGTGATGTCGGCATCCTCCGCCGCGTAATGGGTGGCGGTATCCATATGCACGCAATCGAAGGTGACTTGCGCTTTGCCGCTGCCGGTGACGGTTTTGTACGATGTCGTCGTGTGACCGAGGATGGAAGCGGCGAGGTCGTCCATGTTCTGCGTATTCTTTCCCGCCGAGAGGCAATAGGAAAGCAGCATCGTATCCTCGATCGGCGTCACGTTCACGCCATGCTGTTTCAGCGCCAGCATGTCGAACTTGATGTTATGGCCGATCTTGAGCACAGCAGGATTTTCCAGCAACGGCTTCAGGTGGGTGAGCACCTGTTCCAGCGTCAGCTGATTCCCGCAGCGTGCCCATTCCTTGCCGCCAGCGGTTTCACCGAAGAGGTCGGTCGCGCCGCCAGCGCGTTCTTCGCGGTGGTTGACGGGGATGTAACAGGCTTTTCCGGCCTCTACACACAGCGAGAATCCGGCGATAATGGCGGAGCGGGCGCGCAGCGAATCGGTTTCGAGATCGAACGCGACATGCCCGGCGGCGGTGGCGTTGGTGACCCATTCGCGTAAAGCAGTTTCATCACGCACGGAGGTGTAGGTGATTTCTACCGGAGAAATACTCCCCCCTTGCGGGGGAGTCGGCGAACGAAGCGAGCCGGTGGGGGGTGATGGCACAGTCGCTCCCCCCACCACATCGCTCATGCGATTTGACTCCGCCTCAAGGGGGGAGTGGAACGATGATGCGGGCAGGCTTGCGGCATCCACTTTATACTTCGTCACCACGCGGTTCAGCAGCGAGGTGAAATTATTTTCTTTGAGATAGGTGGCTAGCTTCACGGAATCGAGGGCGACGACCTTCAACTCATCCAGCGGCGGGATGTCGGTGCAATCGCATTTCAATTCCACCAGCCGTTTGGACAAGCGCGCGGCGTCCGCGTGTTGGATGACGGATTCACGGCGCTTGGGTTGTTTTATTTCATTCGCCCGCTGCAGCAGCGCTTCCAGTGAACCGAACTCGTTGATGAGCTCCGCCGCCGTCTTCGGGCCGATGCCGGGAATGCCGGGCACGTTATCGACGCTATCGCCGATGAGCGCTTGTACTTCAATCACCTTGTCGGGCGTCACGCCAAATTTCTCCAGCACTTCCGCCGCACCGATCGCCTTGTTCTTCATCGCGTCGAACATGGTGACGCCGTCTTCGATCAACTGCATCAGATCCTTATCGGAGGAGATGATGACGACTTCCATGCCTGCTTTTTTCGCCTGCTTGGTGTAGGTGGCGATAATGTCGTCCGCCTCGCAGCCCGCGAGTTCGATGGAGGGGAGATTGAAGGCCCGTACCGCTTCGCGGGTCAGGGGGAATTGGGGGGCCAGGTCTTCCGGCAATTCCGGGCGGTTGGCTTTATATTGGTCGTACATCTCGTTCCGGAAGGTCAATCGCCCCGCATCGAAGATCACCGCGATATGGGAGGCGTCCAGCGTATCGAGCAGTTTCATCAGCATATTGGTGAAGCCGTAGACCGCACCCGTCGGCGTACCGTCACTCCGCGTCAGCGGCGGAAGTGAATGATACGCACGGAAGATGAACCCGCTACCGTCGATAAGGATGAGTTTCTCGGACATCCTTTGGAGATAGTGGAGATGGGATGGAATTGCAAAGAGGATTGTCGGGAGAAGAAAGAAACGACAGCCGAGGCTGTCGTTTCTCTCCTTCAGTGCGCCGAAACGGTGGCTTGGAAACCTACCGTTGCGACATCGCAATTCCCATCAGATCGGCGAGTTGTGCACGACTTAATGGTTTACTTGCGTGGAAAGGGATATTGCCCAGTCCGTTACCCTTCAGGCTAGTGAACAACGGAGCTATTCCATGCTGCGTAGTCACCAACCCCTCTGAAGTGGCGATAGTGGTAGTGATCCTGAAGCCCCCAAAGAGAAACATCTCCGTAGTGACCATCTCGACCGCTACACCAGAGGGAGACAGGAAGACTGTTCTTTCCGTTATGGTGAGCGTCCCGTCCATGAAGAATTCTACCACGGGCGGAAGATCGAGAACTTCGCTTGCAGGATCATTGCTGTCCCTATTCTTTTGTGCGCGAGGGCAGACAGACATAGGAAGTCCGCAGGGGCATTTGGGCTCTGCGAAGGAGGATGTACGGCCAGTCATGAACGTAACTCCAGCAAGGGGATTTACTTTATCCCGGGGGTAAGACGAAGTCTTTAGCGGGTTCGGGGGTTAGAGACATAGGGTCTAGAACACAAGAAAGAACGCAGGTAACGCGGCGTATATAGCGAGTTATCGGGTTAATGTGTGTTAATTAATGATGACAATTTTTTTCCCACTTGCAATTTATGCGGTCATCCTGCATCACAGGCGTATGAACACGATGTCACAGACTCTCTCCGGCCCTGAGCTGGCTGCTTCCTCGGGTCAGGCCACGCATCTCGTCGTCATGCTGCATGGCGTGGGGGCGGATGGGCATGACCTTATATCGCTGGCTCCTATCCTTGCGCGGACGAACCCGGGGGCGCATTTCTGTTCGCCGAACGCCCCGTTCCCGTATGATATGGCTCCGTATGGCAACCAGTGGTTCTCGCTACAGGAGCGCACGATGGAGAAGATGCTGGCCGGCGTCGAACAGGCGCGGCCCATCCTCGACGCGTATCTGGATGATAAACTCCAATCACTCGGACTGACGGACGACAAGCTTATTGTTATCGGCTTCTCGCAAGGGACGATGACAGCGCTGCACGTGATGCCCCGCCGTTCACAGGCCTGCGCGGGTATCATCGGCTTTTCGGGAGCGATGGTGGCGAGCAGCACATTGAGCGACGACATCGCCTCCTACCCCCCCGTATGCCTTATCCACGGCGATTCCGATGTAGTCGTTCCCCTCGCAGGGATGGCGGATGCGGAAGCGGCGTTGCGGAAGGCGGGCGTCGAAGTCGAAGCCCATACGCGCCCCGGCCTCGGGCATGGGATTGACGAGCAAGGCCTCGCCACGGCGATTGCGTTCCTTGACAGGGTTACTGCCTAGATTTCTGCTGTTTCAGAGGTTCCCGCAAGTGCATGTCCGCATGGCTTATAATGCGCCCGAACCGGAAACCATCCACTTCATTTTCTGTAACAAAATTCTGCGCATCCGGCGTACCCCGATGTAGCTCTTTCCAATTTGCAATGCATAGTCCAATATGGCCATTCACGCAGTCTATCGCGGCTTGCAGGTCGCCGTCGGTCATGTTGAATTTCATCCTGTTACGCACCAGTGTCGCTGCGCCGTCCTCGCCTGGAAAATAATAGGGCATTGTAACCGCATAGCCTTCGCCCGCACCAGTCTGCACCAAGGCTAGCCGTGCGCCCTTGCTCTGCCAGCCGGAGGTCCCCTTCATCCTGACATGGACATGCGCGGGGCCATGTTCTTGACCGGGAGGATTCATCATTACCCAAAATCGGTCATCCTCGCAGATGATATTCTGGACATTATCCTGATATTCGGCGGAGGCTTTTTTCGGCGGGGAATCTTTAGGTGTAGGCACAGAAACGACATGGCCCGGCAGTGATTGCCCGGCTCCCTTCTTATGCCTTATCCATTTTGCAAGTTCGTCCTGTAACGATTTAGACATCGCATTTCCTCGCCTTTCCTATAGCGCGGATAACATAAGATTTTTATGACAATTTCGGGAAAAAAAGGCTACTGCTTCAGAGATCTTACGATGCTGTTGACGAGGCCAAAGCCTTGGAAAATCAGGGCGGAATAGAGCTGTACTAGTGTTGCGCCGTTGTTCAATTTATATTGCGCGTCCTCAGGCGAGGAAATGCCGCCGACGCCGATGATAGGGATTTTCCCTGACAGATGCTTTGCCATCTCGATCAGCATCGCGTCCGATTTTGGTTTCAACGGGCGGCCGCTCAGCCCTCCCGCTTCCAGCTTGTCACGCGCTTTCAGTTCCGCCGGGCGGGTGACGGTGGTGTTGCTGACGATGACGCCGTTCACGCGGAGCGACAGCAGCACTTCCGACACTTCCTCGCATTCTTTTGGCGTCAGTTCGGGAGAAATCTTGACGACCAGAGGTACGGTTTTGCTCTCCATCAGGGGAGTCAACAGGCGGCGAAGTTCGTCCTTGTCCTGCAGGCTGCGGAGGCCGGGGGTGTTGGGGGAGGAGATGTTGACGGTGATATAGTCGGCGAAGGATTGCAGGTACATCATCACCTTCAGGTAATCGGACACCGCGTCAGGCGTATCCTTGTTCTTACCGATATTCACGCCGACGATGCCCGCCGAACGATCCCGCCGCTCAAGGCGTTTCTTGACCGCTTCCATGCCCTCGCTGTTGAAACCGAAGCGGTTGATGATGGCCTCGTCTTCATTCAACCGAAATAGTCTCGGCTTAGGGTTGCCGCGCTGTGGACGGGGGGTCACGGTTCCGATCTCGACGAAGCCGAAGCCCTGTTTCAATAATGCCGGAAATGCGCGCGCATGCTTGTCGAACCCCGCCGCCAGCCCAATCGGATTGGGGAATGTGAGACCGAAACACTCCACCTTCAGCCCCGCGCTATCCAGCTTTGGGGCGGACGGAACCAGCCCCCACTCCAAGGCACGAATGGCCATATCATGCGCCTTCTCGGGATCGAGCGCATGGAGGACAGGCTTGGTCAGGGAAAAGAAATCCATAGGTTCACCACTAGCAAGTTTTCGGCGGGGCGGCAATTACAGGATTGCCTCCGGAGTATAAAAGCCCTCATTACAGCGTCATTCCAGCGCAAGCTGGAATCCAGTCCACTCATGACATTCTGCGGCGCAGACGCGCCACGCTGGATTCCTGCCTTCGCAGGAATGACGATAAAACAGTGCTTGATGCGACCCTACCGCCGCGCGGTTTGGGTGGTGGTCAGGTGATCGGGGAGTTCGAGTTGGGGGATGGGGTTGACGGGTTTGCCGTTTTTGCGAAGGGAGAAGTCGAGGTGGGGGCCGGTGGAGCGGCCGGTGTTGCCGACGGCGCCGATCACCTGTCCGGCTTTGACCTGCTGACCTTTGCGGACTTTGGTGGCACTCATATGGCCGTAGACGCTGGACATCACGCCGTCATGCTTCACCTTGACGTATTTGCCTAGGCGGGCATGGGTTCCCACCGTTTCCACGCTGCCCGCCGCGCTGGCGAGGACGGGCGTGCCTACGGGAGCAGCGATATCCACCCCCGCATGGAAGGCGCGTTTGCCAGTGAAGGGGTCTTTCCGTTCGCCGAAGGGCGAGGTGATGCGCTGATCGTCATCCAGTTTCAGCGGCCATTGATAGTCCTTGTCCCGTTTCATGAATTCACGCGGCAGCGTGGCGAGCGAGGCGAGCCGCACCCCCTCCTCCTTCTCCGCGGTTTTCATCATGGTCGTACTCATCTTCTGCTTGCCTTTCAGCGGCAGCATGGCGGCCAGTTCCTTGTCCTGCGGCTTGCCTTCAGCGCGCAATTGCAATTCCTTGACGGAGGGGACGGAGAGTTGCCGCGCCTCGGTCAGCGAGAAGACCTTGCCTGCGCCTTTGCGATACCCGGCGAGGGAGAGTTGTCCATGCTGTGGGAGCGCGATGGGTTTGCCGATCATCCGCACCTTATCCAGTGTATAAAACTGCCCCCCTTTTCCGACCGGAAGCGCGGAGGCGGAGGAGGCAAAAAAGACAAGGCTAACCGCCAGCGTCAGAGTCGCTAAACTACCATATAATGAGAAACTACCCTTTGACATTAACAACATCTTGTGGTTTCTTCGCCTTGTTCCATGAGTCCCAAAACCCCCATAATCTGGATGGCAGAGCAGTTCGGAATGCACGAAAAAACAGTATTTTCATCCGACCTTCTCATCTCTTCGTCCATCGCGGGAGTGTCTCCTATATCGTGTGGTACTCCCCCTGTAATGCAAACACCGTGCCGCGATGCTTTTTGCATGGGGAAAATGGCGGGTAAAATGGTGTTGGGGGTGCTGCTCTATACCTCGCTCAGTACTATCGCTTACGCCGCGCCCGCCTATGCGGCGGAGAGCGTCAGCACCAGTTATGCTTATAAAGGGCCGATGTCGGAATCGGAGTATCGCCGCCGCCGCGCGGAGCTGGCGCGCGAACGTGCCAAGCAAATCATGGATGGGGCAAGCGTTACCATGCCGACCGCGCCTGTACCCCCGCCACCTGCAACGCAAGCCGAAGCCTCCGCGACGGCTACTTCTGCCGCCCCCGCTGCGCCGCCTGTGACGTCTGCCATCCAGCGCTCATCCACGTCCAGCACCATG
>JBGTBD010000066.1:0-1761 GCA_041749475.1 Rickettsiales bacterium
CGTCAACGACGTCTTGCCATGGTCAACGTGACCAATCGTCCCAATGTTACAATGCGGCTTATTCCGCTCAAATTTCGCTTTAGACATGAGGTTTCTCCTAAAATGTATGCCTGATACAGGGTTAAAAATACCCTTGAGCGCGGTGGTTTACATGAATTTCTGGAGCTTGACAACAAGAAACGGCAATCTTGGTGCGGCCTGTTTTTCACGAAAGTTTCATACTCCCTCTGGCAAGCAGGGGGTATGACGATATTCACGGATTCCTGCACGAGATAGAAGCCCATGCCAATAAAGGAAAACAATGCTTGTGCCACAGGGCAGCCCCGCCTCGGAGCATCCCGGTTACTGGGACTGTTTTATCGGAAGGGTCATGTCTATGGCGCTGTATTCTCCCTGGGCGGGGATGGAAGATTCCAAGATTACATGCCCATGGATTTTATCGGCACGACACCCAAGACACATACGGAGGAAACAGCCGAGTTCGGGTTACTGATGCCCATCAGCGATCCTGCCGCCAGCGCATTGGCGGCCGTCATGGAGATGGTAAAGAATAATCGCGCGCATCCGCATTACTATTACAAATCCGGCACATCGCTTGAGTTCAACCCGGAGTTTGAGCGCACCGGCTGCAACCCGGTAGATTATGACGGGTCTGAAATTCCCGTAAGCGATGAAGAGAAAGCGCGTTTCACGCGAGACCCCACTGCACATCCCATCATTCCCACCGACTGCATTCACATGCTGTTGAACGCCTGCCGACATTCAGCTCACATCCCGTTACAGGACATCGACCCTGTACTCACCAATACCTATCAGGCCGATGCATTGCCTTACGCCATAGACAGGATAGCGTTCTATGGCGAGCCGCTCACGTCCCCCACGCATGCTAAATGGGTGGATGTGCCGGGGGGAAGCGCCGTGATTACACTGAGTCCCCGCGACGGGAATATATTCCGCATTCCCGATAGCCTGAATACCCTGTTCGATAAAAACGGCGTCAGCGCTGCTACGTCTTTGTTGAGGAAAACTCCTTTGGACCATACCGTTACGCCGCAACCGCAAATCACGGAAAAAGCACCCACGCAACGAGTGAGTGTGATAGCTCCGCCCGCCACGAGCATGAATGATTGGCTCTAAAGAAGATGGAGCGGGTGATGGGAATCGAACCCACGTGTTCAGCTTGGAAGGCTGACGTTCTACCATTGAACTACACCCGCGCTTCGGATGTCCTAGCCGAAAGCGGCCGGACTGACAACTAGTTAATGCCGTGTCTCGCTGGTGGCATTTGCCGTCGCCGCATAAATCGCGCTGATCTGGCGCATGACGTCGAGTCGTGCTTTCGCATCGACCGCTTCCAGCAACGCCTGTTTTTCTTCGGCGAGGAAGGGGAGGTTGATAATCATCATATCGAGCAGATCATTCCCCGGAAGCTGGTCGAGGATATGCCATTCGGTGCGGATGCCCTGCGCGTCGAACACCGGTTTCAGCAGTTCCGTCACCTCGCCGCTGGTGATGGTCGGCGGCTCCCCCCCCAGCAGGTCTGCACCGTAGGTTAGCCAGTCGGGGCGGATGCGGCGATAGCCGTTGAGTTTCTCCATTTCTTCCTTCACCCGGAAACGGCACAGCCCGTGAAGGGTCAACAGTACCCGCCCATCCTGCGTTTCCTCGAAACTGGTGATGCGCCCGGCGCAGCCGATCTCGTAAATCGGCCCCGTCCCGTCCAGGGGGCCTTCCGGCTTGGGCTGGATCATGCCGATGATA
>JBGTBD010000067.1:0-90867 GCA_041749475.1 Rickettsiales bacterium
CCGCCGGAAAGCTGGCGCGGTAGTTTGTCGGTTTGCCCACCCATGCCGATGCGCTCTAGCACCGCGCGGGCGCGCGCCACTGCCTCGTAGTGCGGCACGCTGGCGGCGAGGAGCGGTATGGCCGCATTCTCGGCGGCGGTAAGTGACGGTAGCAGATTATACTGCTGGAAAATGAAGCCGATATGACGACGGCGAAATTTCACTTTCTCACCGTCGTGCATCGGCCCGAGTGGCCGGTTCAACACCTCGACCGTACCTTCACTAGGCGACAGGATGCCGGTCATGATGGAAATCAGCGTCGTTTTACCGCAGCCCGAGGGGCCGACCAGCATGGTCATCTCCCCCAAGCTAATCTCTGCATCAATCCCATGCAACACGCGGATCTTATCATCCCCGGCGGGGAAATCCTTACTTAACTCACGGACGCGTATGGCAAGCATCATCACCCCCGGAATACCAAGGCAGGATCGATGGTGAACACGCGGCGCAAACTGAACAGGATGGAGAATAGCACAATGACGGCAATGGCGACAGCAGCCCCGGCCATCACCTGCCAGTGAAGTATGAATCCTTTGAGGGCAGGCACATCGGCGGTCATCGCAAAGAAGAAGGCCGTGAAACCGATGCCGAGCCCATAGCCCGTGATGCCGACGATGCCAGCCTGAGTAAGCACAATGGAGAATAGCTGGCGGTTAGTGACGCCGATCGCTTTCATGGCCGCGAACTGGCGCAGGTTTTCGACCACGAAGATATTGAAGGTCTGCGCGGTGATGGCGATGCCGATCACCACGCCTAATACGATGGTGATTCCGAAATTGATGGGAATGCCCGTGCGTTCCAGAATGTAGTTGATGCTGCGCCAGGCGAAATCATACCGGCTAAGCGCTTGTAAATCCGTCTGTTCCGAGATGCGCTGAGCAAGCTCGGCAATAGGCACGCCAGGCGCTGCCTTCACCAGCACGAACGGCAATTTATTGCGTACCGGCGGGGTAATCTCCATTGCCGTTTTGTAGGAAACGAACACCATGGGGAAGGTGAAAAAGTTAGGACGTGCATCGCAGATGGCATCGACGGTAAGGCGACGGTCGTTCAATTCGATATATTTGCCGATATGAGGCTTCTCTCCCGGCCAGGTGAAGAAGAAGCCGTTGAGGTCCATCACCGCGCTTTGCGGGCGGCGAATCGTATCCTGCCGACCCTGCACCATGTCGTTGCACATGCCGACAAGGCTTACATCGTCAATGCCGAACAGCTGCACCTGCTGGGTCAACCCGTCCGGCATGCGGATGGTGGACAAACCTTTGTAAAATGGTACAGCCCATTGCACCCCGGACACCGCGCGGATGCGGCTAAGCTCGATGTCGCGCATAGGCTCGACTTCTTCGATGTAGCGCACGCGCTTATCCATCACCCAGATATCGGCCTCGGTCACCGCAAAGATGCTGCCCGCAGTGCGCGACATGAGTCCGGCGAAAATGGAGACTTGTTGTGCCATCAGCAATGTGGCGAAGGTCACGCCGAACACTAGGCCAAGATACTTTGCCCGATCACCTAACAACATCTTCACCGCGATGCGCCGCATGATTTACCTTAGGTTTTTTTTACGCTACGGTACGGTAAATCTTATATACGATACTTGCAAGTACTAAAATATGGCAAAAACGCTTAACGCTCCTCCCCGTACGCGGGGTCGCCCGCCTAACGTCGCTACGCGCGACGCCATTATCGCTGTGGCTACGAAGCTTTTCATGGCTCAGGGACTACGTGCTACCACCATGGAAGAGATAGCGCGCAGCCTCAACATCTCCAAGCTCACGCTCTATTCGCGTTTTCCCAGCAAGGACGAATTGTTCGCGGCTGTAATCACCGCAAAATGCCAACATCATTTTCCCGAGTTCCTGTTCAACGGCCTATCGGAGCGGCCGGTCAGCGAAGTGCTTTATTCGATCGCTGAAGGATTGATGCATCTGCTGCTCAGCGATGACGTGATGGCTATGGAGCGCATGCTGATAGCAGAAGCGGAAAGCCAGCCGCATTTGATCCAGCTTTTCTACACTACCGGCCCAAAACGGATGAAGGAACTCATCGCGTCACAAATGGCTTACTGGCATCGCCACCGGCAGCTGCATGTGCCTGACTCTGTGCTGGCCACAGATCTTTTCTGCGCACTCATTAAAGGATCGGACATAGTGTTCCAGCGGAGCATGGGCCTGGCCCAGAAACCCAGCCAGCGCAAAATAACCGAATATTGCCGCGCTGCGGTCGATTGCTTCATTACCTCCCACCAGCTGCAGCGCTGACAGTGCGCCGATATAGCTCGAAGTGCCCATTTTTATACGATGTACGCTTAAGGGCAATGCGATGGACGCGTCGATACTGTTTCCATAAAGCCCTGAATGACGAGTTTCGCTGCAAATAAGAAAGGACAGAAACCTGCCTGCCCGAGGCCCAGTCGTCATAATCGAATACAAGAATCCACTCAGGTTGACGATAGGAGATGAAACGTATCATCTTCTGCTGAAAAGCAGACTCCGCCGCATTCATTGCCTCCCCTTCGGTGATTGGGCGGACGAGATAGGGCATATTGCGTTCTGGGCCGCTCCACCTTGCCCCGGCTTCGGTAAGTATGGGCCACATGGGGGGGAGGTGAATGTTAATCGTCATCACCTGCTTTCCCTGGATATGATCCGAAAGCTGATGTGCCGCCGCAAGAACAGACTCGCGGTACTCATCTTTCTGACGCAGCAGCATCCCATCAAAGAAACTGACGCCATAGGCTAGCAGGAATACTGCCGTAGCACTTACGGTGCTGAGTGCCAGAAAAGGAAAAGTAAATGATTTTCCGGTCAGCAACACAAGGAGGAATAGACAGAACATGACACCCAACGCGGTGTAATCGAGTCCTGCAAACCCCCACCCGTTTACTGCAGATGACAGCAGGGTGAGGCTGAAACAGCCAAGCATTACTTCGCCGGGCCGCCCTCGGCTGGCACTCAGAATCAGGATGAAAACTGTGAACTGAATAAGATAGAGATGCGGCCCAAACCCTCGCCCCTGAAGCCATGCGATTAATATCGCCGCTATTACCAGAGCAAACCCATAAAGGATACGGAAGCGATAGGTGCTCGTTCCACGTAGGATACCGTATAACGCTAGAGCACAGGGCAAGAAAGATAGCATTAACAGATGCCGCAGCATCCCTTCAGAGGCAAAATTCACGCCTTCCAACATTCCGCGCGTGGCCTCAAGCTCGTGGAAAAAGGCCCGATACAAAAGATACCATGTTGCGAGATAACCCATGCCGAGAAGCATGACCGTCATGAATTCTATGCGCCAAACATGGGTGAACGTCCGGTGCTTTATCCACACCATCACCTCGCTGGTAATAAATAACAGAACAAAATGGGGCTTAAGACAGAAGCCGATGGCCGCCAATCCACTTGCGATAAAGCGCACGTGGCGCGGCAATAGTACGCCCGATATCGTGGCCATGCATATGAGGATGTAAGGCACGATGAATATTGAGGCCAGATGCTCCCGCTGGCCGAAGTCCGGATAGAAGTTCAGAACCGGAAGTACGGCCAATATATAATAGAAGCCGGCCACTGCCCCGCATCGTCCCACACGGCTGAACATCCCCGGGAGCGCGACCATCAGCCGCCAAGAGAATGCTATCATGCCATGCAAGAGAACCAGTATCGTGCCTGCCATCATAATACGTGGAGGTATGTCGGGCAGCCATGTATGTAGCCACACCGGCAGCATATAAAGATATACGGCCAAAGGCGTCTCATGCATCCCGTACGGGTCGTTCAACCGTGCACCGCTAAAGACATTTTCCGAACTGCTCCATTGCGCCGCCACGTCATGATTCAATAGATAATAGTCGGTGAACCACAAGCTAATCGCGCTGGCAATGACGGCGCATAGAAGTATCACCGCCACCTCGCCCCAACGCGCTAAAGTAGAAGAAGATGCATCGGAAAGAGCAGGTGCGGGGGCGCGCATCATGTCACTTCTCCCTTGAAACGACATGCCCTTGCAGGGCGGTGGCGATGAGAAGGATCGTTTCAAAACTGGGGATGCGCTCTGTTCCCAACTGTTTCGCGATGGCGCTGAGAAAACCATAATCCTCTGCTGTGTCCAGTACCCAGCGCTCTGTTGCCAAGCCGGGTAGGGGGCAGGGAATAGTACGGGTGCGAAACGTCTCGGGATGGGCTTCGAGATACAGCGTCACATGCTCGCGTTCCTCGTCTGTGGTGCTGTGGTGTTCGGCAGTGAGTAGATGTTCGGCTCGCATGGCTTCACAGTCGAGGCCAATGGGCCAACTACGGGGAATCCAGTTCACGCCGTAATCATATCCTTCCTCCGTCACCAGTTTCAATACAGATGAGGCAAGGAAAGGGTCAAGCAACGGGCAATCGGCAGTGATCCGCATGACGTAACGCGGCTGCTCCTGCCGGATAACATCGCAGAAGCGCTGCAACACATTAGGAAGCGACCCTCGGTGATAAGGCTGCTGATGCGATTCACACCATGCGACGATGGGGTCGTCGCTTGTATCAGTGGATGTGGCCACCACCACGCGGTCGATGCCTTCAATCGCCGCCGCCGCACGCGTGACCCACCACAACACGGGCTGCCCCGCCAATGGCATCAACACTTTTCCCGGCAATCGTCGTGAGCTCATGCGGGCTTGAATGATGGCAAGATTACTCATGCCAACGCCTCCACCGCAGCACGGATAGTGGTGGCAGGAGTGTCATTGGTCGCGTAATAAGCGTCATACCCCTTGAATGCGGTTTCCCAATCCGGCTGGGCATAAAAGGCCTGAATGGCAGCAATATCCGCATCTCTCATGGACGGATAGGAAGGCACAATCCCGTCGGCAACGAAGCCATTGCTGTCGGGTGGCGTAGATTCCAGATATGGGGAGTGGATGGCGGGTACGCCTTGGCGCAGGATTTGCAACATAGCACTGCTATTGCCGATGATGGCCAGATCGCATGCTGAAACATCCTGTTCGAGCGTAGTTCCACGGGTGACGCGAACCTCCCTGTAAGATGTAACGAGTTTAGGAATATCAAGCGCTGCAATACTGACCGGGTGAGGGCGCACTAGAATCCCTTCCGGCGAAAATCTCTCGCGTACATCGGAGATTACGCGAATCAGTCCTTCCGCATCTACGGGCAGTGACAGAAAAATGCCGATGCGCATCCCGTGTTGTGCAAGGCGCGTTAAATTCATAGGCCGGTATGTCCCTTCGATACCGATATATACCACTTCACCTATAATCGGGCCTTTTTGCTCGTATAACTGCTGCATCTTTCGTCCTTCCAGAACCGAAAGGGTAAAGCGCAACGGTGGCTGGAAAGAATCCGGAGGCACGAACGCATGGGGTGCGTAGATGGTGGCGATGCCGAGCCGTGTAGCACAGCTCGCAAGCCCCATGCTGTCCGGTGCGTAATCGCTTGTGACGAGCACGGCACGCCATTTCCCGCGGGTGAGGATAGAATGAAATCGGCAGTAATAATGTAGCGTACTGGCCATACGGCAGGCCGGCATGAACGGGTATCGCCGATTGATCCGATGCACGATCCGCACATATTGCCATATCTTGCGAGGACGGAGAAGGGCATTGCCCACGAACAAAAGCGTACCCCAATCCGGTCGCCGTATCACGGTGACAATACGCTCCGCGCCGATGAATGCCGCGATGCGGCGCAAGGTACGCCACTCATTCGGCATCACTGCCGTGGCCAGAATATGACCCTCACCCCGTGCGCTCAACATAAGGGAAGTAGCAATGCCGTAACAGGCGATCATCACACTGGAAATCCACGAAGGATGCAAGGCGCGGTGAAGGGAATAGGCGAAACGGATGCGGGGGCTGCGGCTGGCGATATCCTGAAACGTATGCTGCCGCGCAGGTTCCGTCTCGATTGAAGCGACGACGCGCAGAGCGGAATACAAGCATGTTAAGGACGATGCGATAATGTAAACCCCGCGCTACGATGAACTTAAAGTTACTATGAAGCCACCGCCCTCTCTTTTCAACCGTAGCGGCAAAACCGGGGGCGGGTATGGGGAGGCGGAGCGCAACTGTATCGTGTTTGCATAGGGTGAGCTGAGATTTTACCGCGTAGCTGCAACCATAGCATCGGCCACACGCCCTGCACCTGCACCGTCCACCAGTGCCTTTCCTCGTTCTGTCATGGAATCACGCGCGGTGAGGTCGGCAAGAAATTGCGGTAGCGCATCTTGAATTTGAGTGGCTTGCCCCTGACCATGACCGAGATAATGAATATACCCATGCATCTGCAGTGCCTCACAGATAGCGCGTTGATTATCGGCGACGCTGATAACCAGTGAAGGGATGCCCACGGCGAAGCGTTCCCATAGCATCGTGCCCCCCGCGCCGATGGCGACAGCGGCGGTCGCCATCACTGTCTCCGGGGCAGGGTGATTCACCCATAAACGCCATTGCGGATGCTGCGCACAATGCAGTGCGATTTCCGCTTGCTGAGGATGGTCTGATCCGATGACGATATCCGCTGCTACGCCGTCTGGTAACGCTTCCATGGCGGTCACTACTGCAGTGCTATCACCCCCCCCGAAACAAACGAACACGCGTGAATCATGGCCCTTCATTTCGCGTACGCGCCGCGCCTCGGCGATACCCGGTCGGAGTAGAGCATACTGCGGGCCAAACAGGGTGCGGCATTCGGTTGGTAACTTGCCCTTATATCGCGCCTCTGGGTCATCGAAGAAATTCTGGTCGAGCAATAGATCACACGCGTGAGGCCGCGCAAGGTCGTCAATCACCATCACCAGTTTCGCATAAAGCCGGGCGGCCTGTTCTGCGTCACGCCCCACCGCGTAATGGTCGATCACCAGCCAGTCCGGAACCTGAGGCAATCCTGCCAACCGAGTAACAAGGGACTCTGCTTCCGTGAGGACGCATCCTACCGCAGGTGCATGTGCAAGCACATATTGCCGCGTCACCGCATTACACAGGAATGTTACCTGTGCCCCACGCGCCTGCAATTGCAGCGCCAGCGTAACACAGCGGCTTACATGGCCCAGACCGATATGCGGACTTGATTCGGTGTAAAAGACAATATCTATTTGCCACCACCCTTGGTACAATGCATCAGAACAATAAAGACAGTATAATGCAGCCTATCGATCTTGGAACCATTATTGTCGGACCCGGGAAGCCAACCTATCTGGTCGCCGAAATCGGCATTAACCATAATGGCGATATGGAGTTGGCGAAGAAGACTATCCTCGCCGCCAAACAGGTCGGCGCGAACGCGGTCAAATTCCAGAATTACAAGACAGAAGATTTCGTCCCCGTCCGCACTGTGCAATATACCTACCGCTCGCAAGGCAGAGAAATAACCGAATTCCAGTACGACCTATTCAAGCGCTGTGAACTCAGCGATGCACAAATTGCCCAATTGAAACAATTTTGCGATGCCAACGCCATCGACTTCCACGCCACGCCCTCTAACTCGGAAGGAGTCAATCTGCTGCAGAATCTCGGCGTACGCATCGTCAAGAACGGGTCTGACTACTTGACCAACCTGCCGATGATTGAACATATGGGCAAAAGTGGCATGGTCACCGTCCTCTCCACCGGCATGGCAAGCCCGGAAGAAATAGAGGAGGCGGCACGCGTCTTCCGCGACACGGGCAATGATAAGTTAATTTTATTACATTGCACCTCACGTTATCCCACCCCGCCGGAGGATATCCACTTACGTAAAATCAAAACGCTGCGGGAGGCGTATGGTACGCTGGTCGGGTTCAGCGATCATTCGGAAGGTACATGGGCGGCGATGGGCGCGGTGACATACGGTGCGGTATGGATCGAAAAACATTTCACCCTCGACAAATCCCTGCCCGGCCCGGATCACTGGTTTTCTTCCTCACCGGCAGAATTCGCTGAATTAGTCACCGGAGTCCGCTTCGTGGAAGCCGCGCTTGGCGACGATATGCTAGGCTTCACCCAACAGGAATCCCATGCGCGGGAACAATATCGTCTTTCATGCTGCGCCGTACAGGATCTGGACGCGGGACGTGTGCTGACTGCAAGTGATATCGCTTTCTTCCGCCCCGGCTACGGCTTTCCCCCTAAGGAAAAACAGCAATTGATTGGCAAAAAACTGACGAGACCGCTGGCGAAAGGGGCGGTGATTACCGCCGATGATCTTGCCTGACGTGACCATACGCCCCGCAGCTGAAGCCGACCGTGATATACTCTATCACTGGCGCAGCGATCCGGCGAGTTTACAGACCGCAGGCAGCGGCATGTTTTCGTATGAAGAGCATTGTACCTGGTATGGGCAGCACCTGCAGTCCGCAACGTCGCATATGTTCATCATCGAACAGCACGCCGAACCCGCCGGGTATATCCGGTACGACGAAACCTCGCCCAATATTTACACGGTCTCCATCTGCATCATGCCGCCCTATCAGGGAAAGCATATCGGCAGCGATGCCTTGACGCTGACGATAGCACAATTCGCCTCTCCAACAATCCTCCACGCCAGCGTGCGGAAGGACAATCCCCGGTCACTGGCATTCTTTCGCAAACACGGATTCACCGTCGATAATACATGGCCCGATCCACTGCTAATGCGGATGCAAAAACAGCTATGATGCTTTCCATCAACCAGCCCTGTTATCTTCCTTGGCTCGGGTATTTTGACCGTATCGCGCGCTCGGATCTCCATGTAGTGCTCGACCATGTACAGCTCGAACGCAGCCACGAGAGCTTCACCCGCCGCAACAAGATCATGACGCCGGAGGGCATACGCTGGTTGAAGGTTCCCGTTATCGGCAAAGAGATGCCGCCATACGATACCATCCCTCAAGTATTGATTGATAATACTACCCCATGGCAGGATGAGCATTGGCGCCTGATACAACATGCATATCAAGCGGCGCCGGAATGGCACCGCCTTTCGCCCCAGATAGAACCGTTCTACCAGCGCCCAGTGACGCATCTGATTGACTTGCTGCACCCCTATACGGAATGGTTCATGCAAACGCTAGGCATCTCGACACCCTTGGAATTCAGCCGCCATTACGCATTCCAGAAGCCTAAAAGCGACCTGATACTGGAGATATGCCTGCATTTCGGCGCAAAAACCTATCTTTCCGGCCCGTTTGGCCGCGATTATCTCGATGAAGGTGCATTTCGTGACCACGGCATCGATATCCGCTATCATGAGTTTCAACACCCGGCCTATGACAAGGTGGGCAAGACGTTCGAGTCGCACCTTGCCTGCCTTGACCTGATGATGCACCACCGCAACGCATTGGAGATATTGACGCATGGCTCGTAACATCCTCGTAATCGCCGCCCATCCCGACGACGAAGCGCTCGGCTGCGGCGGCACATTGCTGCGTCACTGCGCCGAAGGGGATAATGTGTATTTAATGTTCCTTACGGACGGTATTTCCGCCCGCAGTAATATCGATGCATCGAGCCGTAACATACGCCATGCGGGTCTGGAAAAAGCAAAATCTTACCTTACGCCTGCCACCATCCACTGCGAAAATTTCCCCGATAATGCGCTGGATTCCGTGCCTCTTTTAAACATAGTACAGGCCATCGAAAATATCGCAGCATCTTGTGCGCCGGATATCATCTACACCCATTGGCCGGAGGATTTGAATATCGACCACGCCATCGCCGCCCGCGCGACTCTGACCGCCTTCCGCCCTTTACCAAACAGTACGGTGACGCATATATACGGCTTCGAAGTGCCTTCCAGTACGGAATGGACAGTTTCAGCACACGCTTTCACACCGAACCATTTCGTTGATGTCAGCAGCTACATGGAGGAGAAGGAACAGCTCCTGCGTTGCTACGCGGATGAAATGCGCCCGGCTCCCCATGCTCGTTCCTATGAAACCCTCCACGCACGGGCAATCTGGCGCGGACATAGCGTAGGGCTGAAAGCGGCGGAAGCATTCGTCACGTTACGCACGCTCGTGCGCTGATCACACCTTACGCGCCACCACGTGCCAGCATGCCAGCACTTCTTGTGGTTCCTGACGCAGGTAACGCGTCTCGACATGGTTCAATTCCTCGATCACCCACCCGCTCACAAAAAGCATTTCGATTTCTGAGGCGCTATAAAGCTGTATCTGGCCGATACCGGTAAGCGGCCCCGCTTCGGGAATCATCGTGCCGTCCGGCCCCATGGGCCCGCGTGAACTGCTGCGGTCGCTATAACTTTCGCTATAGAAGAATCCACCCGGTTTCAATGACCGATGAATAGCCGCAATCGCCCGCGCCGCCGCTGATTTTCCGGCGCAACAAATAGCACCCCTATCCAGCGCAATATCGAAAGATTGATCCGCAAACGGTAGATCCGTAAAATCACCGACGCGCAGATCCCCCTGCAAGCCTTCTTTCGCAAAGCGTTTCTTGGCATGATTGACCGCCGTCTCACTACCCTCGATCCCCGAAACCACCGCCCCTTCACGCGCTGCGAACCAGAGATTATTTCCCCCACCGAATCCCACCTCCAGAAACGTCACCTGCGGCGAAGAGACACGGGAACGATACCGGTAGAAAAAACTGGCCACGGAAGAGAACGGGTATGTATTTAATTGCTTGCCATTGCTGTAAATATCTTCCCAAATAGGGTCGAAGCTGCGTGTCTGCATGGGATCTCTCCGGTCAGGTTTAGGTATCACGGAATGTTTAATGATAAAACCATTTTAATTACGGGCGGCACGGGGTCATTCGGCCAGCATTGCATCAAAACCATCCTTGCGCGCTACAAACCACGCCGCCTGATCGTCTTCTCGCGTGACGAATATAAGCAATATACCATGCAACAGGAGTTCAACGCTCCTTGTATGCGCTATTTCTTGGGTGATGTGCGCGACGCGGAGCGATTGCGTATGGCGTTTTCCGGGGTGGATTTCGTGATTCATGCCGCCGCGCTGAAACAAGTGCCGGCTCTGGAATATAACCCCAGCGAAGCCATCAAGACCAATATCCTCGGCGCCGAGAACGTGATCGCGATGGCGCTGCATCATCGCGTCGAAAAAGTAGTGGCGCTCTCGACCGACAAAGCGGTCTCACCCCATAATCTCTACGGTGCGACGAAACTGGTCTCCGACAAATTGTTCATCGCCGCGAATAATATCCGTGGGGAATTGCCGACGCAGTTTTCCATCGTGCGCTATGGCAATGTGATAGGCTCACGCGGCTCCGTCATCCCCTATTTCAAGCAACGCATCGCCGAAGGCGCCGCCAGTTTGCCCATTACCGACCCCGCGATGACCCGCTTCGCCATCACCCTCCATCAGGGTGTAGAAATGGTGTTGAAGGCATTTACGCGGATGCAGGGGGGTGAAGTGTTCGTGCCGAAAATTCCCTCCGTCAATATCATGACGTTGGCGAAAGCGCTGGCTCCTGATATGGCGACGCATATCATCGGCATCCGTCCCGGAGAGAAACTGCACGAAGTCATGTGCCCGGCAGAAGCCTCGCGCGAAACGCTGGAATTCGCTGATCATTACGTCATCACCCCCGCCTTCATGCTCAACCAGCCGCGTGCTTTTGATATCAACGCCTGCGGCGAAACGGGCAAGCCCGTACCGCAAGGGTTTGAATACCGGTCGGATACCAATACGGAATTCCTCTCCGCCCCCGCGCTTTCCACCCTCATCCAGCAGCACTGCCCCTGATATGACGTACATCCCGTATAGCACACAGGAAATCGATGAAAGCGACATCGATGCCGTTGTGCAGGTGATGCGCTCAGGCTTCCTGACGCAGGGGCCGACGGTAGAGATATTCGAGGAAGCACTAAAGGCTTATTGCGGTGCTAAGCACGCGGTAGCGGTGGCGAGCGGTACGGCTGGCCTGCATCTTGCCTGCCTCGCCTTGGATATCCTCCCCGGTGATACTGTCTGGACGTCACCCCTCAGCTTCGTCGCCTCCGCGAATTGCGCGCATTATGTCGGCGCGCATATCGATTTCGTCGATTGCGACCCGGTGACGGGCAATATGGATATCGATAAACTGGAGGAAAAACTCCGCCAAGCCGCAGAAAACGATACGCTACCGAAATTACTGATCGTTGTCTATCTGTCAGGCCGCGTCTGCGATATGAAACGCATCGCTGAACTTGTGCGGCCCTACGACATACGCATCGTCGAGGATGCTGCCCATGCGCTGGGCGCGGTTTACGCAGGACGCCCTGTCGGCGCATGTGCTTATAGTGATATGACGTTATTCAGTTTCCACCCCGTCAAATCCATCACCACCGGAGAGGGTGGAGCGTTGGTGACCAACGACGCTGGATTGGCCGAAAAACTCCGCCTATTGCGCAGCCACGGCGTCACCCGCGACCCGCGGCGGATGGAAGTGAGTGGGCAGCCTGCATGGGTCTATGAGATGCAAGAGTTGGGCTACCATTACCGCATGACTGATATCGCCGCCGCCCTCGGTACAAGCCAGATGCGCCGCCTCGATGATTTCATCTCCCGCCGCCGCGCCGTTGCCGCACGATACCATACGTTGCTATCCGGCGCGCCACTTGCCTTGCCGCTGCCGGATGATTCCAGTGCGTGGCATCTCTATATCATCCAAGTCGCTCCCGAGAAGCGCGAGGCCATCTTCACCGGAATGCGCGCGAAAGATATCGGCGTCAATGTGCATTACATTCCTATTCACCTGCAGCCTTTCTACCAACGTCAAGGCTTTAAAGAAGGCGATTTCCCTGATGCAGAGCGATTCTATGGCGGAGCCATCAGCCTCCCCATCTTCCCCGGCCTGAGCGCGACAGCGCAGGATATGGTGGTAGCGACATTGCAGCAATTACTAGCGGGGTGAGGTACGTCGCATGGCGAAACTGAAACAACTCTATCATCATACGTTGTTCTACACCTTCGCCAATATGATCGAAGCGTTAGCGCCATTGATCCTGATTCCATACCTGACCCGTACACTCACCGTCTATGATTACGGGTTATGGACAGTCTTCCAAAGCTGTGTCGCCGTACTCGTGCCATTGATCGGTCTGGGGTACAAGGACGCGATCCGCATGTATTACCTCCATCTCACGCAAAAGGAATTCGGTGGGCTATTGACCAGTGCCACCGTGATCATCCTGTCGTTAACGGTATGTGCTGTCGTAATGGTCTGGGTCTCGCATGACGCGCTGGAGCAATGGCTTCACCTACCCAGTGCCGGGCTGCTTGCCATGATTGGCGCGGCAGCCTTCTATAGTTTTTTCTATATGGCGATGGCTACCTGCCAGTTCGCACATGAACGTCGCGTATTCATCATTGTGCAAAGCGTTCAGACGGGTGTTTCGCTTCTAAGTACAGTGGCCTTCATCTATTCCGGGTTCGGGTGGGAGGGGTGTGTATACGGTAAATTGATCGGCCTTGCGGCGGCCTGTGTGGTATCCGCCTTCTTCCTTGCCACGCGCTTTCACTGGTGTAGACCGTTGGCGATATCCTATGCTTATATTCGCACACTGGCCGTATTCGGCGCACAATATCTACCGTACGGATTATTATTCGTTGTCGTGCCGCTGACCAACCGCCTACTGATTGCGCATATGAGCGATATGGAAAGCGTTGGCCTCTATGCGCTGGGGGAATCCTTCTCGATGGCGCTGAATTTGGTCATTGTCGGGTTCATGTTTGCATGGCAACCATGGTTATTCCGAAAACTCGCAGGGCATGATGCTGACGGGATGCACAGCGTGCGGCTTTCCTGCACCCTGTTCGTTGTGGGATTGCCATTGAGCGGTGTAGTGTTGACGGGGATGAGCTATATCGCCGCACCGATCCTTCTCGGCCCGAATTTTCAGGGAGCCACTGCCTATGTATTTGCGATGATGATGGCCGCTGCCGCATCGGGATATGTTCTGCTGGCGCATAGTTTCCTGCATTACCACCGCCGTGTGGGTGTCATGTCATTATGCGCCTTGCTGGCGATGGTCTCAAATGGAGTGGTCAGCATGTGGCTCATCGCAGAGATGGGCCCGGTCGGCGCGGGGTGGGGTGCGGCGATATGCTATATGGGAGCCGCGCTTCTGGCTGCTATATGTGCACGTAACACCCGCTCCCGCGTGGCAATAGGCAGCGCCTCCTAACGAAAGGGCTCTTCATCTTTCGGTTCACACAGCGAAGGGGAGGAATCCACGCGCTTATAATAACTGAACGTCACTTCCGTGGTGGACAGATCGGGATGATTGACCGGGACGATTCTCTCTTCCCGACGATAGAGCTGATGGAACATAGGGTCTTCAGCCATTTCCCTTTCGGAAAGATATGCGGACGTACCAATCATGTTATCCGAAATCCCATCCCCCACAATGATATAATCCGGCTTACGCGAGAGGACATATGGCCCGTCGCCTTTTTCATGGCCAGGCGTCATATATCCCTTGGCCGGGGGAATTGTGCGGTGAGCAATCGTGCGATCATTCAGTCCTAGCATATCCAGATAGCGCATCTCAGGCGCCGTATGGGGAATGATGCCGGCCATGTTGATGGCGACCAGCGAATCTTTCGGCCAGCATTGATGGATGTGTTCGCCGATGGCATAGAAAAAAAGCACGAATTTGGGATAGGGAACAGCGTTCAACCGCAACAAAGGCAGGGCAAAGAAGATGAGCGCCACCCATAATGACCATCGGTAATGCGGCCATGCGGTGATGGCGGATTCATGGCTTATGACCGCACGCATCATCAACAGCAAGCATAGCGGAATCACCGGCACAAGGAAACGTTGCTCCGGCATCCAGTCCCCTCCCGTGCGTACCACATAGAGAAGATAGGCCGATACCATGAGCAGCAGCATCGCCTGTCCGTGCCGCAGGGCGCGCCTATGCCATCCCAGAAGACATCCCACCCCCCCCATGATTCCCCAAAACGGAGGTTTGAAGAAGAAACTCGATACATATTCAAGCCCGGCAGAAAGCCGCGCCGCGCTCATCTCCATCCCTAGTTTCGCGTAATAGGTATTGGGCAGCCATTCTTCATAATAATGGTAACGCCAGAGCAGATGGGCGCTTGCGATGGCGACGAAAATCACCAGCGCTGTAAGGTGTTTTCTGCGGTGTCGCTGCAACCCGAGGAAGCCAAATGCAATGCCTGCGAAAAGATATGCCTCAGGCCGGGTAAGCACTGCCAGACCGAACCACAACCCCGGCCATAAGGAAGGGGCCGTTCGTGCCTCACCCGCTCGCAGCGTGGTAATGACCCCTGCCGTCAACAGGCAGGCGAACAGTACGGTTTCCATCCCGCTTTGCGCCCAGTATAGCAGTGGGATGCTGAGGATGATGGCAATGAACGTGACGGCAGGAAAAAACCTCTTCCCTGCTGGTGTCCCCGCTTCTTTTCGTGCGTAGAGAACGAGGATGAGGGAAAGCGTCAAAAGCGACGTAACTCCAATGCCGCGTGCGGTCGACAGAAGCGGTATCGACAGCCATTCCCCCAACGCGAGTAACATCACCATTAGGAAACTGGTATATCCCTCCACCCGCTCCCCGATATTCCACACGATCCCGTAACCCTGCACCACATGCATCGCATATCGAAACGGGATGAACGTGTCGTCCTCAAGGAAATAACGCAAACTCCACAGCATATAGCCCGCTGAAAGCAGGGCCAGCACCCACGCGCCGTGCCTGAATAGGGACTGCCGTGTGTGTTCTCGGGATATCATCACATATGACTCAACGGAATAGGCCGATGAAATGGTGAATCAGAACAATGCGTATTCTTAAGCATAATGCAAATGTCTACACACATACTTAATAAAACATATCCTGTCGAAAGGTGGAGTTAAGCTCGCGCCTACTGCGCTCGCTCTGCCACAGTAAGTAAGAAGGCATGCTTTTGCAGATGAGTAAATCGAATATTCACATTGTGCAAGGTTGTCTAAGGCGCTTTTTGTATCTGAATCAATTTCACCAATGATTCCATCTGGTCGGCCTCATTGGCTGGCTTATCCCAACGGATGCGGTTAATGCGCGGGAAGCGCAGCGCATATCCCGATTTATGCCGCGCCGAGACATGCACCGAATCGAATGCGACCTCAAACACCATGCCGCGCTCCACCTCGCGCACCGGGCCGAAACGATTGGTAGTATGATTCCGAATCCAGCTATCGAGTTTTTTGAGCTCCTGGTCCGTGAACCCGGAATACGCCTTGCCGATGGGCAGCAATTCCTCGCCCTTCCATAACCCAAATGTGTAATCCGAATAGAAGGACGATCGCTTCCCTGAGCCGCGTTGCGCATACATCAGCACCGCATCGATCACTAGCGGCTCCCGCTTCCATTTATACCAATGCCCTTTAGGACGGCCGGGGATGTAAGGACTATCCTTACGTTTCAGCATCAGCCCTTCAATATAATTTTCCTCTTCCCGGTTCGCCGTCGCGCGGTAAGATTCAAGCGAAGGAAAATCGGCATATTCAAGAAGGGGAGAGATTTCCATGTGTAGCGGACGTACCCGCTCGAACCAAGCTTGCAACCGCACGCGGCGCTCAGAAAGCGGCAACCCGCGCATATTTTCTCCATCTAATTCCAATGCATCGTACAGCACCAAATGCGCGGGATAACCCTCCATCAATTTCTTACTCGGCACTTTCCGCCCCAGCCGCTGCTGCAGATCGTTGAACGGCGAAATGACATCGCCTTTCTTCACCAGCAACTCACCGTCAAGCGTTGCATGAAAATCGAATGCACCGACAAGGTCAGGGAAGGAATGCGAGATATCGTCTCCCGTCCGCGAGAACATCGCTGCGCCTTTAGGTGAAGATACGAGCTGCACGCGGATACCGTCAAATTTCCACTCGGCGTAATACTCGTCCGGATTGATACTTGCCAACTCTCGGTCTTCCAAAGGATGCGACAACATCACCGGATGGAACGTGATGCTATCCGAAACATCAGGCCGCTCCCTCGTCTTCTCCAGCCATGCGAACAATTCCGTATAAGGTGGCAACAACCCGTGCCACACGGTCTCCACATCCTCGACAGGCACATCCCCGAAATCCGCCAGCACATTCTTTACGAACCGTGCGGACACTCCAACGCGGAGGCCCTGCGTCCCCAATTTAAGTAAAGCCCAACGCTGCTCAGGCGTCATATTATCGAGCAGCATCACGAGATAATCCCGCACCCCTTGCTTGTCGCTATTCTGGAATCGCTCGATAACTTCGTGCAGCGAAGGTAACCTGTTCAGTCGTACCGCATCAACGCTGATGGGCCAGATATGCGCCACCGTCTCCGACGTCTCCCCCACATAATCGCGCGAAAGTTCATAGAGCACCGGGTCCACCCGTTCCTTCACCACGTCGCGGATGACATGGCGTTTGAACAGGTCAAAACTGAGCGTCCCTGCCAGCGCAGCAACCGTATAGCCCCGGTCTGGATCAGGCGTCCGCGCGAAATATTCTTTCAACAATGCGGCCTTCGCGAGGTTGCTATGCGAATAATAGAGCCGATCGAGCAGGAGGGCGAATGCTTCCATGTCAGTCGTCCTGATCGTCTTCATAACCGAGCAATGTCAACGCCTGCGCACGCACACCCATCTGCGTCGCCATATAGACCAGCGCTTCCTCCCGCCCATGCGTCACCCATATTTCCGGTGCGCCGACATCCGTAATGGTTTGCAGCAATTCCTTCCAGTCGCAATGATCGGAGATAATGAGGGGCAGCTCTACCAGCTTCTGCTTCGCCCGCGCACGAATCTGCATCCACCCCGAAGCAAGGCAGGTGATAACATCCGGCAGATTGCGCGACCACCGATCCGCCAATGCCGAGGGCGGCGCAATGACGACCTGTCCCGCCAAGGATTTTTTATCTACCTCACTCACGGGAATCACTTCACCGAAATCGAATCCGTGCCGCTGATACAACTCGCACAATTTCCGCATCGCCCCGTGCAGGTAAAACGGTTTCTGGTATCCCATCTCCCTTAACCCCGCCATCACCCTCTGCGCCTTGCCGAGCGCATAAGCGCCAATTAAATGGCAGCTATCCGGAAATAACCGGATGGACTCCAGCAGTTTTTGTAATTCCCCCTCAATAGGCGGATGATCGAACACGGGCAACCCAAAGGTCGCCTCGGTCACGAACACATCGCAACGGACAGGCTCGAACGGTGTGCATGTCGGGTCATGCCGTCGCTTATAATCGCCTGAGATGACGATGCGCCCACCGTCATGGTTCAGCACCGCCTGCGCACTTCCCAAAATATGTCCGGCGGGGGCGAGCCACATCTCCACACCATCTAGTTGTATTTGCTGACCATAGGGCAGGGGAACCCGTGTCTCACAACACTTCTCGCCGTAGCGGACGGACATGATGTCGAGCGTCTCCGGCGTCGCATAGACCGTCTCATGTCCGCTACGCGCATGATCGGTGTGCCCATGCGTGATCAACGCCCGTTTCACCGGCCGCACAGGGTCGATGAATAGGTCAGCCGGGGCGCAATACAGCCCTTCTGTTCGTACGCTCATCCATTCTCGTGGGTGCGACATAGTGTTTTTATATAAAGGATTCCTATATATTTTCCATATGCCGCAACGTTCCGCGAAACCCCTTTCTCTGCCTACCTATGTGGATGACTGGTTCACCCGTCAGGGCTGGCACGTCCGTCCGCACCAGCTGGCGATGGTGCGCGCCTTCGAAAAACGCCGCTCGACCTTGCTCATCGCGCCGACGGGCGCGGGGAAAACGCTCTCCAGCTTCCTCCCCAGCCTGATCGACATCGCCGAGAAGAAGCCAACGGGGTTGCATACGCTCTATATCTCTCCCCTTAAAGCGCTCACCAACGATATCGAGCGCAACCTGATGCGCCCGGTCGCGGGGATGGGGCTGGATATCACCATCGAATCCCGTACCGGCGACACCCCCTCGCATAAACGCGCCCGTCAGCGCAAAAAACCGCCCAACATACTCCTCACTACCCCGGAATCGCTGATGCTGATGCTCTCCTACGCCGATGCCCCGCAGATTTTCAAAAGCGTCCGATGCGTTATTATCGACGAGGTGCACAGCTTCGCGCACAATAAACGCGGCGATTTCACGACGCTCGCCCTGTCGCGACTGAAAACACTTGCCCCGCGCCATATCCGCTTCGGTCTGTCGGCCACCGTTGCCGAACCGAAGAAATTATCGGCATGGCTGGGCACGGCGGCAAAACCCGCATCGTTGGTCGAGGTGAAGGACGGCACGAAACCGCATGTCGAATTGCTGCAGGTGGATGCTGCGCTTCCCTATGGCGGGTTCATGGCCAAATATGCCGTACCGGATATGTATAAAGCCCTGCTGAACGCTAACACCAGCATCGTCTTCGTAAACACCCGTGCGCAAGCCGAACTGATGTTTCAATTCCTGTGGGAGGCCAACACGGAAGCCATCCCCATTGCTATCTATCACGGTTCTTTAAGCAAAGAACAACGCCGCAAGACCGAGCGCCTGATGGCGGACGGAAAACTCAGGAGCGTCGTCGCCACCTCCGCGCTGGAACTGGGAATCGACTGGGGGGATGTCGATCTCGTCGTACAGGTCGGAGCACCCAAAGGCGTGAGCCGATTGCTGCAACGCATTGGTCGTTCCAACCACCGCATGGATGAACCCAGTGAAGCCATCCTCGTCCCCGCTAACCGGTTCGAGGCACTAGAATGCCGCGCCGCGATCCACGCCATCTCCATCGGCAAGCTGGACGGCGAACCGATGCTGCCCGGCTCTTATGAGGTCATCGTCCAATATATCATTAACTGCGCGTGCAGCCGACCCGTCACCGCGGACGCGATGTACGCCGAGGTAATCGCCGCCACCCCGTATCACGACCTCCCGCGTGACGCGTTCGACCGCCTGTTCCAATTCGCGATCGACGGCGGCTATGTGCTGCAGCATTACGACCGATTCAAGCGCCTGATTCCGGCGGAGGAGGGGGACGGATACGTCATCGCCAGCCGCATCGCCGCCCAACGCCACCGCCAGAATATCGGCACGATTGTCGAAGCCGCCCGCCTCAAGGTGAAGAAGATGAACGCCAAACGCGGCGGGCATTATATCGGCGAGGTGGAAGAAAGTTTTGCGCAGCAATTAACACTGGGAGATACGTTTTTCTTCGCCGGGCAGATACTGGAATATGTCGGTGTACGCGATATGATTTTGGAAGCGCGTCCCAGCACCGCGACCGAACCGAAGATTCCGAGCTACGCGGGCGGCCAGATGCCGCTTTCGACCTTCCTCGCCGATGGTGTGCGCGCATTGCTGCACCGACCGTCCTCGTGGAGCATTCTCCCCCCGTTGGTGCGCGAATGGCTGGAACTGCAGAAACGCTTTTCGCAATTACCGGAACTGGGCACATTACTGGTCGAGCACTTCCCCCGCCAGAAACGCCACTTCACGCTGGTCTACACCTTCGAGGGCCGCAAAGTGAACCAGACTCTCGGCATGCTGGTGACGCGCCGCATGGAACGCATGGGCCTGAAGCCCTTGAGCTTCAGCGTCACCGATTATGCCCTCTCGCTGATGACATTGCGCCCTCTGACAAAAGACCATATAAACCAACTGCTCAGTCCCGATATCCTCGCCGACGAGTTGGAAGAATGGATCATCGACTCCCCCATGCTGAAGCGCTCCTTCCGCCATGTCGCGATGATTACCGGCCTCACCGAGAAGCGCATCGCCGGGAATAAAAAAACAATGAAACAGGTGACCTTCTCGACCGACCTGATCTACGACGTCTTGCGCCGCCATGAGCCGAACCATATATTATTGCAGGTGACGCGGCAGGACGCCGAGCGCGAATTGCTCGATATTTCCCGCCTCAGTCATATGCTGATGCGCTACAACGAACATATCGCATTCCGCCCGCTGAAACGCGCCTCACCGATGGCCATACCCATCCTCGTCGATGTTCGCCGCGAGGCCGTCCATGGCGCAGGCGTAGAAGAACTGTTAGAGAAAGCCAGCAAGCAACAGGAAGCTGAAGAGATGATGGAAGATGTCCGCGCAGCCCTCGACTAAATCCCCCGTAACCACCGTTCGTTTCGCAGGCGAGGAATTAGAACTCCACGCTGGAGGAGCACTTTATTGGCCTGCGGAAAATATGCTCATCGTTTCCGATCTCCATCTGGAAAAAGCATCCTTCCTCGCTCGTTTCGGGGCCGCCATCCCGCAATACGATACGCTCGATACGCTGATGCGGCTTGACGCCTTGCTGCATCATTACCAGCCCTCGCATGTGGTCTGCCTCGGCGATAGTTTTCATGACCGGAACGCCCATCACCGTATGCCCGAGCAGGAACACGCCTATTTGAAAACGCTGATGCAACGGGTAAAAGCATGGCACTGGGTGCTCGGTAATCATGATGTGGCGCTGGCGAATACACTGGAAGGCAACGTGATTATCAATTATATCTGCCGCACTATCCTGCTCAGCCATGAACCGGATGCCTCCCCCCTCGCGCAGATCATCGGGCATTATCACCCTAAAGCACGCCTCTCCCTCGGTGGTCGGCGGGTGAACGGAAAATGCTTCATGCTGGCGGAAAAACTTCTCATCATGCCCGCCTTCGGTAGCTTTACCGGCGGGCTTGACAGCGGCCACGAAGCTCTGACCGCCCTCAGCCCTACCCCATTCTCCCGCTACCTAGTCTACCGCGAAGCCATCTGGAAAATATGAATTTTTTCATATCAGATGGGTGGCTTCATTCCTAAAATTGCCGTTAGTTTCATCCAATCGTCACACACATCCACGCAATAGCCCTGTAGATAAAACGCCGTCTCCGCACGCTTTGTCTTGGCAAACCTTGCGCTTCATATAATAATAAAAAGGGGTTACCGGATGTTTGAAAAAGTAGGCGAGACACTGAGCGCGTTACCCGTAGCGGCCATCGCAGCGGATGTAGTCAAGTCGGTCAAAGAAGGCAACGTCACCATCCTCGCCGCTCCTACAGGAAGCGGAAAATCAATGATGGTTCCCGCGATGCTTGCCGACGCAATGTCCGCCGAATCTGCCGCTGAGGACAACCAAATCCTCGTCCTCGTCCCCCGTCGGCTACTGGCGTTGGATGCTGCCGATAACGTATCAAAGATGGCAGAGAAGAAACTTGGCGAAGAAGTGGGCTACGCCTTCGCCGAGAAACTAGGCGAGAAATCGATGAAGTCGAAGGGCACGAAGCTCCTCTTCGCTACCTACGGCTACGCCATCAATTCCGGCCTCATCAATACGGCCAAGACCGTCGTGCTGGACGAGGTGCATGAAAGCCAGCAGGACATCTCCCTCGCGCGCGCCATTCTCCACAAGCGTAAAACAGACAATGAACCGGGCCTCTCTATTCTGGAAATGAGCGCCACGGTGAATGCCTCGAAACAGAGCAAGTATTGGGAAGATATTCCCGGGACACACACAGCCATCCACCAGATCGACGGCCAGACGATGGCCTGTGAAGAAAGTCGCATTGCCCCGGTGAAGGATGAGACATCCATCCCCAAGATCGCGCTCGACTTGCTACAGAAAGGCCGTAAAGGCATCGCCATTTTCCGGGCCGGCATCAAGGACGTCGATAATACCGTGAAAGAGTTGCAAGAAGCACTGAAAAGCGCTGGCATCCATGATGTCGATGTGATGCCATGTCATGGTTCCACCCCGTCAGATAAACGTAGGGAAGCCCGTCTTGCCCCTGCTGAGGGGAGACGAAAAATCATCGTTGGGACGAATACGATTGAATCCGGCGTGAACTTGCGCTGGGTCGATGCAGGGATTTCCGATGGCTTCGGCAACATCCCCTATGACCGACACGATATGGGCGCAGGCGCGCTGGTGCGCGAAGACCTCGCCCAATGGCGCCTGATCCAGCAGCGTGGACGGATCAACCGCGCACCAGAGGTGACCGGCCATGAGAGTGGGGCATTCATCCTCTATTCACACACCGAGATGAACCGCCGCCAGATTGCGGCGACCCCGGAGTTGGAGAATGTCTCCCTACTGCATATTGCCTTCCGCGCTGCATGTTGTGGGTATAACCCGGAGGATCTGAAATTTGATACGAAAATCGAAACTGCCCGTATACAGGAAGCCAAGGAAGACCTGATTCGCCTTGGCCTGATCGCTGATGATTGGCGTCTGACCGATGACGGTGAATACGCTTCCCGCCTTCCGCTCTCGCCTGAAACGGCGGCGATGGTCTGTGAAGCGCACCGGATGGACATTGAGACGCGGCGCCAGCGGACTGGCAGACAGCGCGTGCTGAATGATTCCTTCATCATTGCCGCCATCACGCAAGAGCGTGGATTGCGCGAGAATAGAAATCGGAGTCACGGGCTGGAAGGGGGATCGGACGTCGACGGCGCATCGGATATCATGGATGGGTTCAAAGCATACCTCAAACTAGAAGGGACACCTTCCGCCACCATGGTCGCAGGCTCGGCGCAGATCATCAAGGACGGTGACGAGGACACTCTGGAGATGCTGGATTCAGCACGCGAACGATTGAAAGCGGACTGCCTTAGATTGAATGTCGATTACACGGCCTTCTGCAATGTGATGGAGCTGGTCGGTGAACTCCGCGCACGCACCATTAAAAGGGACAAGAACGCTCTCAAGCCCAACGAAAACGCTGACTTTACAAAAGAACGTTATAACGACTTAAAACAGGTCATTCTGAACGGGAACGCCCATAAGCTATTCGCGTTACATCAAGACGACGAAGGCAAACCCGCCTACCGCGATTTATTACGCGATTTTGGCAATCGCAGGAACAATCTTGGAGGACTATTCAGTTACAAGGTCGAAGAATCTTCTACTCTGCATGGGTCACAGGAATCCTCTTTTACCCCGCTGGTGGTAGGCGCATTACGGGAATTACCCCCTAAACGTGATTCAGAAAGCCTTGACCCGGTCATTGAACTGACGCAAGTGACCTCCATCCCCGCCAGCGTCTTCATCAACTGGGCGCTCACGCATCAACCTCCTGTACTGGAAAATGTACGACTTGAAAAAGGGAAAGGCAAAAGCGGCATCTTGCATGCCCGCTATTCCGGTCGCGCCGAGTTCGAGATGCCGATACCCGAGGTGACTAAACTCATTGAGCAGCAGGTGTCGCAACTGGAACAACCAGAGAACGCACAAGGCTGGGCTGCAGCCCAAATCTCCGGCGGTAGCGGCGGGAACAGTTCCCGGAGAAGGTAAAAACATTCTGGATAAAAAAACAGGCGGCCATGATGCGCCGCCTGTTTTTGTATTCAAAGGATGGATAAGATTACGCAGCGGTTTTCTTAGCCAGCATTTTTTGCTTGAGCGCATCCATCTCGACCGCAAGTTCTTTTGCTTGGCTGTCGCTCAAATACTTTTTAGCTTTCTCGAAGATTTCACCTTCTTCCTCATCCACATGGTGGGTGACGGAATGTTTGAACTCGCCGAACTGCTCCATCCATTTTTCGCTGTCGATGGGCAGGGAAGAAAGCTTCTTTAGATAGTCACGGATCTCATCATGCTCTTCATCCGCATGTTCGAGTTTCTCTTCCACCTGCTTGCTGCGGGTAGCATCATCAATGGCTTTGTAGAATGTGGCTTCTTCGCTGTCGGCGTGAAGCGTCAATTCCTGTTTAATTTTAGCAAACAGTGATTCGCGTTGCGAAACATTTTGGGTGGCGAGCAGCTGGTCCATCATATCGGCGACCAGACGGTGATCTTTTTTCAAATAGTTGTAGATATCCATGTGATTCTCCTTAGGTGCTGGTGGGATGCGTCAGTCCCCCATTAGTACGTCATCGCGTATCAACAAAACAGGTGAGGGCAGATGCGTCACGCTAAAAAAGACATAAACATCAACTATATAATGAGAATCATTCTCACAATTTATGGTTCTTCCTTGTAGGGCGCATTCTTCATGTAAAGCGCAATATCGCTAATATTCAGCACTCCTGCATGGGGGCATAAAGCAAGCGCCGCTTTAGGCATCGCCGACGCGTAAGCGCATGCGGGTTGCTGAATAATGGCGGTTCCCCCGGCATCACCAATCGCCTTCAACCCCTTGGCGCCGTCCTGATTCGCGCCCGTGAGGACGATGCCAAGCAGGCCCACCCCATACGCGTCAGCTGCCGTCTCGAATAAGATGTCAATCGAAGGGCGGGAGAAATGTACCTGCTCCTCGCTGGAAAGCGACAGGTGAAAATGTTTCTCCACCAGCAGATGATAATCAGGCGGTGCGAAATAGATCGTGCCGCCTTCAATGGGTTCACCCGCTTCCGCTTCCCGCACCGGAAGGGCGCACTTATGCTGAAACACTTCCGCCATCACGCTTTTCTTATCCGGTGGCATATGGACGACGATAAGGATGGGGATGTGATAGTCCGCCGGAAGGGTGGGTAACAGCTGAGAAAGCGCTTCTACCGCTCCGGCCGATGCACCAATTACGATGGCGCTGAAAGCATGTGTCACTACTCATCCCCTTTTTTCTGGTAGATGCGCTCATCCCGCGCGAACTCGGTAAACGCCTCCGCATGGGCCGAAAAGCGCAGGCTTTCTTTTGCACCTAACCCCAGAAAGCTTTTGCGTGTCAATGCTTCCTTGAACAGGCCGATAGCGCGATCCTGTAAATCCCGGTCGAAATAAATCAATACGTTGCGGCAGGAAACCAGCTGCACTTCCGCAAACACCGCGTCGGAGACGAGACTATGGTCGGAAAACACCACCCGGCGACGCAGACTCTTATCAAAATACGCACCGTTATACGCCGCCGTGTAATAATCCGATAAAGAAGTTTTGCCGCCTGAGCGTTGGTGATTTTCGGTAAATAGCTGGATGCGGTCGAGATCGTACACCCCGGCTTCCGCCTTCTTCAGGGCATCCGGATTGATGTCGGTCGCATAGAAAATAGTGCGCTCCTCCAGCCCTTCCTCACGGAAGAGGATGACGAAAGAGTAAAGCTCCTCCCCCGTGCTGCACCCGGCGATCCACACTTTGAGAGAAGGGTAGGTGAGAAGATGCGGGATGACCTCCTCACGCATGACCTTGAAATAGTGCGGGTCGCGGAACATCTCGCTGACCTGCACGGTGAGGAAGGAAAGCAGTTCCTGCATCATCTCCGGGTGGTGCAATACCCTGTCCTGCAACTTCGAGAACGTGGGGCAGCCAAAATGGGATTTGGCCTGGGTCAATCTGCGCTTGATGGACGCCATGGAATAGCCACGGAAATCATAATGGTATTTCTGGAAGAGCGCTTCCAGCAGGAGCTTCAACTCGATGTCATGCGTATCATCGGTCACGGGTTATCTCGGCATCCATACACGCACCAGTGACAGCAGTTTCTCTACATCCAGCGGTTTCGCCATATAGTCATTCGCTCCGGCGGAGAGGCAACGCTCCTGATCATCCTTCATCGCTTTCGCGGTCAGCATGATGACAGGCAGCTTCTTCCATTCGGTGCGCTTGCGGATTTCGCGCGTCGCCGTCATACCGTCCATCTCCGGCATCATCACATCCATCAATACCAGATCGATGGCATGATAGGGGTTCTGCAGGGAAGCCTCCAGCATGGAAAGCGCCTCGACCCCGTTACGCGCAATCTCCACCGTCGCTCCCAGCGGCTCGAAGATGCTGGTCAACGCATAGACGTTGCGCACATCATCCTCGACCACGAGGATACGCCGCCCTTCCAGAACGGAATCCCGGTTCCGTGCGATCTCGAGCATCTTCTGCTGTTCCGGCGGCAATTCGGCGACGACCTGATGCAGGAAGAGGGTGACCTCGTCCAGCAACCGCTCCGGCGATTTCGCACCCTTGATGATGATGGATTTCGAGTAGCGGCGAAGACGCTGCTCTTCTTCTTCCGACAAGTCGCGCCCCGTGTAGACGATGACGGGCGGGAAGGAATAGGCGTCTTCCTTGCTGAGCGTTTCCAACAAGGAATAACCGGACGCATCCGGTAATGAGAGATCGAGTACCATGCAATCGAATGTCGCTGACTTGAGCTGTGCAAGACACTCCGCCGCCGTACCGACGCCGACTGTTTCCACGTCATGCGAACCGAGCAGGAGGCCGACACTATCGCGCTGGACGGCGTCATCCTCCACGATCAACACCCGCCGCATCCGTTGCGCCAGCTTCTTCTCCAGATTCTTGAGCGTATCGGAAAGATCCTGCCGCTTGACGGGCTTGATCATATAGCCGATGGCTCCGAGCGACAGGGCCGTCTGCGCATAATCGCTGGCGGAGACGACATGCACGGGGATGTGACGCGTGCGCGAATCCCGCTTTAAACGGTCAAGCACGGAGAGGCCCGAATTATCCGGCAGTCCCACATCGAGGATGACCGCACTCGGTATATACTGGATGGCTATGTTCACCGCCTCTTCTGCGGTGGTCGAGATGAGGCACTGGAAATCCAGCTCATGCGCAAGATCGCGTAGGATGTTCGCGAAAGAAGCATCATCTTCAACGACGAGGATAACACGGCGATCTCCGGTGAGTTTCTCACGATCATCCTTCATCCGTTTCGGATATGCACCAGACGCGGACGCCTTCCTGTCATGCTGCTTGTTATGGTCGGTGAGGCGTGCGGTACCGGAGGAGAAGACAGTGGAAGGCTGGATATCACTCTGTGCCTCCGGCAGATGGGCGCTGTGCGCGGGGGTGTCATCCGGATCATAAACCTGCGGCAGGGTCAGGGTGAAGGTACTACCCTTGCCCAATTCACTTTTCAAGGCAATGGTGCCGCCGAGCAGCCGCGTCAACTCGCGTGAGATGGATAGGCCCAGCCCTGTGCCGCCGAACTTACGGCTGATGGTCCCATCCGCCTGACGGAAGGCTTCGAAGATGAGTTGCTGTTGCTCCTCCGGAATGCCGATGCCCGTATCGGTGACGGCAAAAGCAATGTCCCCCTCGGCAGTCTGGCTGATGTTTAGGGTGACGCCGCCCTGCTGGGTAAATTTCATAGCATTGGAGAGCAGGTTTTTCACGATCTGCTCCAGACGCTGACGATCCGTCTCAATCGCCTCCACCGTCTCCGGCGCGACCTGCGCGAGGAAGGTTAGCTTCTTCTGTTGTGCCATCGGCTCGAATACGCGGGTGAGGTCATGTGCGAGGCTGGTCAACGATACGGTTTCAGGACGCACCTCCATATGCCCCGCCTCGATCTTGGAAAGGTCGAGGATGTCGTTGATGAGCATCAACAGATCATTGCCGGAAGATTGAATAGTCTGCGCGAATTTCACCTGATCGGACGTGAGATTACCCGCCGGGTTATCGGCCAGTAATTTGGCGAGGATGAGGGAGGAGTTAAGGGGAGTGCGCAACTCATGCGACATGTTGGCGAGGAAGTCGGATTTATACTGGCTCGCCTGTTCCAGCTCCTGCGCCTTCGCCTGTACGGTCGCCTTGGCGCGGGCAAGGTCGTCACGCTGACCTTCCAGTAATTGCGCCTGTTCTTCTAGCTGCGCGTTGGTCTGTTCCAGCTCCGCCTGTTGCTGTTCCAATCGCGTCTGCGATTCTTTCAGCGCGCGGCTTTGTTCTTCCAACTCCTCGTTATTGACCCGTAATTCCTCGCTTTGCGCCTGAAGTTCCTCGGCTTGTCGTTGGGTCTCCTCCAGCAGGTTTTGCACATGCTCACGGTAATGCGCGGAGCGGATGGCGACAGCGATATTCTCGGAGATGCGCTCCAGCAATTCCGTGGTACGGCTATCCATTCCATGCAGGAAGCCCAGTTCGAGGACGGCATTCACTTTGTCATCGGTGATGGCGGGTGAGATCAGCAAGGAATGGGGATTGCCTTCACCAATGGCCGAACGGAAGGTGGCGTAACCCTTGGGCACGTCGCGCACGACGAAGGGTCTTTTATCCTTCGCGGCCTGTCCCAACAATCCATCTCCCGGCATGAAGTGTTCGGGCGAGAGTGTATCCGTAGGCATCCCATAGGTTGCCGAACGGCGAAAGACCGTGCCTTCCTTTGTGAAAAACGCGCCGACATGCGCATCGCAATACTCAGCGAGGTAGGTGAGTATGCTGTCCGCAATCTGACCGACGCGTTGCTCCCCGATAATGGCGGCACTCAGGCCCACCTCGCCGCCTTGCAGCCATTCCTCACGCTGCCGCAGGCGACTGGCACGCAGCACCAGATGGGCGACTACGATGGAGAGCAACACCCCCAGCAGGCTGGTCAATATGCCGCTGATAATGGCGATACGATAGGACTCTTGCATGTCTTCGAGGCGCTCGCTGCGTAAAAGAAATTCCTCCTCCTGCATGGCGCTGACCTGCGTCCGGATAATATCCATCTCGCCTTTGCCCTTATCGGTGAGGACGAGTCCGAGCGCCTCCGTGAAACCGCGTGTGCGCCGCAAGGTGATGGTTTCTTCCAGCTCATGCAGTTTATTCCTAATATGCTGACGCAGCACTGGAATGCGGTTTTGCTGGTTGGCGTTATCGTTAGTTAGCCGTTCGATCGCGGTGAGTTTTTCTTCGATATGGGCAAGCGCCTCAGTGTAGGGCCTAAGGTATTTCTCGTCCCCCGCCAGAATATATCCCCGCTGTCCGGTCTCAGCATCTTTCATCAAAAGGGATAGGTCATCGAGTGTGGTGATAACATCATGTGTATGGGTGACCAGCCGGGAACTTTGGCTGATATTAAGCGTATTCCAGTAAGCGATGAATCCCGTCACCGCGAAGAAGATAATAACTAGGGCCAGACCCATGCTGATAGGCAGATGGGAAGTGGAAGCAGCAGCTTTTTGGGAATGAGGCATAGATGCGGATCACAGACAACAGACAAGGATAGAACATCCAGCACAAAGCCAGACACATGATTCCCATAACACTATAGCTACGTGTAAATAATCCATTAGTTGATGGTATCGTGTTTATACCCCCTGACGATCACCCCGGGTCATGCTTGAACCCTCGCTCAATACGGATTTTTTATGCAGGGGAGGGTATTCTCACTATTCTGAACAAGGAGAACCTATATGAACAATTTTAAATCCTTCTATAAGTCATTCGTGGATGGCTGGCATTGCTTTACCCACAGCAAGAAGTGCGCCTCGGAAGACAAGAAAATGCGTGAAAATATGAGCGAAAAACAGGTGGATCGCATGATCAATGACAGCTTCCCGGCCAGCGATCCTCCCAGCACGTATTAATTTCTGCTTTTATAAGTGCCAACCCGCGCTTAAGAGCGTCGGGTGTGGAGTACATCATTTAAAACGGGCGGTATGACGTTACATGCGGCCCGTTTTATCATGTTTAATGCATAAAAATCAGCATCAAGGATGGGTGCTTGTACATATCTTTAGATGTTACTTTTTTAGGGTTGGAACGAAGGAAATCTTTACCCGCTGCGTATAACTTAGGGTAACGCAACATTATAAGATAATTCCGGAGAGGAAATCCGATAGTGCACTTTGGACCTAAGCGACAGAATATTAAATATCTTTTCTTCGGTGTTCTGGTCCTTCTAGGTCTTGCTTACTGGATATGGGGCGGTAATGGGGATGAAACGGCGGCGGCGTATGAATTCTCCCCTGTCGCCGTGGGCGATATAGAAGAGGCCGTCACCGCGCAAGGTAAGCTTGAGCCTAAAGAATTCGTCGATGTCGGAGCGCAGGTCTCCGGCCAGTTGAAAAAACTCCATGTCGAGATCGGCGACAACGTCGAAAAAGGCGCGCTCATCGCCGAGATAGACCCCCAGATCTATACCGCTCAGGTCGAGGCGGAGACGGCACGGCTGAAAACCCTGAATGCCCAGCTTGCCGAACAATTGGCACAAGTCGCCTTCACAGAAAGCGTCTATATACGCAATCAAACGCTGATGAAGGCGGATGCCGTAAGCAAGGAAACGCTAGAAAGCAGCATGAAGGAATTCAAGGCTGCCCAGGCCCGCGCCAACTCCTTCCGCGCCCAGATTGAGGAGGCGGAATCGCAGTTGGAGGAGGCGAAGGCCAATCTTGGCTACACGAAAATCTACGCCCCCATTTCCGGCACGGTCGTCTCCCAGACCTCCAAGGAAGGCCAGACGCTGAACGCCAACCAGACCGCCCCTGTCATCGCACAGATTGCTGATCTTGATCTAATGACCGTCCGCGCGCAGGTCGCCGAAGCGGATGTGTCCCGCCTGCAAACCGATATGGACGTCTATTTCACCACGCTCGGTTCCGAACGCAAATGGCACGGCAAGGTGCGCCAGATTCTTCCCTCGCCGGACGCGACCGTGCTGGATGTCGTCCTCTATAACGCACTCGTCGATGTCGAAAATAAAGACCGCAGCCTGTTGACCGGCATGAGTACACAGATGTTCTTCGTCCTCGGCAATGCCGAGAAAACCCTGCTGATACCCGCCCGCGCGCTGGGGAAGAAAATCCCTGAAGAGAAAGATGTTGAAGGCGAGGCCTATGAAGTGTTGGTGAAGCGTAACGGCACCCTGGAAACCCGCACCATCCATGTCGGCTTGCTGAATCGCCGCACCGCGCAAGTGCTGAACGGCTTGAAAGAAGGGGAGCAGGTCGCTATCCCCACCGCAGCTACCCTTGCCGAACAAACCCGTCGTGGCCCGCGCATCTAACATGCCGCAACCGCTCCTCAACCTCGAACATATCAGCCGTGTCTACAAAACAGGCGACAATGAATTACGTGCGCTGGACGATGTGACGATGACCATCTGGACAGGCGAGTTCGTCGCCATCATGGGCCAGTCTGGGTCGGGCAAATCGACGCTGATGAACATTCTCGGCTGTCTCGACACTCCCACCTCAGGCAGTTACCGCGTACGCGGCAAGGAAGCCTCCAGCCTCTCGCCTGACGAGTTGGCGACCCTGCGACGTGATACGTTTGGCTTCGTCTTCCAGCGTTATAATCTTCTCGCCAACGCGACGGCGGAGGAAAATGTCGAACTCCCCGCCATGTATGCCGCACTCGCCAAACCGGAACGCATCAGCCGCGCCCGCGCACTCCTGACGCGGCTTGGATTAGGTGACCGCACCGATCATCGTCCCGGCGCGCTCTCCGGCGGACAGCAACAACGTGTCGCCATCGCCCGCGCGTTGATGAATGACCCCCCCGTCATCCTCGCCGATGAGCCCACCGGCGCGCTCGACAGTAAAAGTAGTGAGGAGGTGATGGCGCTCCTGAGCGAATTGCATCAGGAAGGCCGCACCGTCATCCTCATCACGCACGACGCGCACGTCGCCAGTCACGCCAAACGTGTGATCCACATCCATGACGGTAATATCCTCAAAGAAACAGGCGAGACCAATCCCGAACAGATTCCCTACACCGAGCCACCAAAGCGTGGCCACGGCACACTGATGCCCGAGATGCGCGAAGCGGCGAAGACGGCCTTGCGTGCGCTGAAGGTAAACAAATTCCGTACCGCGCTAACGCTGCTTGGTATCGTCATCGGTGTCGCGGCCGTCGTCATCATGCTGGCAGTGGGGGACGGTAGCAAGCAACAGGTGCTGGATCAGATCACCTCAATGGGCACGAACCTGCTCTCCGTCCGCCCCGGCGCACCCGGTATCCGGGGTGACGGCAATATCACGACTCTCACCCTTGCCGACGCGGAAGCGATACTCGAACTCCCTAACGTCGTCGCCGTCGTCCCCGAACGCAGCGGCTCCTACAAGGCGCAATACGGTAACATAGACGCGCAGACCACCGTGCAAGGCGTCGGCGCTTCTATGCCCGAAGTGCGTGACTGGCCGACCAGCAGCGGCTCTTTCTTCACGGATCGTGATGTCCGCTCCTACGCCCCCGTCGCCGTACTCGGGCAAACAGTCGTCAAGAATATCTTCCCTTACGGCGAAGACCCTGTCGGTAAATACGTCCTCATCAAGAACGTGCCCTTCGAGGTCATCGGCGTCCTCAGTGGCAAGGGTGCATCCGGCTGGGGCGGCGATCAGGACGACGCGGTGTTCATCCCCGTGACGACGGGCCTCATCCGCATGTTCGGCATGAATTTCATCAGCGCCATCACCGTGCGCGTGGACGACATGAGCGCCATCAAGGAGACCGAACAGAGCATCAAGGAACTGCTCCTCGCCCGTCACCGCATAGAGGATTTCAGCACCCGCAACATGGAATCCTTCATCAACATGGCGAGCGATACGTATAACACCTTCACCCTGTTGCTCGGTGCAGTCGCGGCGATCTCACTGCTCGTCGGCGGCATCGGGGTGATGAACATCATGCTGGTCAGCGTCACCGAGCGCACGCGCGAGATCGGCATCCGCATGGCGACCGGTGCGAGAATGCGCGACATCATGCTGCAATTCAATACCGAAGCCGCCGTCGTCTGTACCATCGGCGGATTACTGGGCGTCACCATTGGGCTGGTCAGCGCATGGGCGCTCGGCGCATTCGGCATCCCGATCATCATCACCCCGTTCCCGACCCTCATCTCATTCACCTGCGCCATCACCACCGGCCTCGTCTTCGGCATTTGGCCCGCCCGCAAGGCAGCCAAGCTCGACCCGGTCGTGGCATTGGCCTCGGAGTAAAAGCTATGCGCTGGATGTTTTTCGTACCCCTACTACTCACCTCCTGCAGCCTCGCACCGGAGCCGCTTATTCCCGAATCCCGCATCCCGGAATCATGGCGCAGTGCTCCTACCGAAACGAAACCGGCCAACATCCAGTGGGAGAATTTCGGTAGCAAGGAACTGGATAGCCTGATTGCCGCCGGTCTCGCACACAACACGGATATTGCCGTAGCACTCGCCAACGTCGCTCAGGCCCGCGCCGCCGTGGACATCGCTGGCGGCCCGCTCTATCCGCAGTTGGAAAGTAACGGTAATGCCTCACACAGCCGCAACGAAAGTGGCGGTTTTACGAACGAACAGGACGGCGCACAGGCGGGCCTGTCGGTCTCCTATGAGCTTGACATCTGGCAGAAGAACAGGAACGCCATCAACTCCGCCGAATGGCAATTGAAAGCCACGGAGTATGACAAGGAAGCCGTCGCGCTGCTCGTCACTTCCGAAGTCGCTCGTCTCTATACGTCTGTATTAGGGTTCGATGCGCGCATTGCCGTCGCCGAACAGAATTTGCAAAACGCGCGGAAAGTACTCGACATCACCACCGCACGGTATGACGCAGGCGCTATTTCCGGGTTGGAACTGGCGCAGCAACGCACTGCCGTCGCCAATCAGGAAGCTGCGCTCGCGCAACGCAAGAATCAGCGTGATGTCTCCTTCAACCAACTGGCCTTCCTCACCGGCAATCCTCCCGCTGGATTGGCACTCGATAGCGCGAGCAGGTTAAATGCACTCACCATCCCCGAGATACAACCCGTCAACCCGTGGGAACTGCTGGAACGCCGTCCGGACATCGCGTCATCCGAAGCGACGTTACGCGCGGCCAACATGGATATCGGCGTCGCCCGCGCCAATGCCTTGCCGAGCCTGCAACTGGGTCTGGAAGGTATCCTCATCGGCACCCCATCGGGAAGCGTGGTAAGCGCCGCTACCTCCTTCTTCGCGCCCATCTTCCGTGGCGGTGCGTTACAAGGCGCAATCGATCGCAGCGAAGCAGCGCGGGATGCACGTCTGGCGCAATATGAAGGCGTATTGCTGACCGCATTCCGGGAAGTCGAAAACGCACTCTCGACCTATCAATCGACAACAGCGCGCGAAGCCGCCTTCACCGAAAGCGAAACGCAAGCCCGCCGTGCCTACGACATCGCCCGCGCCCAGTTCGACGCCGGGTCGATTGATTTCACGACGCTGCTGAATACGCAGGACGACCTGCTGCAAAGCACGGACGCCCATGTACAATCCACACAGGAACGCCTGGCCGCCGCCATCGACCTCATGCGAGCACTGGGCGGGGAATGGAGCAGTATGGACGAGGAATAATTTTTTCTCTGTCATTCCCGTGCAAACGGGAATCCATACTTATCGTGTATGTTGCTCTATGGATTCCCGCTTTCGCGGGAATGACAAGGGGTAATAAGGCAGTTATCGCCCGCCCAGCGTGTTCAGCGCATCTGCCTGAATATTGGCGAATGCCCCGCGGAACGCGGCACTTATTGCGAGTGTCGTATTCGCATCCGCCGGCAACTGGCTTTCCAGCATGAAGCGCTTCACCGCGCGTTGACGGTTCACATCCAGCAACTCGAACGCTGCCGTGATATGCACGAAGGGCGGCAGGCCGGGTCGGTCATAGACCGCTTCGAAATGCAGTATCTCGATGGTAAGCTGGTACTGCGCCGCCACCGCCGTATCATCCTCCCGCACGGAAGCGAACAACCCACTCCGCGCAAAACTATTCACCAATGTCGATTGCACCTGCCCGGGTAAGAACTCCGCCCAGCGTGTGCCTGCAAAATAATCACGCGTATCGGTCACATCCGTGAGCGCCACGCGGAAGGTATCGAGATCATTCGGCGCTTGCGGATAATTGATGACGAGCGCACCATACTTTTGTTTGAATTTCGGCGGGGAGGCGAGGGGGTCCAGCACCTGCATATGTTCCCGGCCCGTATCCTTAGGCGTCGTCAGCGAGCACCCCGAAACCATGAGAGTGGCACTCAACAAAAGGGTTAAAAAAAGTTTCATGGGAGTTTTTTCCCTTCATGCTTCTGGCCGTGGATGATGATGGAGGGGTCTTCGCGTAAGGTGCGCGCCAGCATCTTGATTTCGCGCAGCGTCGTCTTCGCTTCCACCATCACCTTGTTCATCTCTTGTAACGACTGGCGTAAGGACGCCTGATTGTTCCCTCCCAACGCCCCGCCAATGGTATTGGCCGAGACTTCGATGGAATGGATGGTCGAATTGACGGCCGCGATATTCTCATCGCTGAACAGTTTCTGTCCCTGTTTGGAAAGCCGCGTCAACCCGTCGATGAGCTGCGGTACGCTGGTGAACAGTTTTTCCAGCGGCGAGGGTTTGGACTGGATGACGAAATACTCCTGATCCGCCGGTTTCACCATCGCCGTGACGTTATCCCCGCCGTTATTATCCAGCGAAATGAACGATGTGCCCGTAATCCCCTGTATCTGTAACGCCGCTATGGTATCGGAACGGATAGGCGCGGTATCGACGATGTCGGCCAGTACTCGGATAAGGTCAGATCCGGTCGTTGCTTCGGCGAAATCGATATCGACGACATTACCCACCTGAATCCCCTTCAACTTCACCGGAGAGCCGAGCGACAACCCGTCAACACTGCCCTCGAAATAGATCGCATAACGGATGTAGGTGTCCTTCGCACTATTGCCCGCAAGCCAGCCGATGAACGCGATGGCCCCGATGATGATGACGGCGGCGAATAACCCCACCCGGAAATAATAGCGTTGCTGTTCCATAGACTCTAGGTCCTTCCTTCCAGTACCGCACGGGCCCGCGGCCCGTGGAAATAATCGTGAATCCACGGATGGTCATCCTGCAAAAGTCCGGGCAGGCTGTCCACCTTGATTTTCTTATCCACCAGCACTGCCACCCGGTCGCAGATGGCAAACAGGCTGTCGAGGTCATGCGTGATCATCACCACCGCGAGATGGAGATTCTGCGACAAATCCCGAATCAGCGTATCGAACGCCGCCGCCGAGATAGGGTCAAGCCCCGCCGTCGGCTCGTCGAGGAACAGGATACGCGGGTCGAGCGCCAGCGCCCGGGCGAGGGCGGCGCGCTTCACCATCCCCCCGGAGAGTTCCGCCGGGTATTTATCCCTTGCCTCTTCCTTCAGGCCTACCAGTTCGATTTTCACTTCGGCCAGCTCATGCGCTTCTTTTTCCGTAAGGCCGGAGAATTCTAAAATAGGCAGCGCCACGTTCTCTTTGACCGTCAGGGAGGAAAACAATGCCCCCGCCTGAAACAGCACGCCCCATAGCCGTTGCATCGCCAGTTTGTCCTGCTTATCGAGCTTGGTGATGTCTTGCCCGCGGATCAGAATTTCCCCTTCATTTGGCTCATGCAACCCGATGATGGAATGCAGCAATACCGATTTGCCGCTCCCAGACCCACCAACGATGCCGAGCACTTCCCCCTGATAGATAGACAAATCCAGCCCGTCATGCACCCGGTGTGTGCCGAACTCGTTGACCAATCCACGAATTTCGATGATCGGTTCCATCTATATCCCCAATATCGTGAAGAGGATGGAGAAAGCGGCATCGGCAAGGATGACGCTGAAGATGGAAAGCACCACGGCGCGGGTGGTACGGCTGCCGACTTCCTCGGCGGAGTTCTCGACCTCGAACCCCTGCGCGCAGCCGATAAGCCCGATGAGGATGGCGAACACAGGTGCTTTCACCATGCCCACCCAGAACATATTGAAATCCAGCACTGTATGCAGGCGATTGATGAACTGGAGGAAGGACAGATCCATCAGCATATAGGACACGAACCATGTACCGAACAGTCCCACCATATCGGCAACGAAAGTGAGCGCCGGAAGTGCGATCAGCAACGCGATCATGCGCGGTAATACGATCAGCTCGAACGGGTCTAGCCCGAGGGTACGCAGCGCACTCACCTCCTCATTCACCTTCATCACCCCGATCTGCGCGGCGAAGGCACTGCCCGATCGCCCGGCCACCATGATAGAAGTCAGCAGCACGGCCATCTCGCGCAACACGGAAATCGCTACCAGATCCACGGTGAAGATGGTCGCGCCGAATTTCTGCAACTGGTTCGCGCCCTGATAGCCGAGCACGATGCTGATGAGGAACGACATGAGACAGATAATCGGCAAGGCCTTGATGCCGATTTCGTTGATATGGAAAGCAATGCTGCGCAATCGCCAGCGGTCAGGCCGCCAGAAATTTGCCAGTAGCGTGGTACAGAGCTGTCCGAAGAAGGCGATAAGGTCAAATACGCCATGGATTAATTCCATGGTTGATTTCCCGAGCTGTACGAAAGCCAGTGACACCGGATTGTCGATAGCGCAAGGGGAGGTGGGCTTATGCTCCACCTTGTCCATTAATTCGAGAATTTTCAGATGTTCATCCTGAAATTCGGCCTGAGCGATGGTGAACCCCTCCGCGCTGAGGCGGCGGAGCAGAGCGATGAGCGCCCAGGCGGCGGACGTATCAAGCGCAGTCAACCCTTTGCCGTTGACGACGATATCGTTCGACCCCGGTGAGAGATGATCCGCCAGTTGCTGGGTGATGGTGCGCAAATGCTCCATCGTCCACGCACCCGTCAGCGCCCATACTTCTGCGTTATCAGAAGGGGTAACGGTGATGAAATTCTGGTCGGTCTGGTGCATATCCCTCGCGTAACTGCCGGAAACTATGCAGATTTTTACCCGCCCTGTCACATGATTTATAGGCCAGTAGCCGATTTCCATGCTTTTAATGCAACTGCACCGTCACCCGATGCTACTGGAAACGCAGGAAAATTATGCGAACGAAGCTCACCCACCGACATTTCACCCCAGAAAACTGCACAAAGCGTCAAGAAACTGTAACCTTAGCTTTCTACATCTGATGAAAAGGTACTTTAACTTCATGAACGATTTCGCCTCCCGCGTGGCTCCTGATAGGGGAGTTGACCCCTCACCCACCCGTTCTCGCCGAGAGTTGCAGGATCTGCTCGCCACGCGCGTGTATATCGATGAGCCCGCACGCCTTGTATCCAACGGATTGAGTACCGAAATCATGTGTTTTCCCAGCGACGTTCATCCACAGAACGCCCATTTGCTGCAAGAGAAAATCCGTAGTGCGATGGAATACGCCACGACCTATCGCGACATCGGCGCCCTGAATGCGTTGCTGCGCATCCCGGCCATCGAGCCCAATTTATATCTACCCCTTGGTCTCTATCTGTATCTTGCAGATGAGTGCAGCCGTCGTGGTTTGGAGAAGACATTTCTCACCGCCGCGCGTGAAGTGGGAGCGGAACGGGAACCGGAGACTCCCAAATTTATACACGTGCATCACAGGAAAGTCGGGGAAGCGTTAAAGCTTCTGGGGATGGATGAATCACATGGGCATATACTCGATGAATGGTTCGATAAGGGCACGTTCACGGTGAACGGTGAAGTGAATGGCGTGGACACAAATGGCGATTTAGTGGGAACCTATGCCAGGCTCGCGAGTATGATTACCCATACCCAACCCATTTTAGGGATGAACCCCTGTATCTCTTATGCCCTAGCCAATCGCACGGCGATTGAAGGAAAAAGCCCGGAGTTTGTCCATCAACATGCAAAAAATATGCTCGAAGCAGGAACACCACGCATCATGGAGCTTATCGAACAGGGCAATCAGATACGTGAAGCGCGGATACGCGAGAAAGTGCAAGAGACATTCCTCGAACCGCCTACAAGGGCGCCTGCAAGTACTCCAGGCTTTATCCGCAAAGTCTTGGATTACATGCCGGATGCTGCATTGGAAATGTTCTATCGCTGTGGGTACACAGTCGCCTATGCCGACCATGAGAATATTTCCACGGTCTATCCGGCGGAGATTGTTCCCGACAAAACACCCATTCCCGGTATATCACGAGAAAGTTATGAGGTTACGCGTGTTTCCAAGGCGGCACGGCAACTGCGCTATCGGACGTTCTTTTTGTCCAATGGCGATCGGGAGAATGCGCATGATATAAAGGAAGACCCCAATCTAAGATCACAGGTGCTTGCACAGAGTATGCTGCATGAAACCATGCACATGTTTTATTCATATCTCGGAGGCGATGAGAAAAAAGAATTAGACGCGCTGTTGGAACGCGTGCAGGAAACGTTGGCAGCACAAACTCTCCCGGAAAGCTATACGACAAAACTAAAGACGATGGATTATAATACCTTATCGGAAGTTCTGGATTACACGTCAAAGATATATCCGAACTACAGAACACCGAATGATTCCCGCCGGGAAGAGGTCTTGTGCAACGTATACGGCATGATGCATACCGAACATGCGAGTCCGGACTCGCCGCTCAGGAAGCCTCCGCCCGGACTGGAATGTGTGAAAGAGCTGGTGGACGCTATCGACCGCGCTACTCATACATCTTTAGCCAACTGCCGTAAGGAACTCCCTCAACCCTTCCCTGAAAGGATTGAGAGAGAAATGAGCCAGCGCGCCTAGCGTTGCTTCCAGCTTCCGTCCGCCGCCTGATAGTAGCTGCCTGAGGGTAGGTTCGATATAATCTGCTCCGCCGCCAGTTTCGCGACCACGTCGGCAGGCTGTCCGTTCTCTTTCGAGATGCGTTCATATTCCTGACGGCGCTTTGCGTTCACTTGCGCCGCAACATGCTGCGCTTCCTGCGATGCCTTGACGATACCGACATAGCCGGTCGTCTGTTCGCCGACCAGCCCTTGCACGCGCGCCTGTTGCAGGTCGAGCGCGTAAGCGGGGAGGCAGAGCATGGTGATGATGGCGGCAGGGAGAATTAATTTTGAGAATGTCATAAAAACCTCTTAGAAAATATCGGGGTTGCTGTTGATGGACTGCTTCACGTCTTTCTCGATCTCCACCTTGATATGGTGCTCGATATTGACGTTGAGATTGATCTCGATCGGCTTATCCGGCGCTTCCACTTTCACGGTGGGAGTGCACGCCGCTGCTGCCAGAAGGAGTAAAGTAGAGTATCGCATAAAGGTCATTTCTGTTGCTCCTGTAGTTTGAGTAATTGTTTGACGTCGTTGATGGGGAGGATGCTTTGCTGGATGAGCTGTAATACATCCCCTGTCAACGTGACCGTCAGTTTCACAAGGCGCCCATTGAACGCCTCTGGGTTTTTCCCCTCCACGGAGAGGCGGATGGCGGGTGTGTTATCTGGCCCCGATACTACCGACATTTTCAGCAAATCATACTGGAAATTACCGAGCGCCGTGCGCACCACATCCAGATTCTCATTCCCCGCACCGGGAATGGCCTCCGGCGCAATCTGCAACTGGCCTTTCTCAATGGCCTCGAACCCGCCATCCTCCAGCGCGAATATCCCGTCGATCGGATTGTAGATAATCGGCAATGTCCCGCTGACGATGCCCGTGCCTTTGATGCGCTCATCCCCCAGCGCTTCCAGCAAGGTAGCGAGTTGTACCTTTTCCAACTGCACCGGGATGCGTATAGGCTTCTTCATGCTGAGCGCGACGGAGGCATCCTTGACGCGGATTTTCCCTCCTCCCCACTCCGTCGCGAAGCTTTTGATGCGTAGCGTCCCCTGCGTCGGATCGCTCAAGGGAAGCGACAATGTAAACGCTGCTTTCTTGGTATTCTTCGCGTCCTGCGCCGTTACATTCGCGACGATATTTTTTTCCGTAACAGATGCATCCATCTTCACCGCAAGGGGAGGGATGTCCTGCTCCGCCCCGGTGATGGTCAGCTTGGGAACAACGCCCTTGATGTGCCACGTATGGGCGGCATCATCCAATGTCGCCTGTAATGTGAGAGCGTCAGCCTTCAGTGCATACTTCCCGAACGCCCCACCCGGCTTCGTGAGGGTCAAGGTGGCTTGAGGGGTTTCCGCCATCTGCGTCGCCACCACAAAACCGGAGGAAAGCTGCAACGCTTTGCCATGGACCTTAAGAGTACCGTCATCCACGGTGACGGAGTGTGGCAGAAGACCGCGCAAGGTCGCGGCATCGAAGAACGGGGCAAGAGCGGGCGCAGTCGCATCGGCCCCAGAATCCATCAGCGGCTCAAGCCCGCCGATCATCCACCCGGTGTCGGTTTCTCTGATAGGAATCGTCACCTTACGCGCCGTTACTTCACGCAGCTTGCCCTTTTGCACCTCCCGCCAGTCATAGGCGGCGCTGAGTGTGTCGACGGTCAGATGATGGGTGTCACCGAGATCGATGGCCGATAGCGTTGCTCCGTTTTGTGTAAGTGTATCGACATGCAGGCTATTGACCTTCAGGCCCATCCCCTCCAGCACCTGCACGACCTGCCGCCCGGCAAGGGATTGATAGGGGAGCTTGTCCCAGAACAGCACGACACCACCTGCCGCACACGCAACCAACAGGAAGAATGCGGCACTGTAGCGCCACACACGGCGGCGTCGTGACGGAGAGGGAAGAGAGTCATTCATGTACTGCTTGTACCATACTCTACATGATACGGTCACCACACCTGTAACCTTCGCTTGAAGTGCGGCGAAATAGTATTGTTGCAAAATACCGACCGGTATGTATAATCACCGGATGATGGTTGCTGCCGCATCGCCGAAATCCCTTATCAGTCGCCAGAATCTTCTGGAAGCGGCGATTGATCTGATATGGCAGAGCAATTACGACCGGGTGGGCATCAACGATATATGCACTGTCGCCGGGGTAACAAAAGGCTGTTTTTACCACCATTTCGACTCAAAAGCCTCGCTTTTTCAATCGGCTGCGCTCTTTTACTGGGAGCAGACCAAAGAGCATCTGGATCGTATCTTTTCTCCCCACCACACGGCCATAGAGCAGCTACACGGCCTGTTGGGCTTCATTGTCGAAAAACATCGCACGGAACTGGAAGAGCGAGGGGTTATTTCCGGCTGTCCGTTTTTCACCTGTGGTGCACAGGCCGGGGCGGAGGAGGAGAAATTACAGGATATCTCCATCGACATGTCAGAAAAAGTGATACGTTACAGCACAATATTAGTGCGTAACCTGCAAGAAGAGGCCTGTCTCTCCTCTCCTGCCGAACCCGCGTGGGTGGGGCGCTTGCTACATGCCTATATTCACGGGCTGGTCATGTATGCTCGTATCCACCAAGACCTTGCAACTCTTGAAAAAGATTTGTATGAGGGGGGCTATCGTTTGCTGAACGTCAAGCCAGACCTGAGGCGCATTTGCCACTCGGGGTAGTGGACTTTCCCTTGTAACTGCGTCATGTTGCACTGCAAATAACGCATTGACAACATACCGACTGGTATGTATATACCAATATGCACGCAAAAAAACGCGTAATGCAAGACGAAAAGGACTCCCAGCATGCCGCCACATAGAAAAGACACTCGTCGGATTTGGGTCCTCACCGGCTTAGCTATCGTCGCTATATTTGCCGTTATCTATTTCTTCACTGGAGGAAGCTCCGCACCCGGCGGCGGTCAGATGGGCATGGAAGGGCCGATGCCCGTAAATGTGCTCACCGTGCAGGAAAAAAACGTCCGTACATGGACGACCTTCTCCGGCCGTCTCGTCGCGGTCGATAACGTCGAAATCCGCCCCCGTGTTGGCGGCGCAATTGATAAAGTATTATTCACCGAAGGCGCTATCGTCAAAAAGGGTGACCCCTTATTCCTCATCGACCCGCGCACGTATGAAGCCGCCGTTTCCAACGCCGAAGCAGCGCTCACCTCCGCCCGCAACAATGCCATTCTCGCCGACCGGGAACAGAAACGCGGTGCATCACTTCTCAAGAATAAATTCATTCCCGAAAGCCGGTATGACGAACGCCTAAACGCCGCCAAAGTCGCCCGCGCCAACGTACAAGCAGCAGAAGCGAATCTCCATCAGGCGAAGTTGAATCTGGAATACGCCCATATCAAAGCGCCCGTTAGCGGCCGCGTCAGCCGCGCGGAGATCACCGTCGGCAATATCGTCGAAGCGGGGCCGAATGCGCCGGTGTTGACCACCATCGTTTCCAACGCACCCATTTATGTTGATTTCGACGTCGATGAAGCGACCTATCTCAGTAGTGTGCGCACCAAGCAAAGTAGCAAGTCCGCCGACGTCCCAGTGGAGCTGGCATTGCAGTCCGACCCCGCCAATCCTTACACGGGTAGGATTCAATCCTTCGATAATCAGTTGAACCCCACCTCCGGAACGATTCGCGCCCGCGCGATTTTTGCCAATGAGGACGGCGTGCTGGTTCCGGGCATGTTCGCCGATGTACGGCTCGGCAACGCCAGTATGCAGAATGCCATCATCGTCCCCGATAAAGTCATCGGCACCGATCAGGACAAGCGCTTCGTCTACGTTGTCGGGGAGAGCAATAAAGTCGCCTATCGCCCTGTCATCCTCGGCATGGGTGCGGAAGGCGGACGCATCATCACCGAAGGCCTGAAATCCGGTGAGCGCATCGTTGTCAGCGGTCTGCAACGCATCCGACCGGATATGGAAATTCAACCCATGGAAGGCGATAGCACGACGCCGGCTAGCTCTCCCGCCCCCGCCGCCCAAGACCAGACATCCGATGCCACGCCCGACACACTGGCAAAGAACTAATACGAATCACCCTTCTTTCACGAGCGCCTCTCGATGAATATCTCCCGCTTCTTTATTGACCGCCCGATTTTCGCTGGCGTCATCTCCATGCTCATCTTCATCGCGGGACTCATCTCGATGTTCCTGCTGCCCATTTCCGAGTACCCGGAAGTCGTTCCCCCCACCGTCGTCGTCAACGCCTCCTTCCCCGGCGCGAATCCCAAGGTCATCGCCGAAACGGTCGCGACTCCGCTGGAAGAACAGATCAACGGCGTCGAGAATATGCTTTACATGTTCTCCCAAGCCACATCCGATGGCCGCCTGACCCTGACTGTCACCTTCAAGATCGGCTCCGACCCGGACCTTGCGCAACAACTCGTACAAAACCGCGTCTCGCAAGCTCTGCCACGCCTTCCGGACGTCACCCGCCAGATCGGCGTCACTGTCCTCAAAAGTTCTCCCGACCTGACGATGGTCGTCCACCTGATCTCGCCGGATGAACGCTATGACATGCTGTACTTACGGAACTACGCACTACTCAATGTCAAAGACCAACTCGCCCGCATTCAAGGCATCGGTCAGGTCAGCATTTTCGGCGCGGGGGATTACGCGATGCGCGTCTGGCTGAACCCGGATAAGATTGCGGAGCGCAATCTCACCGCCAATGATGTGGTCAACGCAATTCGCGAACAGAATATTCAGGTGGCAGCGGGTATCATCGGTGCGTCACCGAGTACGAGTGACGTGGAGCTACAACTTCCCATCAACACCCAAGGCCGACTGCAGACCGAAGAACAGTTCGGCGATATCATCATCAAGGCGGACGCCAAAGGAACCATTACCCGCCTCAAGGACGTCGCCCGCATCGAGATTGGCGCACAGGAATATGCGCTGCGGTCGCTACTCGACAATAAACCCGCCGTCGCCATCCCGATTTTCCAACAGCCCGGCTCCAACTCCATCGAGATTTCCAATAACGTGCGTAAAGCGATGGAAGAATTGAAAGAAAACTTCCCCACGGGTGTCGATTATTCCATCGTCTATGACCCCACGGTCTTTGTCCGCGATTCCATCAAGGCCGTTATCCATACGCTGTTGGAAGCGGTTGCACTCGTTGTCGTCGTCGTTATCCTCTTCCTGCAGACGTGGCGCGCCTCCATCATCCCACTGCTGGCCGTGCCAGTCTCCATCATCGGCACATTCGCGCTGATGCATTTGTTCGGCTTCTCCATCAACGCGCTTTCATTATTCGGACTCGTCCTTGCCATCGGTATCGTCGTCGATGATGCTATTGTCGTCGTCGAAAACGTCGAGCGGAATATTGAGGAGGGGCTGCATCCGCGTGAGGCCAGTCACAAGGCCATGCGCGAAGTCAGTGGCCCGATCATCGCCATTGCGCTGACCCTGCTCGCCGTCTTCGTCCCAATTGCATTTATCAGCGGGTTGACGGGACAGTTTTATAAACAGTTCGCGCTTACCATTGCTATCTCCACGGTGATTTCCGCCATCAACTCCCTGACCTTAAGCCCCGCCCTCGCGGCCATGCTGCTGAAAGAAAAGGGGCAGGCCAACGATTGGCTGACCCGCTTCATGGATAAATGGCTGGGCGGCTTCTTCGGTCGCTTCAACCGCTTCTTCCAGCGCAATTCCGAGCGATATTCGCACGGTGTGCATTATGTGCTGGGGCGGAAGACCGCTTCGATGGGTGCCTATCTCGCGCTGTTATTCGTCACCTACGGCGTGTTCAATCTCGTCCCCTCCGGCTTCGTTCCTGCGCAGGATAAGCAATATCTCGTCGGCTTCGCACAACTTCCGCAAGGGGCGACGCTGGACCGTACGGAAGCCATCATCCGCCAGATGTCGGATATCGCGTTGAAAGAACCGGGCGTGGAAAGCGCCGTCGCCTTCCCCGGTCTCTCCATCAACGGCTTTACCAACAGCGCCAGTGCGGGAATCGTCTTCCTCACGCTCGACCCGTTCGAGCAGCGTAAGTCGGATGAGCTCTACGGCCTCAATATCGCCAACAGTCTGCAACAGAAATTCGGCATGATCGATGAAGCCTTCATCGCCATCTTCCCGCCACCGCCTGTTATGGGGCTCGGAACCATCGGCGGCTTCAAGCTGGAAGTCGAGGACAGGACGGATCAGGGCTACGAAGCGCTGGATGAAACCATGAAAGCCGTTCTGGCTAAAGCATGGCAAGACCCGCGCCTGACCGGGGTATTCAGCAGCTACCAAATCAACGTGCCGCAACTCTATGCCGATCTCGACCGGACGAAAGCCAAACAGCTCGGCCTCAACATCGCCGATGTGTTCGACGCGATGCAGGTCTATCTCGGTTCGCTCTATATCAACGACTTCAATAAATTCGGTCGTACCTATCAGGTCATCGCGCAGGCCGATGCACAGTTCCGTTCCAAGGTGGAAAACATCTCGCAACTGAAAGTGCGTAACGACAAGGGCGAGATGGTTCCGCTCGGCGCGGTGCTGAAAGTCACCCCCAGCTACGGCCCCGAAAGTGCTATGCGCTACAACGCCTATCGCTCGGCTGACCTCAACGGTGGCGCGGCTCCCGGCATCTCTAGCGGTCAGGCGCAGGATGCCATCGTCAAGATTCTGGAAGAGACGCTGCCGAAGGGCATGCAATATGAGTGGACGGAGCTGACCTATCAGCAGATCCTCGCGGGCGATACAACGATGATCGTCTTCCCGCTTTGCCTATTGCTGGTCTTCCTCGTCCTCGCTGCGCAATATGAGAGCCTGACGCTGCCGCTCGCCATCATCCTCATCGTGCCGATGTGCCTACTTTGCGCAGCGATAGGCGTGTTGCTGACGGGGGGGGACAATAACATCTTCACCCAGATATCGCTGTTCGTGTTGATGGGGCTTGCGTGTAAAAACGCCATCCTGATCGTCGAATTCGCGCACGAACTGGAAAAGCATGGCCGCAGCACCGTCGATGCCGCCATCGAATCCGCCCGTATGCGTCTGCGTCCGATTTTGATGACGTCCTTCGCCTTCATCATGGGCGTCGTGCCGCTCGTCATCTCCTCCGGCGCGGGTGCGGAAATGCGTCACGCCATCGGCGTCGCCGTCTTCTCGGGGATGCTGGGTGTGACCTTCTTCGGCCTGTTCCTGACGCCTATATTCTACGTCATCCTCCGCACGTTCGAGAAACGCATCACCTAGACAAAAAAGAACCCGCCCTCTAAAAGAGGACGGGTTAGCGAACAGGGAAGAGAACTTGTTTGCTGCGGGTTAGGCAGCGCTACGGCGTTGTGAAGTACTCACCTCACCGCGTAGATATTCCATAACACCGAAGAGGTGACGCGGCAGGTCACCGGGTTTGCGCGCGGTGATGAACTGACGGTCTTCTACCAGCGCTTCATCAACGAACGTCGCGCCTGCTTTCTCAAGTTCTTCGCGAATTTCAGGCCAACACGCCATCTGGATGCCCTGAACGAGACCTGCGGTAATCAATACCTGCGGCCCGTGGCAAATGGCAGCGATGGGTTTACTTTTATCGGCGGCGAATTGCTGCACGAAGCGGATGACGTCCTCATTCTTGCACAGCTCTTCAGGTGCTTTGCCTCCGGGAATATAGAGCAGTTGATAGTCTTCCGGGCGCACATCCTTGATGGCTTTCGTCTCTTTCAGACCAAGCCCATGCTTCGCCTCGAACGACCCGCCCTTCGGCGTGACGACATCGACCGTATACCCTTCTTCGGTCAGGCGGTAATAGGGATAGAAAAACTCCGTATCTTCCGTCTTATCTGCAGTCAGGATGATGATTTTTTCTGTTTTCTGTAATCGCGCGGGGATGGGCGCTACTTTGTGATTATCGGTCTTGGAATCCGAACCAAAGATACTCATGATGATCTCCTTAATGTATGTGGTTTGGCGACGCTCCACACAACACCAGAAGCCATATAAAATTTCCATCAGGCGTTTTCGGTTTAAAGATATTTGACTTGCGCCCCGCTAAGAGCAATGGTTGCCGCATCCCTTGGAGTACATCATGGCCCTGTCGGTGGACGTCCTCAAACTGCGCGACTTTCGCCTGCTGATGGCCGTGCGCATGTGCGGGATGATGGCGCTGCAGGCGCAGGCCGTCATCGTAGGATGGCAAGTCTATTCCATTACCAAAAGCCCGTTCATGCTGGGGTTGACGGGGCTCACCGAAGCCGTCCCCGCCATCCTCTGCGCCTTTTTCTCCGGCCATATTGTTGATATCAGCCGCCCGCATCGTGTCTATCTCGCCTGCGTCGCCGCCCTCGCGCTGAACACGCTGTTATTGTTACTACTCGCAGGCGACATCGTCCATGTCCCCGGCGGCAACATCCTACCGTGGATCTATGGCGGCGTATTTTTCTCCGGCGTCGCACGCAGCTTCATCATGCCCGCATCCTTCTCATTACTACCACGCATCGTCCCGCGTGCGGATATTCCCTCTGCCTCTGCATGGCTGAGTAGCGGTTTCCAGATTGCCGCCATCTCCGGCCCCGCTATCGCCGGTCTCATCTATGGCGGATACGGCGCACGCGCCGCATGGTTTCTCCCTGTCGCCTTCATGAGCGCTGCATTCGTCCTTCTCGCTGCTATGAGCCTCACCCCCCGCCAATACCGTAGCGCCGAACTCCGCGAACCGACGATGAAAAGCATCCGCGCCGGGTGGAAATTCATCTTCACCCATCCCGTACTGCTCTCGGTGATGACGCTCGATATGTTCGCTGTCCTCTTCGGCGGGGCGGTCGCTATGCTGCCCGCCTATGCCGATCAGGTGCTGCATGTCGGCTCCGAAGGCCTTGGCGCACTCCGCGCCGCGCCTGCTATTGGGGCTATCATCACCGCATTGATACTCGCGCTCAAACCCTTCAAGGTCATCCGCGCCAGCACGTTATTATGGGTCGTCGCCGGTTTTGGCGTGGCGATCATCGGCTTCGGTCTCAGCACCTATTTCTGGTTATCGATGGCCTTCCTCGCCGTCAGCGGCGCGTTCGACAGTATCAGCATGGTCATCCGCAGCACGCTGATGCAGCTCCTGACACCGGATGCCATGCGGGGGCGCGTCTCTGCCGTCAACAGTATGTTCATCATCTCTTCGAATGAAATCGGCGCGTTCGAGTCCGGCGTCGCCGCACGCTTCCTCGGACTCGTTCCCTCTATAATATTCGGCGGGGTGGGGACGCTGCTGGTCGTCGCCGCCGTGGCCACGCTCTCCCCGAAATTACGCAGACTGGAAGTGCGAACGGACGAAACGGCTTAAAATTTTCCTGCGTGAATAAAGGCGATAACCCCGTCGCCGATGATCTGCACCGCCATCGCCGCCAGCAACACCCCAAGCAACCGCGACAGCACGACGCGCCCGGTCGTGCCCAGCAACCGCTCAATCGTATTCGCCAGCAAAAACACTGCAAGACAACTGCCGATGACGACGCCGATGACCCCGATCAACCCGATGAAATTAAGCAGGTTATCCTTCGCCGCATTCGCTTGCAGAATGGTGGCGGTAATCGCCCCCGGCCCCGCCATCAACGGAATCGCCAGCGGGAAGGCGGCGATGTCCTTGTGATTATCCTGCGACACGGCGGCTTCGGCGGAATTGCTTTTCCGCTCCTCGCGTTTTTCAAACACCATCTCCGCCGCGATGGAGAAGAGTAGTAACCCGCCGGCGATCTTGAACGCAGGGATGCTGATGCCAAGTGCTTCGAGCGTCGGCTTGCCACCGATGGCCGCCAGCGTCAATATCCCGAACGCGATGATGACGGAACGAAACGCCGTGCTGCGCCGCGCTTCCTTGCTGAGATGCACGGTAAGCGCAAGGAATATCGTCGCCAGTCCAGGCGGGTCGACGGCCACAAACAGCGTGATGAACGCGGTCTTGATGAATTCCATTTCCATGCGCGGATGCTACCATGCTGCATATTCGAAACAAGCAAACGCCGAAAAAATGTATGGCTTTTTGATACGGAATATGGTAGTGTTATTTTTATGTTAGGGTGAAACAAACCTAACGATGAAGAAGCAGAGGAATAGGGCAGTTGAATTGCGTAAGCAACCATCTGCAGCCGCCTCTGCTTCGTCGTTTTGGGCTTTCCCTTCTTTCTTTCATTGCAAAAATTTACACGCCCTTCATTATAGTGTCATGCCAGCGGAGGCTGGCATCCAGTACCGCTGTAAAACTGGATTCCTGCTTTCGCAGGAATGACAAAAGGAAAAAAAATGAAAGCACTGGTGAAGAGCAAGACTGAACAAGGCCTATGGCTCACGGATGTTCCCGAACCTGAGCACGGTATCAACGACGTCAAGATCCGCGTCCTTAAGACCGGCATCTGTGGTACGGACGTCCACATCTACAACTGGGACGAATGGGCACAGAAAACCATCACCCCCGGTACGGTGATCGGCCATGAATTCGTCGGCGAGATCGCCGCCGTCGGCAGCAATGTCAGCGGCCTGAAGGTAGGCGACATCGTCTCGGCGGAAGGCCATATCGTCTGCGGTCATTGCCGCAACTGCCTCGCCGGACGCCGCCATCTCTGCGCGCATACGCAAGGCATCGGCGTCAATCGTGACGGCGCGTTCGCCGAGTTCGTCACCGTCCCCGCCATAAATGTCTGGCCCTGCAACCCCTCCATCTCCACCGACATTTTTGCGATTTTCGACCCACTCGGGAATGCGATGCACGTCGCCGGGTCGTTTGATCTGGTGGGCGAGGATGTCCTCATCACCGGCGCTGGCCCCATCGGCATCATGGCGCTTGCGATGGCTCACCACATGGGCGCCCGCCACGTCGTCATTACGGACGTCAACGAATACCGCCTGAACCTCGCCCGCAAACTCGGCGCCACCGCCGCCGTCAATATCACCAAGGAAGACATGCGCGAGGTGATGACGCGCCTGCATATGACCGAGGGCTTCGATGTTGGCTTCGAGATGTCCGGCCACCCGGACGGCTTGCGCCAAATGATCGACCTGATGGTGCATGGCGGCAAGATGGCACTGCTCGGCATCCAGCCGAAAGAAACCGGAGTCGATTGGGACGCGGTCGTCTTCAAGGGCCTCACCCTGAAAGGCATCTACGGCCGCCAGATGTTCGAGACCTGGTATAAATTGACGGCCATGCTGCAAAGCGGCCTCGACATCAACCCACTCATCACCCACCGCTTTTCCTACAAGGATTACGAAGAAGGATTTTCAGTCATGCGCTCCGGCCAGTCGGGAAAAGTCGTGTTGGATTGGAGCCAGATATGAGCCTCGCCGAACAACTCTCTACCGAACTCGCCACCATGCAAAATGGGGGGACGCTGAAAAAATTCCGCCATATCACCACGCCCATGAGCACCGAAGTGGACATGGAAGAAAAGCAGGATGTGCTGGTGCTCTCTTCCAATAATTATCTCGGCCTCGCCGACCATCCCGAACTCATCGCCGCCGGGAAAGAGGCGCTGGATACATACGGCGCAGGCACGGCCTCAGTTCGCTTCATCTGCGGCACATTCTCCATCCACCGCGTACTGGAAGACGCCATCGCCAAGCTGCACCATACGGAAGCATCACTTTCCTACGTCTCCTGTTGGACAGCCAATACTGGCCTCATCCCCGCCATCTCCGGTGCGGAAGACGTCCTCATCAGCGACGCGCTGAACCATGCCTCGCTGATCGACGGCTGCCGCATGTCGAAAGCCAAGCGCGCCGTCTATAAACACGCCGATATGGCCGACCTCGAAGCCAAGTTGAAAGAGGCGAAAGAAACCCGCCGCCGCTTTATCATCACCGACGGCGTATTCAGTATGGAAGGTGACATCTGCCCACTGCCCGACATTATCGCCCTCGCCACGAAATACGATGCCACCGTCATCCTCGATGATTCCCACGGCGTCGGCGTCATGGGTCGTCACGGGCGCGGTACGGCGGAGCATTTCGGGGTCGAAGGCGAGGTGGACATCATCACCGGCACACTGGGCAAAGCGCTTGGCGGTGCAGCGGGCGGCTACGTCGCCGGGCCGCAGGCCTTGATCGACTACCTGCAACAAACCTCCCGCCCACAACTTTTCTCCAACGCACTCCCCGCCACCATCGCCGCCAGCGCCGGAAAAGCCATCGAGATATTGCAGCGCGAACCCGAGCGCGTTACTCGCCTCCACCAATTGACCGAACTGATGCGCGAAGGCTTAAAGCGCAAAGGTTTTGCTCCATTAGAAGGCGACTCGGCCATCGTCCCCATCATCGTCGGCGAAACCGCCTTCGCCATCAAGATGAGCGAAGCGCTGTTGCAAGAAGGGATTTTTATTACAGGCTTCGGCTATCCGGTCGTCCCGGAAGGCTCGGCACGTCTGCGTTTGCAAGTATGCGCCACGCTGAAGGAAGAACAAATTGAGCGTGCACTAACGGCGTTTGAAAAAGTCGGGAAAGCGTTAGACATAATATAATCTGTCACCCTGAACTTGTTTCAGGGTCCATCTTTCCGGCACACTGGATGCTGAAACAAGTTCAGCATGACACCAAAACCTATCCCTGCGCCGCAAGTGCCATTTCTTCCAATTCCAGCCAGCGAATCTCCGCGGCATCCAGTTCTTTCTGCGCCTCCCCATACCGCCGCATGGCTTTGTCGAACGCTTCCGGGTCACGCGTATAAAGTTCCGCGTCATCCATTAACAATCTCAACTGCTCCAGCTCCTCATCCAGCGCCGCGATTTTATTCGGCATCTGTTCCAGCTCATGCTTGTACTTATACGAAAGCTTGCTGACCGGGGCAGGGGAGGGCGCGGCCTCCGCGGCCTTCGGTGGCGCTAGGGGACTCGACTTGGGTGGCGTCACAGGCTTATTTTTGGCCGTCACATAATCGGTGTATCCACCCAGATACCCCTCCACCACCGCATTCCCCTCGAACGCAATCACCTCCGTCACCGTACGGTCAAGAAAGTCGCGGTCATGGCTGACGAGCAGCAGCGTGCCTTTGTATTCGGACAGCACTTCCTGCAGCATATCGAGCGTATCCATATCAAGGTCGTTCGTCGGCTCGTCAAGGATCAGCACGTTCCCTGGATTAGTCAGCAACTTCGCCAGCATCAACCGGTTCTGCTGCCCTCCCGATAACGTCGCCACTTTGTCGCGCGCGATTTTCGGGTCGAACAGAAAGTCCTTCAGATATGCACACACATGCTTCGATTTTTCTTCTTCCCCCGCTTGCAATAACACCCGGTCGCCCCCTTGCGGACAGAGCGTTTCCCACAGCGTTTTATTCGGGTCAAGCTGCACCCGGTTCTGGTCGAAATAGGAAATGGCGATGGATTTTCCCAGCAGCACACTCCCTTTATCCGCCTCCATCTCCTTCACCAGAAGCTTCAGGAAGGTCGATTTCCCAGAGCCATTCTTGCCGATAACGCCGATACGGTCCCCGCGCATGATACGCAGGTTGAAATCCTTGAGGATGGGAATAGACGTGCCGTTACGGTCGAATGATTTGCTCACTCCACGGAATTCCGCCACGCGCTTGGACGCCTGCACCGGCGTCATCGGGTCAAGTTCGATGGTGGCGATGCGTTGGCGGTAGGCCGCTTTGTCGTTGCGCAATTTCTCGCGCATCCGTTCCAGTTCGCGCATCCGCCGTTGGTTCCGTTTCCGCCGTCCGGTGACGCCCCCTTGCGTCCAGTCAATCTCTGCCATCATCTTGCGCTGCAAATTATGCAGTTCGCGTGCTTCCTGCTCGACCACCTGTTCCATCCAGTTGTCAAAATTCGCATACCCGAATGGACAGGTCTTCACCGCACCCCGGTCGATCCAGAACACCTTACGCGAGATGGTGGTAAGAAATGCCCGGTCATGGCTGACGCAGACGACCGCGCCTTTATACTGCGACAGGAATTGCTCCAGCCATTCGATGGCGCCTAGGTCAAGATGATTCGTGGGCTCGTCAAGCAACAGAATATCTGGCTCCGACACTAATGCGCGCGCCAATGCCGCCCGCCGCAACTGCCCGCCGGAAAGCGTCTTCATGATCGCATCCGGGTCGATATCGAGCGGCGCGATGACGATATCCGCCTGGTAATGCCGCTCTTCCGTGCGCTGTAATTCGGTCAGGCCGGACATCACAAACTGCTTCACCGTCTCTTCCGGATTGAATTCCACTTTCTGCGCAAGGTAGCCGATACTCAACCCCGGATAGACGAACCGTGTTCCCTTATCGAGCTCCAGCTCCTCCGTGATCAGCCGCATCAATGTCGTTTTCCCCGCACCGTTTTTACCCACGAGACAGATCTTATCGTTCTCAACGATATGCAGGTTCAGCTCCTCGAACAGCGGTTTTCCGCCGAAGGAGAGTGAGACGTCTTCCAGTGTAAGCAATACGCGGGGTGGCATAGGCGGCACTCTTGTTGATTTTAAGGCGTCCTTGCAAGAAAAATGTATGCTTGCGACGGGCTTTCATGCTCCATATAGGTTTCTTAGGCGGGGCAGTCTATCTTCCAAAATCATACAGGGGTTTATATGTCATTGTACGATAACAATAAAAAAGACTTCTTCACCCGCTTCTCGCAAAAAGCCGCCAAATATACTGGGTCGGTCTATTCCTTTGTCATAGCATTAGGTATCATTGTCATCTGGGGGGTAACGGGACCGTTGTTCGGCTTCTCCGACACGTGGCAACTCGTCATCAATACGGGCACGACCATTATCACTTTCCTGATGGTCTTCCTGATCCAGAATACCCAGAACCGCGATACCAAGGCGATACAGTTGAAGCTCGACGAAATCATCCGCGTGACCGATGGCCATAATGTTCTCATGGATCTGGAGGAACTCAGCGAACACGAACTCGACATCATCCGCCGGAAATACGAAGACCTCGCCGAGAAAGCGCGTGCACATATCCGTGCAAAGGAGAAAGATACCGATAATCCCGATATTCTGCTCGACGGCGATGACAAGCACTAATGCGGAGCATTTGACGCCGCGCCTCACCTCACGTACAACTAAAGCCTACTCACAAGGTGTTCCCGATGCCCACTTCTCCTGACCTCCGCAGCTTCGTAACCGACGTCCCCGATTTTCCAAAACCGGGTATCATGTTCCGTGACATTTCGCCCGTCCTTCGCAATCATTTCGGCGAGGTCATCCGTCAAATGGCGGCCCTTTTTACGGAAGAGGAATGGAGGGGTATCGATTTCGTCGGCGGTATTGAATCGCGCGGTTTCATCCTCGCCGCCGGGCTGGCCGCGCTACAGAACAAAGGCTTCGTGAAAATCCGCAAGAAAGGCAAACTGCCCGGCCCCGTGGTCGCGCGCAGTTACGGGCTGGAGTATGGCGATGACGCGCTGGAGATGCAGTATGGGCAAGGCCGCATGCTGGTGGTCGATGACGTGCTTGCCACGGGCGGAACGCTCGCCGCCGCCGCCGACCTCGCGGCTGAGTCAGGGCATGAGGTCATCGGTTTCGCCTGCCTTATCAATCTGACCTACCTCAACGATTTCTCCTGGCATGGACAGACGCCGCGCACCGTTATCGACTATAAGGACTGACGTGGCCGCACCATTAATCGTCATGGCGTTGGAAAGCGAAAGTCAGGGCAAGCTGGAAGCGGCCGGGCACGAGGTGCTCTATACCGGCGTCGGCAAGGTCAACGCGACCTATCATTTGACGCGCGCATTGGCCGAACGCAAGGCCACCCGCCAAGCACCATCCATCGTCATCAATCTCGGCACGGCGGGAAGCCCGCGCTACCCCTTCGCTTCCATCGTCGCCGCCCACCGCTTCGTCCAGCGCGATATGGACGCAACGGGCATCGGCTTCGCCCCCGGTGAAACGCCGTTCGACCCATCCCCCATCATCCTCGAATCGAAACCTTACTTCACGCAACTGCCCTCCGGCATTTGTGGCTCGGGCGATTCCTTCCTGCAAGGCGTATCCCCCATGCCGTGCGACGTCATCGACATGGAAGCCTATGCCTACGCAAAAGTCTGCCACCTGATGGACGTCCCCTTCGCCTGCGCAAAATTCGTCACCGACGGTGCGGACGATGCCGCCCATACTGACTGGACAGAAAACCTCCGCCATGCGGCGGAGGCTTTTGTTACGTTGTTGAAATAGAACTAATCGATTACATTATAAATCTTGTCACCCTGAACTTGTTTCAGGGTCCATCTTTATCGGCCCATATGGATGCTGAAACAAGTTCGGCATGACAAAATGAATAGAGAGTAATTGCTACTGCGCCGTCCAACCCCCGTCGATAGGCAGGATGCTTCCGGTCAGGTTCTTCGCCGCGTCCGAACAGAGGAACAGCACGAACTCGCCGATCTCTTCTACAGTGGTGAATTCATGCGTCGGTTCTGCCGCGAGGAGGATTTTTTCCTTCACGTCCTTCTCGCTCATCTTGCGCGCTTTGGCGGTATCGGCGATCTGGTTCTTCACCAGCGGCGTCCACACATATCCCGGGCAGATCGCATTAGCGGTAATGCCATGCTCCGCCCCTTCGAGCGCTACAGTTTTCACGAGACCCGCAACGCCATGTTTAGCGGCGACATACGCCGACTTATAAGGCGACGCGACCAGTGCATGTGCGGAAGCAATGCTGATGATACGTCCCCATTTATTCTTCTTCATGATGGGGAATGCTGCGCGGATGGCATGGAACTGCGCGGAAAGATTGATTGCGATGATTGCGTTCCATTTATCGATCGGGAATTCTTCAATAGGCGAGACATGTTGGATGCCCGCATTATTCACTAAAATATCGACCCTTTTGAATGCTTTTTTCGTTGCCGCGACCATGTCGGCGATTTGCTCTGGTTTGGTCATATCCGCGGGGTGATAAATAGCTTTAATTTTATATTTTTTTTCGAGATTGGCGCGCTGCTTTTCGATTGATTTGGCGTCGCCAAGCCCGTTCAACGTTACGTTACAACCTGCTTTGGCGAGCGTTTCGGCTATGGCTTGCCCAATCCCGCTGGTGGAGCCGGTGACGATGGCGGATTTATTTTTCATAAGTGTTCTCCTACTTGTATTACAACGGGTTGATACATACCCCAAGGCCAATCAAGAAGATAGCGGAATCGACATATTAACCATCTTGAAAGACATTTATGCGATAGTTGGAAGCTAGTCCATCTAACAAAAGAGTGCTTTTAGCATGACGTTAAAACCAGATGAAATGAATGTCCTCGTGGTGGATGACCACATGCTGATGCGAAGGCTGGTCAGCCAGCATTTGAATACCTTAGGATTCGGTCATGTCGAGACCGCCATCAACGGACAAGAAGCATTGGACATGATGGAAGCGCGGATGAATGCGGGCAGCAGTAAATTTCATATCGTATTTCTCGACTGGAGTATGCCCGTGATGGATGGCCTCCGCTTACTCACTCATTGCCGGGCGGATAGCCGATACGATCACGTCGCCTTCGTGATGCTGACCGCTGAAAGCGAACAGAGTAATGTGCTGAAAGCACTGCAAGCGGGCGCGACATCCTATATTGTCAAACCCGTCTCGCAGGAAATGCTGGGCCATAAGATCAAGAACGTACTCCAGTGGCTCGAGACCACAGATAAGGAAGCCGTACATTAATGGGCGATTCCTCAAGTGATTTAAAAGAGAAAGTCACGCGGGTCATTCGTCATTCCGTCATTGCCACCTTTGACGAATTATTTCATGCCGATGTCACCGCTGAACACCGTAAGAACCAACCTTACGAAACGGGCGAGCTGACCTGCCGCGTCGATCTGGTGCAGGACGACGCCGTGGCGACGATGCGTTTCAGCTTCGACAAAAAACTTCTCCGTGCCCTCATCATACAATGGTACCCTTCCGAATCGCTCACCGATGACAGCTATTGTGCCGACGCCGCCTGCGAGATCGCAAACATCATCTGCTCCCGTGTAAAATCCTTCCTCAATACGCAAGGCTTTCACATGTCCATGCAGATTCCCTATGCCGAGCACCCTGACGCGGTAGCGCTGCCATCGCCGGATACGCTGCACCTTGGATTCCACCTGAGCGAAGAGGATTTCTTCGTCGATTTCGGAATGCAGGGCATAGGCGCGGGCTTCCACTCTCCAACTCCCCACGGCTGAGGATGGATATCTCCATGGAGACCATGCTGGAAGGCCTCGGTCAGGGGGTCTTATCCTTCGACCGGCACGGCATCTGTGCGCCCATATTCTCCCGACGCACGCTGGAATTGTTACACACGGACCCCTCCCACAAACCCATCTGGCAGGTGCTGGGGCTTGATAGCGAACGCGAACGCAATTTCAAATCCTTACTGAACATGCTGTTCACCAACGCTACCGCATTGGGGTTCGAGGATCTGATTGATCTGGCCCCAAAAATGTTCGCATACGAAGGGCAGGCCACCGTATCGCTGGTCTACCGTCCCATGCTGGACGCGACGGGAAATCTCTCCCAAGTCCTTGTCATTGCCACCGACCGCACGCGCGAGCTCGATGCCGAGGAGCGCTTACGCCAAAAGGAGATACGCGCGCTCCGTACCATACGCATCGCCAAAAACCGCAATTATTTCGTCGATTTCGTCCAGCAGTTCCGTCGCACTTTTCAGGACGAAGATGGCAACGCCATTTGCTGGATGTCTGAAGAACAGGCGAAACGCGACATCCACACTATCAAGGGATTGGCAGGTGTGTTCCAGTTAGTGGAACTGGAGAATGCGTTGAATATTATGGAAGCCGACATCGCCAACCTGACCGATCAGAATTGCAACCCGACCGATATCCACGCGGTATTTCTCAGGCATGAGGACACTCTCTGGGAAGAATTTAACCAAGCCTATCGCGTGGCGGCGGAAGTGCTGGGTGATAAGTTCGAACAAACGGGGCAGAGTGTTTCCCTCTCCACCGTTCAGCTCTATCATTTCGCTGAAAAGCTGAAGATGGTCGCCGCCCACGGCGCTACGCCAGAGCAGCTCCACCAGAAATTCCTTGAATCACTCGTCGCGATACCTCTCTCGCACCTCCTTTCCGATATGGATATGCAACTGCAGGAATTGGCATCGCGCTTTGATAAACAATTGCTGCCGACCCGCTTCACGGGAGAGAATCTGGCGTTGCTCCCTGATATATACCAACCACTCTTCTCCACCTTCACCCATCTGGCTCGAAACATCATCGACCACGGAATCGAAGAACCGAAGATGCGCATCGCCTTTGGCAAACCTAGCGCCGGACAGGTGACTATCCATAGTGAACGGCTGGTGTCCGACCCCTCCGGCTGGTTCCGGCTGGTCATCAAGGACGATGGCCGCGGAATCGATACGGACGCGCTTCGCATCAAGCTACGCAAGACCATGAAAAAAGAAGTTGTATCCAGCCTGACCGACGATCAGGTCGTGCAATATATATTCGAGGATTCCATGTCCACACTGGAGAAAGTCACTGCCCTCTCCGGTCAAGGGGTAGGGATGAGCGCGATCAAAGCCGAGGTATTACGGCTCGGCGGCACGATCTGGGTCGAGAATACGGAGGGGGACGGCATCCGCGTCCATATGGATATTCCCATCCTCTGGCACGCACCGGATGGGCAGCCTCCTGCCGCAAACCCCCTCCCATTCAGCCCATTCACCTGCGATTTAGGCTAAAAACCACTGTTTTTCTGCATTTTTGGTGCAGATTGCGATAGCCAACAGGGGAAAAAATCGCTATATGGGGCGGCCCACGGGAGAGGAATCATATGAAATCACTACGCAACATCGCGATTATCGCGCACGTCGATCATGGAAAAACCACGTTGATCGACCAAATGCTACGCCAGAGCGGGACGTTCCGCGCCAATCAGCAAGTCGCTGAGCGCGTCATGGACTCCAACGATCTGGAGAAAGAGCGCGGCATCACGATTCTCGCGAAATGTACCTCCGTCGTCTGGAAAGACACCAAAATCAACATCATCGACACCCCCGGCCACGCTGATTTCGGTGGCGAGGTGGAACGCGTATTGACGATGGTCGATAGCGTCGTCATCCTCGTCGATGCCGCCGAAGGCCCGATGCCGCAGACCAAGTTCGTCCTGATGAAAGCCTTAGCTCTGGGCCTCCGCCCGATGGTCGTCATCAACAAGGTCGACCGTCCGGACGCGCGCGTCGATGAAGTCCTGAACGAAGTATTCGACCTCTTCGTGGCGCTTGACGCGACCGAGGAACAGCTCGACTTCCACACCCTCTACGCCTCTGGCCGTAACGGCTGGGCAGTAGAAAAACTGGAAGACCCGCGCGAAAACCTCAACTGCCTGTTCGAGCTGATTATCAAGCACGTCCCCACTCCAAAAGTGGAAGAGAACACCCCGTTCGGCATGCTCGTCACCATTCTCGAAAGCGATAACTTCCTCGGCCGTATCCTCACCGGGAAAGTCTATGGCGGCAACATCAAGGTCAACAGCCAGGTGAAAGTACTGCGCCTCGACGGCACGGTCGCCGAGCAAGGCCGCCTCACCAAGCTTCTTGCCTTCCAAGGCATCGAGCGCGTTCCGGTTGAAGAAGCCTCCGCGGGTGACATCGTCGCCATCGCCGGGCTACAGGAAGCAAGCGTCGCCGATACCATCGGCTCCATCGAGCGCGAGATTCCCATTCAGTCCCAACCCGTCGATCCCCCCACGATGGCGATCACCATCAGCGTCAACGATTCTCCGCTCGCGGGAACCGAAGGCAGCAAAGTCACCTCGCGCATGATCCGCGAACGCCTTTACAAGGAAGCCGAAGGCAACGTCGCCATCCGCGTTAACGAGAGTGATAGCAAAGACGCATTCGAAGTCGGTGGCCGTGGCGAATTGCAGCTCGGCGTCCTCATCGAGACCATGCGCCGCGAAGGCTTCGAGCTTTCCGTCTCCCGTCCGCGCGTTCTTCTGAAGAAGGACGAGAACGGCCAGATGATCGAGCCGATCGAGGAAGTCCAGGTCGATGTCGATGAAGAATATAGCGGTGTCGTGGTTGAAAAACTCTCCAAGCGTAAAGGCGAGTTGACCGAGATGCGTCCTTCCGGAGGCGGCAAGTTGCGCCTGAAATTCCTGATGCCATCGCGTGGCCTTATCGGTTATCAGGGTGAGTTCATGACTGACACGCGCGGTACGGGCGTCCTCAGCCATATCTACCACTCCTACGCTCCCTACAAAGGCGAGATCGCCGGACGTCACAACGGCGTGCTGATCTCCAACTGCACAGGCGTCGCGGTAGCCTATGCGCTCTGGAACCTCGAAGAACGCGGTTTCCTCTTCATCCCGCCGTCGGTGAAGATCTATGAAGGGATGCTGATCGGCCAGCACAGCCGGGATAACGACCTCGAAGTCAACCCGCTGAAAGGCAAGCAGCTCACCAACATTCGTACCACGAGCAAGGACGAGGCCGTTCGCCTCACCCCGCCGCGGGAGATGACGCTGGAACAGGCCATCGCTTACATCAATGACGATGAGTTGGTAGAAGTGACCCCGAAATCCATCCGCTTGCGCAAGCGCATCCTCGACCCCAACGAGCGCAAACGCGCATCACGGGCTGCGGACGTTGCGTAAATAGGCTAGAGCTGTTGCTGCGCGATGATCGGCGCGGCGAACTTATCATAAAGCACGGCGGCCCAGCAAATGAGCGCGAGGATGCGCGTCAGAAGTACTGCGCCACTGCCGATGTCCTTGGCTTTCTTCGCCAGCGGATGCCGCTCGGGGCTCGCTTTATCCGTCACTGCCTCGATGGAGGTATTGATCGCCTCCACGATCAGGATGGGGATGACGCTTGCTACCAGCATCAGCCATGTACTCACCTGCCAATGGTAGTACCCCGTCAACCCACTGGCGATGGCGATACCGACGAACATCTGGTATCCGGCGATGCGGAACGAATGGTCTTCCCACGCCAGCTTGAGGCCATTGATGGAATTCTTCAGTGCTTTGATGGGGGTTGGCATTATCTTCCTTTTCCGCCGCCGCCCGAGGTCCCTGCGAAGCGGTTCCACCGGTCTTTGGCCATGGTTTTCTTACCCGTTAAACGGTTGCGTATCTCCTGGGTCTTGGCGCTCCAGACCGGCTCATCGTCATTTGCCGGGGCACTTGTCTGCACGGCTTTGCGCACCCGCCCCGCTTCTGCCTGCTGCACGGCGGCGTTCAACTCATGATGCCGCACATGCTCCATCATCAGATGGATGCTATGGTTACGGGCAAAAATAATCTTTCTTTTTAGTCGCTTATCCAATTATCGCTGTTTCGTGAGAGGGCTATGAGTGGGGGCAAGGCAGTGCGAAGCATCTATGCGTCGTATAATGGCATGGGTTGGGAAGGGCTTTCTGGGGTTGTTTTTGAGCCATATTATCGGCTTTTATCATACGAAAAAAATCCCCGCTTGCCAAGCCGCCTGCAATATGGCAGTTTCCCCCCGCTTGACCATGCCGATGTAGCTCAGTGGTAGAGCACGTCATTGGTAATGACGGGGTCGGAAGTTCGATTCTTCTCATCGGCACCATTTTAGGTCAGGCTTTCTGCGATAAGCATGTAGAACGCAATGCAATCCCACACGCCGCCTCCCTTAAAAAAAGAACGCTATAGGAATTACGCCGCGCGCAGATCCTGCAGGAAGCGCTGGACTTCGTTATTGAGTTCCTTCGCCTGCAACGAAAGCAGTTTTGCCGCATCGGAGACCTGATGTGCGGAATGATTCGCCGAATCGCTATGCGCTTCCACCGCGTGCAATTTATCGGTGACCGCTTCCGTCCCGTGCACGGCCATATGCATATTATGCGCGATTTCGTTAGTCGTAGCGGACTGTTCTTCCAATGCGGAGGAGATGCTGCTGAAGGATTCCGATATCTGCGTCGTCGATAGCTTGATATTGGCGAGCGTGGTGATGATGTCGGTCGAAGCGGTATTCATCTGGTTGATGACCTTCTCGATTTCCTGAATCGACTGATTGGTCTGGCTGGCGAGGTTTTTGACCTCGCTGGCGACCACCGCGAAGCCTTTACCCGCTTCGCCTGCCCGCGCCGATTCGATAGTAGCATTGAGGGCCAGCAGGTTGATCTTCTCGGCGATGTCGGCAACGATTTGCACAACTTCCCGAACTTTACCGGAAGCGGTTTTCAACGCATCGGCGTGAATATCTGCACCCTCCACATAATGCACCGACTGATCGACGAGGTTGGTGGACTTGATGAGCTGGGCGGAAATCTCGCTGACCGAAGAGGACATATGTTCCGTAGCGGAAGCGACCATCTGGATATTGACCGTCGTCTTGTCCGCATCGGCGGTAGCGTCATGGGCGTTATGGCTGAAATCCTCCACGCTCTTATTGAGCGTTTCGGAAATGGTGGAAAGGCTTTCCGCGCTATGGGTAACGATATGGACGATAGAGTTGATTTGCGTCTCGAACTTAGCTGCCAGCATGTGCATGGCGGTCTTCTTTTCCTCATCGACTTTCTTGGTGAGCGCAGACTGTTCGATCTCTGCTCGTTTCTTATCAAGAATAGCTTCTTTGAAAAGTTGCACACTTTCCGCCATGCTTCCTAACTCGTCCGTGCGCTCCAGCCCCGCGACATCGACCGTCACATCGTTATGGGACAGGCGTTGCATGGCGATGGAGAGCGTGTTGAGCGGCTGCGTGATGGAGCGCGCGACGGAGCGGGTAAACCCCAGCATGAGGAGAATAAAAAGAAACGTACTGACGAGGAGGATGGTATTAACCTCTTCTAAAAGCGCGATGGCCTCGGCATCTTTCACGGCCCGGTTATCCTGTATCAGAACGCCCTCGATCTGGGTATTTGTATAATAACTCACGCCTGCAAGTAGGATGAGAAACAGGCTGGTGACGATAGAAATCCATTTCAGCTTGGCGTGTATAGTCATAATGCCCTCCACACGTAAAACCATACATTGCATCACAGCATGAAAGCATAAGAATCATATTTCTTAACCATTTAAGACAACAAAAAAACCATCTCTGGGGAAAATAAACATTTGAACTCCATTAATTTAGAATGTTCTGTAAAGTGACAATCAGATGAAAATACCCCTTTTTATGAAGATTTGATTTGAGTTCATTGTATGTACTGTTAAAAGCCACAAAGGAAAATTAATTAAAAATTAACTATGTGGCTGACCCTATGTTACGTAAATTCATCATCTCCATTCTTGGCCAGTCCAATGCGCGCGGGTTGCGCATCGAGGCGGGGGACAAAGTGTCAGGCATCACTGTGTTGCAAGATATATTGCAGGCGTTGGCGCATGCTCCGGTGATTGCGGCGTTCAAGAATGCTGATGGTAAATTTAACGACCTAGCCATCGGCGGCAGTCGGGTGAACGGCAACTCTACCGACACCGCCTATTATCAATCCAAGGATTGGTGGTTTACCGATACCGATACACCCGGCCCTGTGCTACTCAAGGTGATAGATACCTTGAGCAAAGACCTTGCCGCACAAAAAGCGCAAGGCGCTGACGTCGAGCTCTCCTTCGTCTGGGGACAGGGCGAGACCGATGCGCATGTCATCGCCGCCGCGCATGATAAAGCGGCGGCCATCGAGCAATACCGCATTAATACCCTCAAGGTGTTTGACACCTTGAAAGCCCATTTCGGGGGTGACCTTACCATTTATATGATGCAGACAGGGCGTTTCCTCGCCGATGCCGCCAGCGCACGCGGCTATAGCGACCGTATTATCAACGCAATTGAATATGGCCGCGAACAGGTACAGCAAGTGCAGGAGGAAATCGCCTCCGCGCGGTCCGACGTCAAGATCGCGGTCAATTATGAAGATCTGCCGATGGCGCACGAAGTCTCACCCGTACAATATGCCGACGACCCATGGCATCTCGATAGCGATGCACGGGAAGAGGTCGGCGCGCGCCTTGCGGAATATATCGCGCTGGATAAAGGGCTGACCCATATCCTCCACGCCCCCGGCCATCTGCCGCAGTCGGCACTGGCAGATATCACCATCCATGCCGGAGACGCATTCCGCCTCGGTGGAACCAGCGCGGCCGACCTGATGACGGGAACGACGGGCAGCGACACGTTAAGCGGCGGCAGCGGTGATGATACGTTAATCGGCGGAGCGGGAGCGGACGCTTTTAACGGCGGCAACGGCGCGGATATATTTTTCTTCCAGCGACTCGGTGACAGTACGCGCTACGCCTCCGACCGCATCACCCATTTCGAGCAAGGCAAAGACCGGATAGACCTGAGCGCACTCAGCTTCACCGACATCCATGCGGGCAAGGCGATGGGCAGCGTGCTCGGGTTCCAAACCGTAGGCGGCAACACGGTCATCCTCGATAGCAGCCACCAGTTCCGCCTCATCCTGACCGGGGAATACACGCTGACGAAAAGCGATTTCCTGGGCCTGGGCCGCGCTGAACACCCCGGTGTCGTACTGGAAGATACGGGCGGCAACGATGCCTTCTATGGCACGAAGGGCGATGACACGATCCACGGCGGTGTCGGGCAGGATACGGTGCTGGGCGGTGAAGGGGCGGATCATTTCGTCTTCTCCGCCATCACCGATAGCAGCGCCACCTCGCGTGACGTTATCCTCGATTTCGAAGCCGGCGTCGATAAGATAGACCTAAGCGGATTGGGCTTCCACGGCATCACGCATGGCCGCACGGACGTCGGTGAATTACGCTACGTCTACAGCGCTACGAGTGACCGCACCTACATCATAGACCTGCACGGCACATTCCAACTCTTCCTGCAAGGTGACCATTCACAAGTGTTGGAAGCGACCGACTTTATATTTTGAAATACCCGCCGCGTGCGAACGTATCGTCGGAACGGCATTCTTATCTTTAACCGGATATATCTTTGAATATAGAATATTTACATTCTTCAAAAACTTCACTTCACTATGAGTTCAAGTGATTAAACTTTCACTCCATACCTTATAGAGACCCTTTATATCAGCAGAACAGAGAAGTTTGATGTGTTGTCTAATGTGACTCTCAGGCCAATCCCACCAGCGCATTGTTAGAAGCGAAGTTATATCTTCTTCAGAAAAACGCGATCGGACGAGAGTAGCAGGATTCCCTGCTACAATGCTATAGGGTGGAAATGATTTAGTAACAACAGAACCTGCTCCGACCACACAACCATCCCCTAAAGTTACGCCAGATAGAATCATGCTGTCCTGACCTATCCATACGTCATTACCAATAACTACATTGCCATTGGTTATGGTAACACCAGAAATATGATGAGCTTCAGGCCAATCTATAATGGCAGGAAATGGATAGGCAGTTACCCAATCATATCTATGATTACCATCGAGAAAGATTTGTACATTAAGAGCAATGCAACAAAATTTGCCGATAGTTAAAGTGCATTCTTCATTCCAGCGATAATAGTGAATTATCGGAATTCCATAAGTATGTTCTCCAATTGAAAAGCCATATTGCTCTTCAAGTGGTGCTAGCTTTTGTTTGGTGTATTCTAACTTTTTAGGGGGTCGCTTCATAAATTATGCCAGTGCGGGTTTGACGCCGGTGATGCGCATGTCGCGCGGTTCACGCAGCTTGAATTGGGCCGGTTCCTGCTTCAGGTCGCGAAGCCCCGCCTCATGCATGATCTGTGCAAGACTGACGGGTGTATAGCCCCAGCGATGCACCATCAGCGGGTCTTGCCAGCGCGGGTCGCCATAGAATACCCACATGGTGCGCTGTCCTTCCTGCCCCGGCTGCGCGGTATTGACGGGGTCGGCGAGGAACGCCTGACAGGCGGAAATCAGGTTCGGGCATTCCAGTATCATCTTGCCGCCGGGTTTCAGCACGCGCACCCATTCCTTCAAAATATCCACCACTTCCCACCGCCAGAAATGCTCGACCACATGCACGGCGAGGATCTCATCCGCCTCATTATCTTGAAACGGCGTCAGCTGATGCAGGTCGCAGATGACGTCTGGCTTGTTCCCGGCCCGCGCTTCCACCACGTCTACATTGACATAGCCTTCCATGATCTTGTCGCCACACCCAAGGTTAAGCCGTTTCATAGAATACTCTCCAGCGCTTGTTTCCATTTCCTGCCGATGATAGCAGGTGAAAAATGTTTTTGAATATAGATTTGCCCCTCCGCGATACGCGCCTCTACGGACTCGCGTTCCGCCAAGGTCTGACGAATACCGCCCACAATATCATCCCCCACATAGGCAAAATGCGAAAAGGGTTGATAGCAGGGCAGGGGAGAGGCCACCACCGCCTTTCCATAGCGCAGCGCCTCAATCATCCGGTTGGCGGATTTGACGACTTTACGCTCATTCATCGGGCTGGGGATGAGGATGATGTCAGCGGCTTTCATCACCCCGTCCTGCACCTCCGGGTTCCAGTCGAGGGCGTTGAGCGTCAACGATGCTGGTAATTTCTCCTGAATGCCTTCCAGCAATTCCGCGATGCCTTGCCCAAAGGACGTCGTCACCTGCAATTCCAGCGGCATCCCCTTGGAGAGTTGCACGAGCCCGTCCAGATGCTCCAATAACCCGTCGATACTGCTCGGGAACCCGTACCACCCCAGCACCAGCTTCTCGCCGGGCGAGAATTTCGGGGAGAGAGAAGGGCTTTCGTAAGGGTCGGGAATCACCCGTGTCTCCCGGGGCTCGAATGGCAGAGTCTGTTCCGCCATCGCTTCCGTATTGCACGTCACCAAATCGGCAAGCTTGATGAGTCCGATATAACTACGCGCATATTGTGGAGTAGAAAAATGGTTGTCGCATATATCGAGGATGATCTTGATGCCCTGTTGCCGCGCCACCAGCGCCATAGCGATATTCTCCTCCTTATAGCTTTTGGAGAAGATGATGACCTGCGACGTCAGGCATAGTTCCGCCCGCTGGAACGCCTCGTCCTTATTCATGATACTCGATTGATACCCGTGATGCTGCAACTCCAACGCCGGGATGAGGACGCGGTAGCGCGTGCTGGCGAGCGTGGAGTAAGGCTTTCCGTTAGGCCCTTGCGTTGCGCCGCCTTGCGTGATCCAGCATAGCTTCGTTGCCATATCAGCCCTTGCGGACGCCCAGCATATTGACCATCAAATACGGCAGGTATTTACGGTCACCGCCTTGGGGAGTTTTCACCGTCACCGCGAGGTCGTTATCGATGCCCTTGGTCTGTTCCGAAAGCGCGAAGAATTCCCCCGGCACGATCGAGGAGTAGTAAATATCTTTCCAGTCGAATTCAGGAAAGAGCTGCATCACCCCCTTGAAAGAGAAGCGGTAATAATCGTCAGGATAGGGATGGTAGCGCCAGACCCATGGCACGGACATATAAAGGATGCCGCCCGGTTTCATCAACCGCGTGATATTCTCCGCCATCACCCACGGGCGGGTAACATGCTCCAACACCGAGCAGCAGATGCCGAGCCCGAAATGATTCTCCTGCAACGGCCCAATACCGGCGACGAGATCGACCACATGATCCACGTTCTTACCCTCTTCCATATCGATGCCGACATAGGGATTCTGCGTATAGACATCACGGAACGAGGAAGTGTTGCCATAATCCTTACTGCCGATTTCAAGGATGGCGCCCTCGACGGAAGGCAGGAATTTTTTGAGATAAAGTGTCTGGTTGATATCGCCCATGAGTGTTACTTTCAGGCTGAGTGTTGACGGGATGTGGGCGGGGAGGAGAGGATCATCGTCTTCCGCACGGGAACATGGTTTTCGAGCAATTCATACTGCACATGTACCTCGAAGATAATGCCGGGATGCCGTGCCGCTACGACGCCCAGTAATTGTTGCCACCATTGCGGTGGGCGGAGAGTGATGTGCGCATTATCCCCATTGGGGAGGGTCTTCTTAGCGGGGTAACACGCGGCAGTAGCGAAGACGAATTTGGTCGCATAGGAGAATAACGTGTCGAGTATCCACGGCATATCCTCTTCCGGGCAATGCTCCAGCACATCCGTGCAGATTACCCCGTCGAACTTTCCTTCAGGCAGCGTCATGAACTCCGGGTAAGCCGGGTCATAACAGGTGATGCTGTCCAGTTTCCAGAAGCTTTGGAGGCTGGGGCAGATACTGCCGTCATACATCGGCATATCGCGCATCTTATATTGCTGCCCCTTGCCGCATCCATAATCGAGCATGGTCTTACTATGCGTGTTGATGATCAGGTCGCGCACAGGTGTGGCATAGAGCAACGCCGTGGTTCCCGGAAACGTCTTCTCGGCGGCGATCTTCTGGTCAGGTACACCTTCCCGGTGCATCTGCTGATACACCGCCAACAACTCACGATAACGCGCGCTGGGATTAGCCTGAGAATAAGGATAGGTGGCGAAGAAATCCATGGTTACTTCCGTGCGCTCAGTTCAGCGGCCATGTCCTGCATCACGGGCTTCCAGTCCAGCACCTTCTGCTGGCGCTTGATGGTGACGGAACCGTACCAGCGGCTATCGCTGCGCTCAAGGCTCCAGCGCCAGTCGGACGCGGCCGAAAGCAGCAGGGTGGTGGGCACGCCCAACGCCCCTGCCATATGCGCGGTGGCGTTCTGGATGGTAATGACCTCATCCACCGCCGCCACCTGTGCGGCGAGGGCGGACATATCTTCATACCGATCAAAGCTGCTATCGGTAAAGATCGCACCGGGGAATTGTTTTTCCATCTCCGCCAACTCATCCGCATGGCTGCTATATTGCAGTGAGACAAAGAGGATGTCAGGGTTAGACAGGAGCGGAGCCCACTCCGTGAGCGGGATATTGCGGTATGGCCCGGTATTCTTATTGGAACTGAACCACGAGATGCCGACGATACGCTTCGCCCCCCGCGCCTTGGCTTTCTCTTCCATCCGCGCACGCATCGTATCGCGCTGCGCATCACTTACTTTCAGAAAGGGCGGATGCTCTGCCGGGGTATAGCGCGGCAGTACATACCGCATTAATTCACCCAATGAGGAGTGCATGTCATAATGCGTCGCCGCATCGCGGACGATGTAGGTATCGGCTAACTGGACATCCACGTCGGGGAAGCTTTCCCGGATGAGCGGCAACAGCTTCGGATAGACGAGCAACGTCACCTTCTGCGCCTCTTCGACCAGCGGCGGAATCAGGCTCAGGAACATGATGATGTCCCCCACTCCTTGCTCTGCCCATAACACAAGCCGCTTGCCTTCAAGAGATTCACCCTTCCATTCGGGGATGGTGAAGTCGAACGGAGTGGCGTTATCAAGCTGATGCCGCCACGTATAATCGTCATACCCTTCCTGCATCCCGGTGAGCAGGAACTGGGCTATCCCTGCGCTCATGCGGTATCCCGCCTTATCCGGTTCCAGGTCGATGGCCTTGCGATACTCCGCGAGCGATTTCTCGGGCATCGCCAGCGCAGAAAAATTACTTGCCTGTAGGATCACCATTTCCGCGTCGCCGGGGAAACGGAGTTGCCATTCTTCGGCGAGCGGGATGCCCTCCGCCGCACGTCCGGCATGAAGCAACCCCTTGCCGTAGCCTTGCAATATCTTCGCTGGCTGAAGCGGGTCGGCCTTTATCAGTGCTTCGTAATGCGGCACGGCTTCGGCGTACATCTCCGCTTCCGTCAGGGTCAGCAGCATCAACTGCCGCAAGGTCAAATCAGCCGGATGCTCCGCGATCAATGCGTTTAGATGCTTGATGACGGGTTCGAATACTTTGTTGTTAAGCCCCAAGTTCAGCAACTCCTGCACCGCCTCCGGCATCCCCGGATTATGGGTGAGGAATAAATCAAGCGCCTTGATCGCCGCTTTGGGATTCCCGGCTTTCTTCTCGATCTCCACCAGCTTCTGCGTATGACGGAAATTATGTGGGTCTTGCGCGGCGGCCTGTTGCATGTGCTGGTTGCCCTTTACCATATCTCCGCTCTGGAAATAGGTGAGCCCGGCGAGATGGAGTATCTCCGCATTTTGCGGGTTTTTTTCCAGCAGGCGCAGGTAGCCGTTGCGCGCTTCCTCCACCTTGCCGTTGGCGTGCAGCTTCATGATGTCGGTCAGTTCAGCGGGTAATGCGCTCATAATGTCTCCAGTTCCTTCGCGACGTGTCGCATGGTGTGATCCCAGCGGTAGGTATCCTGCTGCCGTATGACGCGCACAGAGTTGTACCAGCGATTGGTGACTGCGTCCATGCCCCAGCGCCAGTCTGCGGCGCGAGAGAGCAGCAACATAGTTTCCACCCCGATACTACCCGCCATATGCGCGGTGGCGTTCTGGATGGTGACGACGCGATCCATCGCCCCAATCTGCGCGAGCAATGCGTCTGCATCCTCAAAAGCCGAAAAACTATCATCCACCAGCACATATTTATCGAGCAGCTTTTTGTCGAAACTCTCCAGCGCATCAGGATGGGTATATTGCTGCGACACGCATTGCACGTTCGGCAGTGTGAAGAGCGGCATGAACTGTTCCAGCGGGATGTTGCGGAGATACCCAGTGGAAGGATTCACCGTATGCCACGCGATGCCGACCAGCACCTTGCCGCCCGTCTGCTCTTTGTATTTCTCGCGGAATTGCCGCACCTTCTCCGTTTCCGGTTTCAGGAACGGCGGATGGGCAGAAGGCGTGTAATGTGGCAATCCATAGCGCATCATCTCGCCCATCGGCAGATGCATGTCATACTCTTTCCACATGGATTCCGGCTGGTTGGCGAAGAGGGGCATCAACTCCAGTTCAGGGAATGCACGGGCGAAAATGGGCATTAGTTTTTCGGATTGCACAAGCAGCAACACCTTCTCGGGTTTCTGTGCCAGCAACCACGGCAACAGGCTCGCGAACATAATGATGTCGCCCACGCCTTGCTCCATCCACATGACGATCTTTTTCCCCGCCACCGATTCACCTTTCCACTCAGGGATGGGGAACGGGAAATAGAGTTGCCCTTCCACCCGGAACCGCGCACGGTAAAGCTCGAACCCTTCCTGAAAATCTGAGTTCTGTAATTGTAGAAGGGCGACGGAATTCTCCATCTGCGCATCGCCCGGATTATGCTTTAGCCCGCGCACATAAGAATCAAGTTGTTCCGGCTGGTTACCTTCCGCGCCGTAATTATTGGCGCGTTGCAGCCATAGCATCTTCTCCTGCGGGAAATGCTTCAGTGCTTCCTCGACCACGCGATGGGACTGTTCATACCGCCCCGACCGATGCAGCGCGCGGCCATAGCATTGCATGAACTCCCCGTTTTGTTGCGGGCTGAGTTTCAACACCCGCTCAAAATGCGGAACCGCCTCGGCATTGGAATGCACTTCGAGGAACATCTTGGCGAGGAGAGCGTGCAAGAAAATGGAATTAGGTTGTTGCTTCACCGCCATGCGCAGAGGCGGGATGATCTGCCGTTGGAAAGGGAATTTTCCGATGAGGGTGAGGATGGTGGAATAGGAGGTCTGATCGTCCGGTAACTTCCCCAGCAGCGCGATCAATATCTCCATCGCCGCGAGCGGCTGCCCTGCCGCCAGCTCCACTTCCGCAAGGCGATAATAATGTTTGGGGTTCTTTGCCTCGGCCTTGAGGGCGCGTTGCAGATGCTCCCGCGCTGCTTCGAAATTCTGTTGCTGGAAATGACTGGTTCCCAGCAGGAATAAGATCTCCGCATGGGTCGGATGCTCGTTCAGCAGTTCGGTATAGAGCGTCTGTGCCTTGCCGATCTCCCCGGCGGCATGGAAGCGCATCGCTTCGGGAAGCTTTGCGGCAAGTGCGCTCATGCGGGCCAGCCTGCCGTAATGCGCCCTGCCGCGCTCTCCAGTGTCGGCTTCCAGCTGATCGGGCTTTCCTGCCTGAGCAGTGTGACCGACGGATACCAGTGATTGGACTCGCCGGTGATGCCCCAGCGCCAGTCACTGGCCGTGGGGACGAGGAGCAATGCTTTCTTGCCCAGCCCGCCCGCTAGATGCACCAGCGTATTGTCGATGGTAACGATACCGTCAACGGCCATGATCTGCGCAGCCTGTACATCCGGTTCGGCCATACTGTTGACGGCGCTGTCATGGAATACGGGAAGATTCTCCTTCGCGAAATACGCGGTAGCATCTTCATGCGCGCCATATTGCATATCGACCCACAATACATCCGGCGTAGAAAGTAGTGCTTTTAATTGCGTCGGCGCGATGTTGCGATAGACCGCGCTGAACGGGTTGATGGTATTCCACGCCACGCCGATGATATGCTTCTTCCCTCGCGCTGCCGCAAGCTGCGTATAGCGCGCACGCATCTCCGCCGTCTTCGCCTCATCCGCTTTCAGGCTTGGCCCACTGATATGCTCGAACCCGGCTTTTTTAGCATGGACCAGCAAATCCCCGAGCGGGAGCTTGGCATGATAGGAGCCGAGTGGAATCTGCGCCGCATCCTCGCTCGCATAGACCGCGATACCGGGATAGGAGCGCTGCAACAGCGCCATCAGTTTCTTCGGTGCAACCAGACCGGACACTTCCGCATATTGTTTCAGCCACGGCATCAGGCGTAGGAACATCAGCGTATCCCCCAACCCCTGTTCCGCCAGCAATAATATTTTCTGACGCGGATCACCCCCCGGAACCCATGTCGGCAGCGATAGAGACAATAGCGCTGGTGCAACTCCGTTCTGCCGCACGGCATAGCGATCAAGCCCCTCGGCGAAATCGGAGACCATCATCTCATGCAGGCCCAGCGTAAAGGTGATGCGGTCGTGACCGGGCACAAGCGCAGACGCCGCCCGGTAATCATGCAACATCGCGTCATACCGACCCCATGTCTGCATCACGCTACCCCGCAATGCCAGCAGGACGGGATTATCAGGATTACGCGTATTGGCTTCATCCACCACGCGCAATGCTTCCTGGAATTCGCCGGTGCATTCCAGCGCGTAGAGATAGTTGATATAGAAGACGACATCCTTCTCGTAGAACTGGTGATAGAGGATACGCAAATGATAGAGCGCCTGTTTGTAGCGCTGCGTGAGCATCAGGAAGCGGATCAGTTCATTGCGGAAATAGGGCAGGGGACGGAGGATGACGACATCCTCCAACAAGGTAATAATCTCGTCGAACCGCTTTGCTTTCTGTGCGGCGTTCGCCGCCGCCGTGAGCAGTTCCGGCTGGCTGGCGATGGCGCTGGCGCTCGGGAAATGAAAGACGGTAGGCCGCTGCTCACTGGCGATAAGCTGGGCGGAAAGGGCGGGATTATGGGTGGTCATGAAGCGGCCTTCTTGTTGGTGCGTTGATCCACGCGCAACATCGCGTCACGTTCGTCTAACCATTCGCGGGCAAAATCGCAATCGCGCGTTTCCTCAAAATACGGGCCGCCCAGCGTGTAATGGATATTGGATACCTGCTCCACCGGCACGGCGTCGTATTCTCCGACGAGGAAGTTCCAACGCGCAGGAATCTCGCCAATCAATGCTTCGTTCTCCAGCCAGTTGAAGCGGTGCAGGTCAAGCCCGGTGGCAGTGTTGACGTATTCCGGCGTCAGTGCTTTGCATTTGGCGCAATTCATCAGCATGACGCTGGACCAGTTCTTTTTTTCATACTTGGTTTGTGTGTGGCCGAGGAATTTGACATCCGACTTGGGCACGTAATCATGTTTTACCACCTGCACCGCGTATCGCTCGTCCCTGAGCGCCCAAAGGCTAGCGATGTCATCAATTACTAGCATGTCATTATCCATGAAGATGGCCCACCCCTCGAATCCGGCGAGATACGGCGTTAGGAAACGGGAGAAGGAGAATTCGGTTGATTGTAGCGGGTTGCGTTCACGCCACATTAATTTCCCCAGCTGGTTCAGCGCTAGCGGCGTGATGCTGACCGGATGGCTCGCGCGGGCGATGATGCTATGCGTCAGCGTGTAATACGCCCCCGATTCACGTGGGTCGTAGCCAATAAAAATACGGATATTCTGATGATGTGTCATACTATAGCGCTCCTCTTTGCATTCTTGTTTCTTACCACTTCTGGGGTGGCGTAAGTTTGATCTCTGTCAACCAAGAATGTCCATATAATAAGCAAGTTCCATGCCACCCTCTAGGAAGCAGGTGAAATGGCCTCCAGCGATTCCTTGCCGCTCTCTTGTTCGACATAATGGATCAGCGCCATCACCACCGTACGGTCAAGCGCAGTGTCGATAAGGCTGAGCAGCGTACGCATGGCTTCCGCCGTCGCCACTTTCTTACGGTAGGCACGGGCGCTTGTCATCGCCACATAGAGATTGGCGGCCTTGATGATCCGCGCATGTAACAGAATATCGTCACCCTTTAGCCCCTTCGGCCCGGAGCCGTCCACCATCTCCTGCGACTGGCGGATGGCGTCGAGAATCGGCCCCTCGAACGTAATCCCCTCCAGCAAATCGGCGCTGGTGAGGATGGAGCGCTGCACCAGCGCACTTTCCTCCGCTTTCAGGGAGCGTTTGGCGGTGAGAATATCGTGCGGAATGGCGATTTTACCGATATTCATCAACCGCCCGGCAATTTCTGCCGTGCGTTGCTGCGCCTCATCCAGACCCATATGCCGCGCGATGGCCGCCGAAAGATGCGCAACCCGCTTGGAATGGGTCGCCGCATGGGGGTCGCGCTTATCGACCAGCTCAACTAGTGTGGCGACGACACTGCTCAACATCGCATTCCGCTTCGCTTCCTCGCGCAGCAGTTCGGTGACGTCTTCCTCGATGACCAGCACCCCTTGCATCTGCGTACCCGGCTCGGTCCCCGGCAAATCGGACAACGGGATGAAACGTGATTGCAGAGCGTTGATGATGACGCCCTCATGCTCGTCTTTCCACAAGAAATGATGTTCCTGTTTCTCTTTTAACGCATGGTAGGCGGCGGTAATAATGGCCTGCCCCCGCGCCGATTGAGCGAGCTGCTCGATGGGCGTGCCATTGAGCGTCTCCCGAGCGCGGCGGAATTGCGTGGCGGCTTTTTCGTTAGCGTAGCGCAGGCGCATCTCGCCGTCGAGCAGGTAGGTGGCGACTGGCGTGTTCGTAGCAATCAGCTCCAGCAACGCCTCATGCTGTTCGATGGTATGCGCGACATCGCGATGATACCGGGCCAGTTCCTTATTGCGCTCCGCACTCGCATGCCGCCAGAGGGAGATGATGAGCAACGCCCCCGCCAGCGCGACGAAGGCAAGTGTGGATTTCATCCAGAACGCGCGTTCTGCCGTCTCCTGCATGGCGGCGGGGTAGCTGATATTCGCCGTCACCACCCACGGCGTCCCTGTCACCGCCCGGGCATAGACCACCCACGGCGTATCATTCAATTCCTTCAGCAATAACCCGTTCTGCGTGGTGAGCGTGGTTCTCAGCGCCGCGTCTGTATCGGGCTGATGGGCAAGTTGCAATATGTCGTTCTCGATACTCAGGGACTGCACCATCCCCTGTTTCGCGGGGCTATACAACGTGAAGGAAATATCTTGCCGCTGCTGCTTGGTGGGGACAAGGAACCGCGCGAAACGCGCATCCACAGGCGCAACGCCGATGATATATCCGACAGGTTCGGACATCGCCTCATCCGCCTGCACCGCGAACACGGGCCAGCGGAACGCCAGCGAAAGCGGGAAATCCTGTGCGGCATCATGGAATCCGCTGACGATAGGACGACGCACGGAGCGGTCAAGTTTCAGTTCCGCAGGTAAGTGCTCCAACGGCAAGAACCCTTCCGTCGCGACCAGTATCGCGCCTCCCGCATCGGTGATGGCCAGCCCCGGCAGATATTGCATCTGCCCCCCATCCGCGCTCGCGAGGGAGGAAAACCCGTTGCTGGCCGCCGTGGCGGATAGCAGGTGATGCAGATAGGTCAACTGTGCTTCACTGACCGGAAGCGACGCGTCCTCCGCCGTAATCTCTGTCATGTAAAGGCGCAAAGAAACATTATCCGTCAACCCGTTAAGGGCGGAACGACGTTCCTCCATCCATTGAGTGATGCCTTGCGCCTTCCCGCTGGCCAGTAAATCCAGCTGTCCGGCCCATTGCCGCGTGTCCCGCCCCCTTTCGGCGGTCAGGAATAATTGGAGCCCTAACGAAGCCGCCACGGCTGCAATCAGCCACAACAGCAGCAGGAGCCTGCTTGTCCGGGTGGTAAGCCGTGTACTGGGCGGGGTAAGCAAAGTCGCCAAAACAGCTCCTGTTTACGTTCTTTAAAGTGTTGTCATACTAATAATAAATGGCATGCAAATAAAGCAAAGAATCAGGAAGCCATGCTGTTCTGTCTGGTGGAGGGGGCTGTGTTGCATCCTTGGCCTGATGTTCGGCGCGGTTGTCCCTGCGCACGCTGCCGCAGGTTTTGCCCTGTTCGGCTCGGGGGAATCGGTCTCCCGTAATCTTGCGCCCTTCCCCAAATGGGGGCAGATGCTCAAACGCGATGAACGACAGCGCACGCAACGCAAGGAGCATTGCGCGAACGCCACAACCAAATGTCTGCCTGCCCGTTGGGTAAGCGTCATCGCCCGTGCAGAGGGCAAGCCGCCGCTGGAAATGCTCACGATCGTCAATCAGGGATTCAATGCTTCGAAATATACTCTCGACCGCCTCAACTGGGGTGTCGAGGATTACTGGCAGACGCCTATCGAGTTCCTCACCCGTACCGGCGACTGTGAGGATTACGCCATTATCAAATACATGACGCTGAAACTGTTGGGCGTTGACCCTTCCACCATGCGCATCGTCGTACTGGAAGACCGCAACCTGCGCCTGCTGCATTCGGTTCTCGTGGTGCGCGTGGGCGGAGTGAACTATATTCTAGACAATCAGGTCGCACAGGTGATCGCCGATACGCAGATACACCATTATGTGCCCATCTATTCCATCAACGAACAAAACTGGTGGCGGCATATCCCCCGCTAGTGGCATTTCCTTGACCCTGCCCCCCTTGGCCGCTTTAATAGCCGCAACACAAAGGATATATCATGGCCACCACCCGGAAAGAATCCACCCAGCCTACCAACGGTAAGGAAGAGGCGCTCGCGCGCAATCTTCCCGTCTTCTATCAGGATCCGCACCCCATCACGCTGGAGCGCCACGGTTTCGCAGGGCTGAACCCCAGCCCGAAACTCGGCTTCACGCGGGACACCAATTCCGTTCCCGTCACCGTTGTTGAGTTTTTCGAGGCGGCGCGTTCCTACCCCATCGTCTTCACCACCGGCGCGAAGCCGCTGCCCATCGCGCTGGTGGGTATCGAGCCGAAGAATTATTTCCTGCAACCTGATGACCTGTGGAAAAAAGGCTGCTACATCCCCGCCTATGTTCGCCGCTATCCTTTTATTCTGATGGAAGTGCCGACGATGCAGCAATGGGTGCTGTGTATCGACGAAGCCTCCCCGCAATTCGCCTCGTTGAAACCGGAGCAGAAGCTTTATCAGGAAGACCAGAAGCCAAGCGAGCTCTCGCAGAACGCGCTCGAATTCTGCCGCTCCTATCAGGCGCATTACGAGATGACGGAAGCCTTCTGCGCCGCCATCGTCGAAGCCGGGTTACTGGAAGAGAAGGCGACCGAGATGCTGCTTCCCGACAAAACCAAATATAACCTGCACGGCTTCCAGCTACTCAGCGAGGAGAAATTCCACGCCCTGCCGGAAACCACCATCATGCAATGGTATCGCAAAGGCTGGATCGGGCTCGTTTATGCCATCCTGATGTCCTACAATAACTGGAAATACATGTCCGTCCTCGCCAGCGAACATCATCAGGCGAATACGGCGCAAGCCTAAACCGCGTTTCGTTATTTCAGGCAATCGGCGAACGGCAGCGTCTTTTTCTTGTCCTTCAGGAACGCCTTGAACTCAGCGCTTTTCAGCACGGGATGGTCTTTCCCTTTCAGATACCATTGCGCCGATGAAGGTAGGTCATCGCTACGCATGGTTGATGCCGACGCCAGTAGCTTTTTCGTCGATGCCAACATGGCTTGTTCTGTAGGTGAAAAAGCATCCTCCCATGCGGGACGCGTGGAAGTGGCAAATAGATTATCGGACGCACGTGCAAAATCGAAGCGGGTAAGATAGGCATGGTTCTTCAGGACTTCTTGCGGTGCGGGTTCTGACCCGTCTTCGCTGATGACGGCGGGGGTGGATGACATATCTCCGCGCTCGACCTCATAGATGAAGCACAGCGTGCTTGGCTTCTCTTTGTGCCGCAACTCATCCGGCCCGATTACATAATGTAGCTGCACCAGAAAGGCATAAGGGTTCTTCTCGCTATCGGTATAATCATAGAACGGTGTATGGAGACAGGAGGATACGGCGCGGATATTCTCGGCGACCGTATGGTTGGTCGCAGCAAGGTCTAATGCGTTCTCGGGCAACCCGGCCAGCGCCGTATATTTTATCGTGTCGTTAGCGTCGCATCCAAAATAACTGCATCGCGGGAAGACGCATTTTACTTCTTCTTCCGCTGATATTTGCGCCGATGCGGGCAATGCGGTTGTCAGAGCAACCATCGTAAAGAGAATAGAACTGCGCACCATATAACCCCCTATCATGTAGCGGCCAATGTACTTCATCCCACCGCGTAACGCATCACAATTTACTGTCGCGATGCACCCATACATTCATCAGCAACCCGACGCCGACGAGCGTGGTGATCAGCATCGTCCCCCCGTAGGAAAGAAGCGGCAGCGGTACGCCGACAACGGGTAGCATCCCCATCGACATACCAATATTGATGAACACATGCAGGAAGATCATCCCCGCGAAGCCGGTGGCGATGAGCGAGCCGAACCGGTGGCGCGATCGCATCGCGATACCGAGTGCATAGGTGATGAGTAGTGCGAAGCATAGCAGTAACGTCATACTGCCCAGAAATCCGAACTCCTCCGCCAGCATGGTGAAGATGAAATCGGTCTGCTTCTCCGGCAGGAAGTCGAGCTGTCCTTGCGAACCTTGCAGGAACCCTTTGCCCGACAACCCCCCTGAGCCGACAGCGATCATCGACTGGATGATATTATACCCCGACCCCAGAGGGTCTTCCTCCGGGTTGAGGAAGGTGAGTACGCGCTTCTTCTGATATTCATGCAGGAACTGCCATGCGATAGGCGCGGCCATTAACGCCACCGCGCCGACGCTGATGAAATAGACCCACCGCACCCCCGCCGCGAAGAAGATGATGGCCCCCGTCACGGTCAGGATGGTCGCCGTACCGAGGTTTGGTTGCCGCAGGATAAGCACACACGGCATGACAATAAGGGCAAGGGGAACAAGCAGGTGCAAGATGTTGGGTTTCTCGTTGGGGAAACGCGTATGGAAATACCGCGCCAGTGCCATGATGGTGGCGAGCTTCATCAGCTCCGACGGTTGAAGGTTGACGCCGCCGAACGTGATCCACCGCTGCGCTCCCATGCCAATGTGCCCCATCACATCCACCACCACCAGCAAGGCGAGGCACGCGCCGTAGATGATATATGTCCAGCGGTAGAGCCAGCCGATGGAAATTGAGGACAGCACCAGCATCGCGATAAGACCGGGGATGAACCGCGTCCCTTGTGCGAAGGCCCAGGGGTGGATATTGCCTCCGGCCGCGGAATACTGCATCGCGATACCCATGCCCGTCAGCGCCAGCACCAGCAGCATCACGCCCCAGTGCAATTGCTCTACCGACCGCATCAGCGACCGCGTCTGTTGCCATGACCGCGCGACTCTCATGCAGGCTCTCCTTTGACGGGATAGAGTTCAAATATTTTCATTACTACGTCACGCGCCACAGGTGCTGCCGCCGATGCTCCGCCGCCCCCGTGCTCGACGATGACCGACACGGCATATTCCGGCAATTCCGCAGGCGCGTATCCCACGAACAGCGCATGGTGGCGTTGCAGCCAGGGAATCGTATTCTGATCCACCCCGCGCTGGGTGATGCGGCGTACTTGCGACGTTCCCGTTTTCCCCCCCATCGTCAGGTTGGGGTCGGGTAGTTTACTTCCGAGCGCTGTACCTCCCGGTTTATTGACCACGCTGAACATACCGTCCATGATGCGGGTGAGATGCTCCGGCGTGAAGCCGAGGGATGCGGGCTTTGCGTCAAGATGCGCGGTGTTGAGGCGCGGTAGAACCGCCATCCCCCCATTCACCAGACGCGACGTCATTACGCAAAGCTGCAGGGGCGTCGTCAGCACATACCCTTGCCCGATGCCGACATTCACCGTATCCCCCGCCATCCACGGCATGTTATAGCTTTTGCGTTTCCATGCCGCATCGGGGACGATACCGGTCTTCTCACCGGGAATTTCGATGCCCGTGCGCTCTCCTAATCCTAATTTGCGTGACATCTCGGCGATGGGGTCGATACCCATGCGGTAGGCCATCGTGTAGAAGAACGTATCGCATGATTCTTGCAGGGCCGTGTTCACGTTCATCGATCCGTGCCCCCCCGGTTTCCAGCAATTGAACCGATGATTGCCGAGATAGAAATGCCCGGGACAGAAGACACTGTTTCCTCCTTGGATCATTCCTTTCTCCAGCGCCGCCAACCCGACCACCATCTTGAAGGTCGAACCCGGCGGATATTGCCCGGAGATGGCTTTGTTCAGCAGCGGGTTTTTTTCATTGCCGCGCAACTCGTCCCAATAGACTTGGGAGATGCCTTCGCTGAATCGGTTGGGGTCGAACGACGGCATGGAAACGAGTGCCAGAACCTCCCCCGTATTGACCTTCATCACGCAGATTGCTCCGCTTTCCTCACCAAGGCGTTCGGCGCAATAGCCTTGCAGTTTGCGGTCAATGGTGAGGGTGAGGTCGACACCGTTATCGGGTTCCTTACGCTCCACCTCGCGCACCATCAGCCCATTCGCATTCATCTCCAGATGACGTAAGCCCGGCTTGCCGCGCAACTCTTCCTCAAATGATTTCTCAACACCATTCTTGCCGATCTTGAAGCCCGGCAACTTCAATACCGGCTCATCAGGGTCCAACTCCGCTTGCGATACGCCCCCCACATACCCAAGCAGGTGGGACGCGCGGTCGGTGAGCGGATAGGTGCGTAACTGCCCGGTCTCGATGATCATGCCCGGCATCTCGGCGGAGTAGAATTGTAGGCGCGCCAACTCGTCCCAACTCAGGTGATCCTTGATTTTAAAGGAATGCCCCTTCCATTGCCGCTTCATTTCCTGCTCCAGTTTTTGCTGCGTCGGCAACGTAATCTTGAGCAGGCGGCAGATGCGCTTCAAATGCTTGGCGGTGGTGACGGGGTCTTCCTTCTTCAGCAACACTTGATATTGTAGGTTATTCTCCGCCAGCAACTTGCGGTTCCGGTCGAGGATACGCCCCCGCGCCGGGGCAATCAGTTGCAGGTTGATGCGATTATCTTCCGCCAATGTCCGGTACGTGTCGGACTGAACGAATTGCAGATAATAAAGCCGCGCGCCGAGCGCCGTGAACGTGACACCTTTCACCCCGCCAAGGATGATGGCGCGGCGAGTGAAGAGCTTATGCCGTTCGGTGATCTTGCGCATGGAATCCTTAGTATCGCACGGCGGGGATGAGGGGCAGCAGGCGCGATAATAGCAGATGCAGCATCGGGTAAAAAGCGGAAGTGATGATCCACGGCATCAGGATGAGCGAGTAGTCCATCGCACTGCCGTTCAGCCATAAGAATAGCACCCACGCCCCCGCCCAATATCCGAGAGAACAGAGCACGAACCCGCCCCAGTAATGCCAGATGGATTTGCGCTGGAAATGCTTTGCCATCCACTTCACCGCGTAATGGAAAAGGATGAAGAGGACAGGGTGCATCCCCATCGGCATCCCTTCGATGACATCGACCATCAGCCCGCCGCTGAATAACAACCACGCAGGCAGATACGCGCTACGCCGCAAGCTGAAATAATAAACGGGGATGATGGCCCAGAACGGCATCGTCGCCCCCATCGGCGCAGGGGTAAGGCTGAACAACAGCAACAGGAAGAAGGTGGCGGTCACCACCAGCAATCCGCGCAGGTAGTCGCCACTGAACCATGCCACCATGTGAGAACCTTACTTGTTGACGGGCGTTACGGCCTGAACATACTCGAGCGCGGTGAAATCCACCAGCGGCTGGATGCGGATGTTTCCGTCCTTCATGGACACCACTTCCCCGATAGGAAGCCCGGCGGGGAATACGCCGCCATCACTGGAGGTGAAGATACGCTCCCCCACTTTCAACTTACTCGTCGCGGGGACGTATTGTAGGAAAGGGGTTTCGGTATTGTCACCCGTGAGAATAGCACGGGTACGGCTGGTCTCGCTGATGATGGGGATACGCGAATTGATGTCCGTAATCAGCAGCACGCGGGAGGAATCCTCACCCGCATCCGTGATCCGACCCACCAGCCCGTCACTGGAAATGATGGCCTGATAGCGTTTGATGCCCAGCTTCTTGCCCGTATCGAGCAACAGGCTGCTGGAGAATACATGCTGTGGGTTGCCGATGACGCGCGCGGTGACGTACCCTGCGCGGGACATCGCTTTCAGGTTGACCAGTGCCCGCAGTGCTTCATTCTCGGACTGCATTTGCGTGCCGATGCTCTGCCATTGCAGCAGGCGGGTATTCTCCTCGCGCAACCGCTCATTCTCCTGATAGAGGAACGCCACTTCGGTCAGACGCTTGTTGAACCTGTCCACCAGTTCGGCAGGCGTGGAAAGTACGGAGACAACGGGAACGAGCCCGTCCTGAATGCCATGACGCAGCTGCGCGAGTTTCTCGGGATGTTTCTGGCTGAGGAAGAGGAGGATGGCCGCGATCAGGAGGAATAACAACGCGCTGCTTTTAGCGACCCATACTTTCAGCGGGATGGTCAGGGTTTTCGTCCGGGAGTGAAAAGTCGTCACTTCATTACCTTGTTATGTATGGCCGTCACTATCTCAGGCTCTCCTACCTTTAATGTTAGCGGATATGGCTTAAATTTAGTTTAATACACCCTGTCTTTAAAATAAAACCTATTGCCGGTTGATTACAAGTGTTAATTACAAAAACCCTTCCTGCAAATCGTCTTGCCTTCCGACGCGAGAACCATTACACAAACAATCTCATAAACTGAAGGTGTCATGGAAGATATTATTGAGCATCTGGTCGATGTGGTGGAAACCTTCGGCTATCTGGGCATTTTCGTGATGACCTTCATCGAAAGCTCCTTTATCCCGCTTCCGGCCGAAATCACCATGATTCCTGCAGGCTACCTCGTGCATGCGGGGAAGATGAACTTCTTCAGCGTCCTGATCGCGAGCACCGCAGGCACGGTCTGCGGAGCCTACTTCAATTACTGGATCGCGAAAAAATATGGCCGCCAGCTCTTGCTGCGTTTCGGTAAGATGTTCTTCCTGACGGAAGAGAAGCTACAGAAAATCGACCGCTATTTCGTGGAGCATGGCTCCATCTCCGTCTTTACCGGGCGGTTGCTCCCCGGCATCAAGCATTATATCTCCTTCCCCGCAGGTCTGGCGCGGATGGAGCTGCATAAGTTCATTTTCTACACCGCCCTCGGCGGCAGTATCTGGATGGCCATCCTCACCGCCACAGGCTATTTCATCGGGGAAAACAAGCACTTGATCGACCAGAATGTGATGTACGTCAAAATAGGCGTGCTCGGCGCGTTGGTGCTGTTGATCGCCATCTACATCCTCGTCAAACGCTACCGCAAAAAGCACAACACCCCTCCTGCGGCGTAAGCAGACATACACCCCAAACCATACAAAACCACTGTCATTCCCGCGAAAGCGGGAATCCATGCATGCAAATTGCACAGCAGGTGTGGATTGCCCCGTCGCGTATGCTCCTCGCAATGACGAGGGTGTGTTGTGCGGTCTTCCCGCATTGGGAGCGAAGCGTGGCAATCCACCCTTCACATAGGCCACTACGTCTGCTTACAGATGGATTCCCGCTTGCGCGGGTATGACATAATAGAAGAGGGGAGCCTAATGCCCCGCGGTCGGTTCCAGCGTCAGGTTGGTAACCCCACTCAGGCGCAACTGATCCCGCACCATATCTTTCAACTGCTCCAACTGTTCCAGAGACGTCGCTTCGCACCGCACGATGATGGCCGATTGCGTATTGGAAGCCCTTGCCAGCCACCAGCCCCCGTCAATGGAGACCCGCACCCCGTCCACTTCGTTGACTGTAAGGTCAGTCAGTTTCAAGCGATCACGGATTTCCTCGACGATGGTGAATTTTCGCACTGCATCGACATCGATGCGGATTTCCGGGGTGTTAATCGCCTCGGGGATGGAATCACGCATTTCGGCCAAGCTTTCCGGTGCGTGGGCTACCAGATCCATCAACCGCACAGCGGCATAGAGCCCGTCATCGAACCCGTAATACCCGTCCGCGAAGAAGATATGCCCGCTCATCTCCCCGGCAATGGCGGCTTTTTCCTCCGCCATCTTGGCTTTGATGAGCGAATGCCCGGTTTTCCACATCATCGGTTTCCCGCCATGGGCGGCAATGTCGTCGAACAATGTCTGGCTGGCTTTGACATCGGCGATGATGGTCGCCCCCGGCTTACGGGTAAGGATTTCCCGGGCGAAGAACATCAGTAATTGATCACCCCAGAGGATGCGCCCTTGCCCATCCACCGCGCCGATACGGTCACCGTCACCGTCGAAGGCAACGCCTATGTCCGCGTTAGTCTCTTTCACTTTTGCAATAAGGTCGGCAAGGTTCTCGGGGATCGTAGGGTCAGGATGGTGGTTCGGGAACGTCCCGTCCATTTCGGCATATAATAAGTGATGTGTCCCCGGTAATTTCTGGCTGATGGCGACCATTGCTTCGCCTGCCGCGCCATTGCCCGCATCCCACACCACCGTCAGCGGCTTCGCGCCTTCTGTCCGGAAACCGACTGCCAGACGGTCGATATAATCATCGAAAATGGGGGTGACGGTAATGCTTCCCCCGGCCACGTCCGGCGAGCCTTCCTTCATCATCTCCCCCAGTTCCAGTATCTGTTCACCGAAGAACGGCTTTCCCTTCAGCATCATTTTGAACCCGTTATGGTGCGGCGGGTTGTGGGAGCCAGTCACCATGATCCCGGCATCTGCCTGCCAGTGATAGGTCGCGAAATAGAGCATCGGCGTTGGTCCCGCGCCGCCATCGAGCACGATCGCCCCGGCATCCCGCATGCCCTCGCTCAAGGCGTGGGAGAGCATCGGCGAACTCACCCGCCCGTCCCGCGCCGTAGCGATACGGGGGTTCGCTTCGCCCGATATAGTGCGTGTCATGGTTACGAAAGCGCGGCCCAACGCATAGGCGACCGACTCCGTCAGCGCATCCCCTACCGTTCCCCGTATATCGTAAGCGCGCAGAATGGAGGTATCGAACGAGAAGGGGTGAGTGAGCTGGAGGGCAGGTGTCGGCATGAGAAAAACTCCTTAACAAGGCAACGAGTGAAGTATGTATAGAAGGTGATGTTAATTAGCTAGCATTCAATTTTAAGTTTATTTTAAGCAACCTAGGATAAACTAATACTATGAGAAAAAAATAAATCCTATTTTTCATGGGGTTAAAAATCTAATCACGAAGAATTCGGCCAAAGCAGAAGTGTTTACAACCACAGGTTTATTTATTCTGCCTTGTAACATACGGACTCTTTACACATAATGACAGATATTTTGCATCGCAACATATCTGGGGAGATAATATGGCGCAAGCGAATCTAGAGCCGGTACACGGCAAGTCAATTCCTATCATTCCGGTCATTCTGTCGGGTGGTGTGGGTAGTCGCCTCTGGCCATTGTCACGCAATCAGTTCCCGAAACAATTTTTAGGGTTAACCGGGAAAGGCGAAGGCAGCCTATTGGAACAAACTGCCGGACGCCTCAAGAACGGTATTTCCATGCAGCCCCCCGTCGTGGTCTGCAATCAGGAGCACCGCTTCCTCGTCGCTGAGCATTTACAACGCGCCGGATTCCCGCAGTCCGATATTATTCTTGAACCGGAAGGTCGCAACACAGCGCCCGCCATCACCATCGCCGCGATGCACCTGCAGAAGCATTATAAGAACGCGCTGATGCTCGTCCTGCCGTCCGACCACATCATCCGTGACCCGGAAGCTTTCGCCGAAGCGGTGAAGACCGCGGCCAAAGCCGCCAGCAAGGGCAAGCTGGTCACGTTCGGCATCACTCCTGAATATCCTGAAACCGGCTACGGCTATATTCGCCAAGGGGACGCATCTTCGGATATAGACGGTGTCTATGATGTCTCCAGCTTCGTCGAGAAACCGGACAAGAAAACCGCGGAAGACTATGTCGCCAGCCGTCAATATTCCTGGAACAGCGGCATGTTCATGTTCCCCATCACCACCTTCCTCGCGGAGGTGAAAATCCATCATCCTGAAATCATCCGCTGCTGCGGCCTAGCGCTGGAGCATGGGGAGCGAGATGCCGATTTCATCCGCATCAACGCCAAGGAATTCATCAAGAACCCTTCTATCTCCATCGATTATGCCCTGATGGAACAGACCGATAAAGCCGCCGTCGTACCCGTCGCCTGTGGCTGGAGCGATGCGGGCGCATGGGATTCCCTATGGCGCATCGGCACGAAGGACGATAATGGCAACGTCAATTTCGGAACCGTCTATGCGTTCGACACTAAAAATAGCTATCTCCATGCCGAAGGCGGCGCACCGGTTGCCACGCTCGGCGTTGAAGACCTCGTCATCGTCTCGATGAAGGACATGGTGCTCGTCGCCCGTAAGGATCGCGCGCAGGACGTCAAAAAAGTCATGGACATGGTGAAGCAGAATAATAGCCAGCTGGTCGATCATCACCAGCGCGTCTACCGCCCGTGGGGTTTCTACGAAACGGTGGAACTTGGATTACGTCACCAGGTGAAACATATTCAGGTGAAACCCGGCGCGAAACTCTCCGTCCAGATGCACCACCACCGCGCGGAACATTGGGTTATCGTTGGCGGCACGGCGCAAGTGCAGTGCGATGACGAGGTGAAGATTCTCACCGAGAACGATCACGTCTACATCCCGCTAGGCTCCATCCACTCGGTAGAGAATATCGGCAAGATCCCGCTCGATTTCATCGAAGTCCAGCACGGGACGTATCTTGGGGAAGACGACATCGTCCGCATCTCCGACCTCTACGGCCGCGCCTAATTTTTCCCGGTTGACGGTTTCCGCCTCCATTCGCTAGATTGCGCGCAGAGGAGTTCACCGTCATGGCAGGCCATTCACAGTTTAAGAACATCATGCACCGGAAGGGCGCGAAAGACGCTAAGCGTGCGAAGATTTTCGCGAAGATAGCGCGCGAAATCATCGTCGCCGCGAAAAGCAGTCCCGACCCCGCCGGTAACCCGCGCCTACGCTCCGCCATCCAGCTGGCGCGTTCCGAGAACATGCCGCGCGACAAGATCGAAGCCGCCATCAAAAAAGGCTCCGGTGCGACCGACGGTGATAATTATGACGAGATCCGCTACGAAGGCTACGGCCCCGGCGGTGTCGCCATCATCGTCGAATGCCTGACGGATAACAGGAATCGCACCGCCGCCGACGTTCGCTCCATCTTCACCAAGAATAACGGCAATATGGGCGAGACCGGAAGTGTCAATTTCATGTTCGACCGCGTCGGTCTGATAGAATACCCGGCGGATAAAGCCTCCGAAGAAACCATGTTTGAAGCGGCCGTAGATGCGGGCGCGGATAATTGCGAATCGGACAGTGCCACCCACCGCATCACCTGCGCCCCCGATTCCCTCCACGAAGTCGCGCGTGCACTGGAGCAGACATTCGGCGAATCCGCAGGCGCGAAGCTGACATGGATTCCCAAGACCGGCAGCCCCATCGACGAGGAACAGGCCCAAGCCCTGATGAAACTGATCGATGTGCTGGAGGATTACGACGACGTGCAATACGTCTATTCCAACTTCGAAGTCTCCGACGAAGTGATGCAGCGGTTGAGTGCGTAAAAGAAGAGTTCAGAGTTCGGAGTTCAGTAGTGAAGGAGTATGCGTCACCCCGTTATATGTGGGGGTCTGGTAAGCCGAATACCGTCATGCGACGGCATGACATCACTGAACTTCGAACTCTGGACTCCGAACTCTTCCTCCACTATACTCCCTCCCAATGGCGCTCACCCCGTTTCCGCATCCCAACCGGATTCTCGGCATCGACCCCGGCCTGCAACGCACGGGATGGGGCATCATCCATCAGAAAAATAACCAGCTTTCCTTCATCGCCTGCGGCGTCATCGCTCCTAAAGCGTCATGGTGTCTGGCCGATCGGCTGAAGTTCCTGCATGACGGTCTATGCGAGGTCGTCACCCTCCACCGCCCGGAAGCCGCCGCCATCGAAGAGACCTTCGTCAACATGAACGCGGTCTCCACCCTGAAACTCGGCAATGCGCGTGGTGCATTGATCCTCTCGGCCGCTATCCTAGGCCTCCCCATCCATGAATACGCCGCGACGCAGGTGAAAAAAACCGTGGTCGGCGTTGGTCGTGCGGAGAAACATCAAGTAGAGATGATGGTGAAGATGCTGCTGCCCGGGTGCGGGCAAGGCGGTGCAGACGCGATGGACGCGCTCGCAATCGCCATTTGCCATGCCCATCACGATGCATTAGGCTCGGCGGTTAAGAGAGTGAAACCGTGATGCAAAACTGCATTTTCATACATGGACGTTTAGTCACATTTTTAAGTCTTCGTCATTCCCGCGAAAGCGGGAATCCAGCGTGCCATATCTATGGCACAGGAAAACCAAAGAATGGATTCCCGCTTTCGCGGGAATGACAAACCCCGTAAGATTGACGAGGAATGGTATGTACGCAAAAAAGGGAACAAAAAATGATTGGTAAATTACGCGGCAAGGTCGATTCGGTCGATGGTGATTCGGTGATCCTCGACGTGATGGGCGTCGGCTATCTGGTGTTTGCCTCCGCTCGCACACTCTCTTCTGTGCAGGATACGACGAAAGAAATCTCCCTCATCATCGAAACCCACGTCCGCGAAGACCATATCCACCTCTACGGCTTCCTCACCCAAGTCGAACGCGACTGGTTCCGCCTGCTGATGACCGTGCAAGGCGTCGGCGCGAAGATGGCGCTGGCCATCATGGCCGTCGCCGCGCCGGACGAGCTGGCGACCATCATCGCAGCCGAGGATAAAGTGACCCTCACCCGCGCCAACGGCGTCGGCAAAAAACTCTCCGAGCGCATCGTCAATGAGTTGAAAACCAAAGTCCCCGCGATGACTGTCGGCCATTCCGCCGTTACCGAGTTCGGCAAGGCCGTCAAAGGCAAGAAAGCTGCGCCCGCCAAAGCCGATATCCGCGAAGACGCCGTCTCCGCCCTCGTCAATCTCGGCTATAACCGCATGAACGCGTTCACCGCCGTCGCCCGCGCCATGCAGGAAGAGGGCGCAGCGGATTTTGATGAGTTAATTCGTCTCTCCCTAAAAGAACTGGCGGCCTAATCCATGAACACCAGCCCCGTCTCCGCCGAATTTCAGGAAGAGGACTATTCCGAAAAGACACTTCGCCCTCAATTGCTTAGTGAATTTACGGGTCAACGTCAGGCTTGCGCCAATTTAAAAGTGTTCATCGACGCCGCCCGTTCGCGGGAAGAGGCGATTGACCATGTCCTGTTCTACGGCCCGCCCGGCCTCGGCAAAACCACCCTCGCGCAGATCGTCGCTGCCGAGATGGGCGTCAGCTTCCGCGCTACCTCCGGGCCACTGCTGACCAAGGCGGGCGATTTGGCCGCCATCCTCACCAGCCTGCAACCGCGTGACCTGCTGTTCATCGACGAAATCCACCGCCTGAATCCCAACGTCGAAGAAGTCCTCTACCCCGCGATGGAGGACAAGAAACTCGACCTCATCATCGGCCAAGGCCCCGCCGCCCGCACCGTGCGCATTGACCTGCCACCTTTCACGCTGGTGGGCGCGACGACGCGACTTGGCCTCATCGCTGGGCCGCTGCGTGATCGGTTCGGCATCCCCGTC
>JBGTBD010000068.1:0-28884 GCA_041749475.1 Rickettsiales bacterium
CGCCTCCAGGATGGTCGGCAAGTCACGCACAGAGATTCCTTCGTTCAACAGGTTCTGCATAATACGCTGGACGCCGTTCACCGAAATCTGGCTCGGGATGGTTTCGGCGATCAGCTTCTGCTGTTCCTTGTCTAGATCGTCGAGGAGTTTCTGCGTCTCGGCGTAGGAGAGGAGTTCGGCCAGATTCTCTTTGATGACTTCGGTCAAATGCGTGGTGATGACGGTAGGGGGATCGACCACGGTATAATTACGGAAGAGCGCCTCCTCGCGGTGGGATTCGGGAATCCACATGGCAGGGAGGCCGAAGGTCGGCTCGGTGGTCTCCTCACCGGGGAGGTTAATCTTGCCGCCTGCAGGGTCCATGACGAGGAGCATGTCGGGGCGGATATCGCCGCGGGCGCATTCAGATTCTTTCACCTTCACGACGTAGGTGTTGGCGGGGAGCTGCATATTATCCTGAATCCGAACGGCGGGCATGACGAAGCCGAGTTCGCGCGCGATCTGTTTGCGTAGGGCTTTGATTTGTTCGGTAAGGCGGTGGCCTTTTTGATAATTGATGAGGGGGAGGAGGCCGTAGCATAATTCAAGGCGAAGCGAATTGAGTTTCAGGACGTCGTTGATATTATCCTGCATCTGCGCGGGGTCAGCGGGTGCGCCGGGTTTGCCGCCCATCGGGACTAACGCACCGCCGGGGCCGCCACCGGGAGCCATAGTGCGGCGTTCACCGGGAATGCCGCCACCCTTGATGATTGCGGCGCGTTGGGTTTTCCACATATACCATGCGATGAAGCCAAGCACGCCGGAGAGGGCAATGAACGGTGCGGGTGGGATGCCGGGCATCATGGCGATGCAGAAGAGCAGGAAACTGGTCAGCGCCAGTGCTGTAGGGATCTGACTCAACTGGCCGAGAACGGCTTTATCGGCGGAACCCGGTTCACCGGATTTGGTGACGAGAAGACCCGCTGCCGTGGAGACGATGAGGGCAGGAATTTGCGATACGAGACCGTCACCCACCGTCAGCAAGGTATAGGTGTTCATAGCCTCGGAGAATTGCAGGTCATGGATCACAACGCCGATGATGATGCCGCCGACGAAGTTGATGAAGGTGATGAGCAGGCCTGCTACCGCGTCCCCGCGTACGAACTTGCTGGCCCCGTCCATTGCCCCGAAGAAGGTACTTTCGTCTTCCAGTTCCTTCCGGCGTGCTTTCGCGGAATCCTCGTCGATCAGACCGGCGGAAAGGTCGGCATCGATTGCCATCTGTTTTCCCGGCATTGCGTCCAGACTGAAACGCGCGGAGACCTCGGCGATACGGCCGGAACCTTTGGTGATAACGACGAAGTTGATAATGGTCAGGATCGCGAAGATGATGATCCCGATCACGACCGAGCCACCCATTACGAAATTTCCGAATGCTTCGATGACATGCCCCGCCGCTTCCGTTCCTTCATGGCCGCCGCTGAGAATCAGGCGCGTAGAGGCAATGTTCAGCGAGAGGCGCAGCATCGTGGCGATAAGGAGGATGGAAGGGAAGGAGGATAGGGCGAGGGGTTTATCGACGAATAACACCGTCATCAAAATCAGGACGGAGATGGTGATGGAGATACCGAGCATCAGGTCGAGGAGTACGGGCGGAATCGGAACCATCAGCATCACAAGGATGCCGACGATGGCAAGGGCGAAATAAATATCGCCGCGCCGCGCCATTTTCCCGAACCCGGCGCGAAGGGCTACCGATGTATAGGGACTGGCGATGTTATCGGGTGCTGCCATGAAAGTCCTTTACGCCGTCTCGCCGTATTGTTTCAGTTTATTGCGTAAGGTGCGGATAGAAATGCCGAGAATGTTCGCGGCATGGGTGCGGTTGCCGAGGCAGTGGTCGAGGGTTTTCAGGATTAGTTGTTTCTCGACACTCTCGACGGTGCGACCGACCAGCGTATCCACCTCGTCGGTTTCCCGCAAGGGTGTGGAGGTCGGCGGGAGAGACGTGGAAATGGAGGACTCCATCGGTTTGCTGCTGGCGAGGTAGGGTTTGGTCATCGCATCCGGCAGTAATACTGCCCCGGCGTCGATGTTATTGCCCTGTGCCATCAGCACGGCGCGATGCATGATGTTCTCAAGTTCACGGACGTTGCCGGGCCAAGGGTAATAGGTAATTTTCTCCATGGCTTCAGTGCTGAGCTTGCGGGGGGGGAGGCCGTTGGCTTTGGAGTATTTTTCGATGAAATGGTCGGCGATCAGCGGGATGTCATCGACACGTTCCCGTAAAGCGGGGAGGGCGATGCTGATGACGTTGAGGCGGAAGTATAAATCTTCACGGAAGGTTCCGTTCTGGACTTCTTCGATGAGGTTACGGTTGCTGGTGGCGAGGATGCGGATATCGACTTTCACTGGTTTGTTACTGCCAAGACGGTCGATCTCGTGCTCTTGGATCGCGCGCAGCAATTTGGCTTGCAGGCGGGCGTCCATCTCGCTGATTTCGTCGAGCAATAACGTACCGTGATTGGCTTCCTCGAATTTGCCCAGACGGCGCATGGTCGCCCCTGTGAATGCGCCTTTCTCGTGGCCGAACAGTTCAGATTCGAGCAGGTTGTCGGGGATAGCGGCGCAGTTGACCGAGATGAAGGGTTTCGAAGAACGCTTACTTTTCTGATGGATGTAGCGGGCGATGACTTCTTTCCCCGTTCCCGATTCCCCGGTGATGAGAACACTGGCATCGGATGGGGCGATCTGATCCACCATTGCGATGACGTTCTTCATCGCCTGCGAACGGTAGATGACGGAGTGGCGCTCTTCGGTGATGGCTTCCAGCACGGCGGCGATGAGCTCTTCATCCGGCGGTAGGGGGATGAATTCTTTGGCGCCGGACTTGATGGCACGGGCGGCGCTATCGGCACTGACATTAATGCCGCAGGCAACGATGGGGACGTTGATGCGTTCGTTCTTCAGCATCATGCGCAGGCGCGCGATGTCGTGCGAGACTTCCACCATGAGAAGGTCGGCCCCGTTACCGTTGCAGAGGTGGTCAAACCCCTGATCGATGGAATCGGCTTGGCTGACTTTAGCGCCACGGTCGCGGGCGATTTTGATGGCTGCGCTCATCTGTCCGCTCAATTCTCCGATAACCATTAGCCGCATAGTGTATCCTCCGTTATTTTTTCTATTTTTTGCTGTGTCGGCGGCGGACGCTTCTTATGTGGCGTCCTGAACGTTAAAACTATTTCTTCTCCGGTTTGATGATCTCGGTCATGGTGATGCCGATGCGGTCTTCAACGACGACGACTTCGCCGCGCGCGACGAGGCGGTTATTGACGTAGATGTCGATCGGTTCACCGACTTTGCGGTCGAGTTCGACGACGGCGCCACGGCCCAGTTTCAGCAACTGGCTGACCTGCATGGTGGATTTACCGAGGACGACCGTGATCTGGACGGGGATGTCCTGCACGGCTTCGAGTGAGATATTGTCCATATCGGCGAGGGACATCATTGAATCAGCCATAAATTACTCCGTGGGATGTTCGGGTGAAGTGGGTTGGGGGGTATCTTGCGCAATTTCGGGCGTGGCCGCAAGCGCTGAGTCGTTATTATCGACATGCAGGCGCTGGCGGATGTTCTGCCAGATGTTTTCCTGTTTGGTCTCGGCGTCACCGTTCGTCCAAGCGAGGCGGCCATCGGTCGCGTTCATGCCGGTATCCTCGACGATGCGCAACATGCCGTCATACTGGTAATCGACCGCGATCTTGCCGAACCATTCCTTTATCTTCTCCGCATTCTCCGGGTGGATGGTGAGGGTGAGGATGGGTTCGGAAATCAAATAGGGCAGGCAGTCGATGACAAGGCTCTGCACCAGCGCGGTCGAATCATCCTTCAACGCTTTCTGGGCAACGGTGCGGGCGATCTCGTAGGAGAGTTTCGTCACTTCCTGTTTCTTTTCGCCGATCAGCGTCATGTAGTCGGTCTTGAAAGTGGTGATGAGCTGATTCCACTGCTGCATCAGGGTGATGAGCGCCGCTTCGCGGTCGGCATCGGCCTTGCGGGCTTTTTCCATCCCGTCGATAATGCCTTTTTCATACCCTTGCTGATGCGCGGATTGACGTTCGCGTTCCAGCTGTTCCACGGTGAAGGTCGGTGGCGGCGGCGGGGCGGGTTGCGCCACGGTCTCGATAGGCTGGGAGAGTTCGATATCATCATTCGCGGCTTCACGCGGACGGCTGAAATCACGGAGCGCCCCGAAGTCGAATCGTTGAAGGTTGACGAATTGCATGGCCATGGAGTGTCCTTAGTATACCAGTTGATCCTCGCCGCTTGCATCGGCGATGACGATTTCACCCTTCGCCGCCAGTTCCTTCGCGGAATTGACGATATACATCTGCGCTTCGTCCACGTCTTTCAAGCGAACGGGGCCCATGCTCTCCATGTCTTCTAGCAGGATTTTCGAGGCGCGTTCGGACATGTTGCCGATGAAGAGTTGCTTGATGGCTTCGGATGCGCCTTTGAGGGCGAGGCCGAGCTTGTCCTTGTCGATGGTGCGCAGGATAGTCTGGACACCGGTCTGATCGATCTTGACCAGATCCTCGAAGGTGAACATGAGATTGCGGACGCGTTCTGCGGCTTCGGCATCGCGGTCTTCCAGCTTGCCCATGTATTTGGCTTCGGACGCGCGATCGAAATTGTTGAAGATCTCGGCCATGAGTTCGAAGCTGTCCTGCTTCTGGGTCTTGGCGAGGTTGCTCATGAACTCGACGCGCAACGTCTTCTCGACGCCTTCGAGGACTTCCTTCTTCACGGAGTCGATGGTCAGCATCCGCATGACGACTTCCATCGTCAATTCTTCCGGCAGAACCGAGAGGACGCGGGCGGCATGATCGGGGCGGATCTTGGTCATGATCGCGGCGATGGTCTGCGGATACTCGTTCTTCAGGTAGGTCGCCAGAATCTCTTCGTTGACGTTGGCCAGCTTGTCCCACACAGTACGACCGGCGGGACCGCGGATATCGTCCATGATACCGGCGACGCGGTCTTTGCCGAGGGCTTTCATTAGCAGTTTCTCAGTGGTGTCGAAGTTACCGAGGACGACGCCGGAGGCCAGCATCTGGTCGGTGAATTCCATACAGAGACGCTCCACCGTCTCGGCGCTGACCGAGCCGAGGCTGGACATGGCTTGGGAGAGTTCCTTGATCTCGTCGTCCTCCATCATGGAGAAGAGCTTGGAAGCACTCTCCTCGCCAACGGACATCAGCAGTATCGCTGATTTCTGGATACCGGTAAGGGCGCGGTAATCTTCCTTGGTGATGCTTTGACCTGCTGCCATGTGAGTGCTCTGCTAACCTTAAGATGAAATTATGCGTTGTTATTGAATGCCCATGTGCGAATGACATTGAGCGCTTCTTCGGGGCTTTTCTCGATGAGCTCATTGACCTTACGCATAGTGGAGGATTTGACTCCGCCCTTGACGCGACTGATGCTGATGAGGGAATCCTCGTCTCCCTCGCCGTCTTCGGAGAAGTTCGGCAATGCGCCCATGACGCCGGGGCCGCCGAGGAGAGCTGCTTTCTCCATCTCTTCCTGCTCGCGCGCTTCGTCGGCGGTCGCCACGGCGCGGGCGATCAGCGGACGGACGATCAGGAGGATGACGAGAATCGCGACGCCGCCCATGACGAGGGTTTGGATGATGTTGTCGATATCGTCCTTGATGAAGTCGAACGGCCCTTCCTCGAAGAGATTCTGATCCGTCCCGGCGAACTGCATATTGACGACTTCCACCGTGTCGCCACGGTCGGCGTCGAAGCCGATGGTGGATTCGACGAGTTTCTGCAGTTGGGCGATTTCCGCATCGCTGCGGGGCTGATAGACGCGGTTGCCGTCGGCATCGGTGGTGTAGTTGCCGTCCACCAGTACGGCGACGGAGAGTTTGTTGACGCGGCCGACATGACGGACATGGTTCTCAACGACTTTGGAAATCTCGAAGTTGGTGGTCTCGTCCGTCCGGTTGGTCTGGGTCTGGGAGATGAGGCCCGCTTGGTTAGCGTTGGCGTCGGGCAAGTTATTCTGGACGGTGACGTTCTCTTTTAAGTCACGGTCGGTGGAGTTCTCGTTCTCTTCCGTGGACTGGACGGAACGGGCGACCTGGCTCTCGGGGTCGAATTTCTCGGAATTGGTGGTGACGCGGTCGAAGTCGATATCGGCGGTGACTTCGGCTTTCACTTTGCCGAGGCCGAGCGACTGTTCGAGAAGGCTCTGCAGCGTGTTCTTCATGCGGCGTTCGTAGTTGAGGCGGTATTCCTGCGCCGTGTCGGCGAGAGCTTCGGCGTCGTTCTCGTCCTCATAGCCGCGGGCGAGGAGGTTGCCTTTTTCATCGACGATGGTGATACGTGCCGGTTTTAGGCCGGGAACGGAGGAGGCAACCAAATGTTTGATGGCCGCGATTTCGCCCTTGTTCGGCTTGATGCCGCCACGGACTTTCAGGGCGACGGAGGCGGAGGGGTCCTGACGGTCCCGCGTGAAGAGTTCCCGCTTGGGGAGGACGAGGTGGACGCGGGCGGATTCGATATTCTCGAACGAGGAGACGGTACGGGCAATCTCGCCTTCGAGAGCGCGCACCTTGTTCAGGTTGAGCACGAAGTTGGACGTGCCGAGCGCATCGGCCTGATCGAAGATTTCATAGCCGACCATCGACCCGGAGGAGGGAATGCCTTGCTGCGCTAATGCAACCCGCAGTTTTAAAACCTGATCGGTCGGGACGAGTATTTGCGTGCCCCCGGCGGAAAGCTCGTACGGGATGCCCCGTTTATCCATTTCTTGGGTGATATACCCGCTGTCTTTCATGGATACACCGGTATAGAGCGGCGACATCATCGGGCTGGACATATTCATGGATAAAAAGACGAAGAATCCGATGAGGAGAATGGCTGTGCCTGCGAGTGCCGCCAGTTTGATCTGACTCATTTCCCGAAGCGACTGCACCATTGCGTTCATACGCATTCTCCTGTTCTTTTTTTCGTTTTTTCCGGTTTGTCCGAGGCGATGACCTGTCGCCTTAAAACTGAGATTACCGGGTATTCATTAATAAAACGTAAACGAGGGAAAAATTTTCCTCTGCCTAATCAAAACAGAGGGTCAGCCTTCCTGCAAGTGCGAAATTTATCAAGGGAGCATAAAAATCACAAGATTTTGTATTTCCGCTGCTTTTCAAGCCCCCACATGTATTATAATGAAAAAATAGTAGGTTAAGCAAATATGCGTTCCCAGTGCCTTTGATTTGCAATAAATTTTATCTTAATGGCAGGGGAAAATTTGACCTAGTCCGCGCAGAAAAATACCCGCTGATGAGCAACGTCAGCGGGTGGGTCTTTCATTTCAATGCAACTTTAGATAGATTATTGCGCCAGCTTCTTCACCGCAGCGCAGGCAACGCGATCTCCTGCGCCGCCGATGGGCTGGGTGACGTAATCATCGGGGTTGGCGTGAATGATGAGGGCCGAGCCGTCCTTATCGAGCAGGGCGGGTTTTTTGTCCTTCCCTTCCATCGACAGCATGGCGAGGAAGAAGGAGCTGCTGACATTACCGTCCTTATCCGCGACGATGTTCGGCAGGTCGGACGGATGCGCACCTTTATGGTTCAGCAGACCATGTTCTTTATGGGGATCGGGGTTGATATGCGCGCCGGATTTCTTGAAGCCTTCCTTGAAGTCCGAGCAATCGCCCACCTCATGAAAATGCATCCCGTGCGAACCGGGGGTCAACCCGCTGGCCGCAACTTCCATCACGATACCATCCGGCCCCTGTTGCAGGGTGATATTGCCGATGTTTTTGTTATCGGTGCTGATAAGGGCAAAGCTTTGTTGACCAGAAGGGGTTGCAGTGGCAGCGGCGACGGTCATGGCGAGAAGGGGAAGGGTGAATGGCATGGAGGGCTCCTTTATGGTTAGTATAGGTTATGTACCTTAGAAACAGATATTGCTCACCTCATATTAGTAGGTGAGCAATATCTCATTCAATATTAAAAAACCGTATTTATTTCTTCTTAGTTGTGGATGACTTACTAGCAGATTTGGATTTCGCAGCGGTCTTGGCAGAAGAAGTGGCTTTTGATTTGGGGGCCGTTTTCTTTGCTGCTGGTTTCTTTGGGGTTGAAGATTTTTTCGTAGTTGTTGGCTTTGCTGCTTTCGTGCTGCCTGATGCTTTCGTGGATTTAGCTTTGGTGGTTGCAGTTGTTTTGGGTTTTGCAGCGGCAGTTGGTTTATCCTTAGAAGCAGAAGCAGGTGCTTTGCTTTTTGTGGTGGGTTTAGCTGTTGTCGTGGTTTTTTTAGTGGTGGATTTGGCGGCGGCTACTTTGGTGGAAGAGGGGCTGCTTTTGGATTTTAGATTCCCGGACTTAGTGGGTACGGGTTTTTTAGCGTTCGTTGCTTTCGGGGTGAAGGCGATGGTCTGGCCTGCGGCTTTGGCGGGAGAGTCCTCGCGAAAGCCGCCGCTTTTCATCAGGATTTCTTCTGCCGTCGGCGGGCAACCGGTTTGTTTCAGGACTTGGCGGCGCTCCAGCATTTTTTTGCCAAGGGAGTTGAGGTCAATATCCAGTGCGCGGACTTTGGGGAACATTTCGTTCTCCTCTTCCTTGATGTGGTGGCGGATATTCTCGGCGAGGACGGTGAACTTGGCTTTGTAGATGTCCTCAGACCCGTTCATGGTTTTGAGTTCGCCGATGATGAGTTTGGCAACGTGATGTTCTTCATTGGCTTCGTTCATCAAATCCTTTTCCAACTGCGGGCGGACGGCGGGGTAGAAAATCTCTTCCTCGATCGCTGCGTGGATATCCAGTTCCATGATCGCTTTCAATGCAAGCGCCTTGCGCTGGCTGGCGGATTCGGCTTTTTCGAATTTGTCGAAGATGTCCTTCACTGTGTCATGATCCTCTTTGAGAATGTTGATGGCGTTCTCTGGCGAAGTGTCCTTGGTGAGGTTGGTGATGAATTCTAACATGGGTTGCTCCTGATGTTTGGTTAAGTAAGTGTAGTTTGCAGTATCAAGGGAGCCGTATCATTACGCGATAGGTGGAAGAATGTTCGCTTATCTGTTTAATATAAAGATGCGTATTACCTAAAGAACGCTTCAGTGAATGTCTGCTTCAATCCTGTTGCCCCAGGTGAGGCGGAGGGCGTTGGCGATGGCGAGGATGTCGATGGCTTCCTGCAGGAGCGCGCCGGTCACGGGGGTGATGAGTCCGGCGGCGGCAAACCCCATCGCGATCACGCTGAGGGTCATCCCGCCGATGGCGCTTTGCAGAACGATACGGCGCATCGCGATGGAGAGGTGGATCAGTTCATCGACCTTCGCCAGTGAGCTTTCCATGATGACGGCCCCTGCCGCTTCCGCGGTGACGCTGCTATGCTGGCCGAAGGCAATGCCGACGGTTGCGGAGGCGAGGGCGGGTGCGTCGTTGATGCCATCTCCCATGAAAAGGGTCGGAGCGAGAGCGGTCTCCGCGCGGACGATGGCGACCTTCTGTTCCGGGCTTTGCGAGGCGAGCGTGTCTTTGATGCCAAGGATACCCGCCAGATATTCCACTTCTGAAGCGCGGTCACCCGAAACCAGCATCACCTTAGTGAATTGATGCGTCGGAGCGAGGTGGCTGATGAAGGATTTGCCGTCGGCCCGGGGGGCGTCGCGGAAGCGCACGGTGGCTGCATATGCTTCGTCTATCACTATTATACATTCCAGCCCGACGGCCGTGGGGGGAAGGAGAGCCGCGAGGTCGGGCCGGGAGAGGAGTAATTTTTTGCGGTGGGTGACGGCGATGCGCTGACCCGCTACCGTGCCGGTCAATCCCTGCCCAGGCTTTTCCGACATGTCTGTGACCTCCAGCCCCGGCATGCCCGCTTTTTTCGCGGCCTGAAGCATGGCGCTGGCCAAAGGGTGCTTGGAGTAGCGTTCAAGACTTGCTGCGCGTTGCAATACATCATTCGCCGTGAAGCCGGGGGCGGGTAGTATCTCGGTCACCTCCGGCGTGCCGTAGGTGAGGGTTCCGGTCTTGTCGAAAATCGCGGTGCGGCACGTGGGCAGGCGCTCAAGCACGGTGGGATCCTTGATGATGATGCCGCGCCGCGCCGCCATCGAGATGGCGCTGATAAGGGTGATGGGAATGGCGATCAGTAGCGGGCAGGGGGTGGCGACCACTAATATGGCCAGGAAGCGCGTGACATCGCCTGTGATATACCACGCGGCCAGTGCAAAAATAAGTGCCGCCGGTGCGAAGATAGCCCCTATCTGGTCGCCAACGCGACGCAGGGAGGGACGCTTCTGTTCGGCTTCCTGCATCACGCTCATGATCTGTGCATAGCGGGAATCGATGGGTAGTTTTTCCGTGCGGATGGTAAGCGCGGCGTCACCGTTAATCGCGCCGGAGAGGACGCTGGAGCCGATGGCTTTGGCGACGCGGTACGGCTCTCCCGTCAGATAGGATTCATCCATGGTGCTCGTCCCTTCGGTAACGATGCCGTCCACCGGGACGGTCTCATGCGGGAAGATGACGACTTCGTCCCCAATGGCGATAGCGGTGAGGGGAATCTGCTCCACTCCGTCGCCTCGCTTGCGGTTGACGAAGGCGGGCATGCGTTCGGCCAGCGCGGAGAGGACGGAGGAAGCCTTGCGCATGGCATAATTCTCCAACGCCTGTCCCCCGGCGAGCATCAGGATGATGAGCGTTGCGGCGAGATATTCTCCCAGCCATATGCCTGTGGCGAGAGCCAGCGCCGCGAGCAGGTCTGCACCGATATCACGTCGATAGAGCTTGACCGTGATGTTCCACAGAACTACCGGCGCTCCGATACCCAATGCACCCAGCAAGGGCCAGACATCCTCCGGCGGAGCAAGCACGCCATACCCCGCGATGCCTAACAGGCACGCGCCGATCAGGAGCAAATTGAGATAGGTTGAAATGGGCTGGCGTGACGTGGTCATATAGGGGAGGGTATCATGACGCAGTTTCATCTTCTTTACGAGAAGATTGATGGTCGGGGCGAGAGGATTCGAACCTCCGGCCTCCTGCTCCCGAAGCAGGCGCGCTACCGGGCTGCGCTACGCCCCGACGTATCTCATATCAACATCGCGCCAAGTGCTGGCGCGGGCGATATTTCCGGTATTCTCCTTATATATACTCTACGTCAGCAGAGGCAAACCGTAGAGCGAGGGCATGTGTAATGGGTTCCGCAGAAGCTGTCAATCCACTGTGTCACATACGCGACATAGTGGCAGAAAAGGGGCGGGTAACGGCCCTTTAACCTATTCCTAACTCCCGTTTGATACGCTATGTCCTATGGTAGATTCAGGACATGAGGCATACAGCATCTAGTTGAAACTTTGTTTCCACAAACAACGAACTATATAAATGACATGAGCAAAACGACCAGAGAACCCAAAAATACCCGTTACTGTTCCTTCTGCGGCAAAAGCGAGCATGAGGTACGGAAACTCATCGCGGGGCCGACCGTATTCATCTGTGATGAGTGTGTCGAACTGTGTATGGATATTATCCGTACGGCGGACAAGACTGTCGTTTCCCATGAAGACGATAAAATCCCCACGCCGCATGAGATACGCAGCGTTCTCGATGATTATGTCATCGGTCAGGACCGCGCGAAGAAAATTCTCTCCGTCGCCGTGCATAATCATTATAAACGTGTCTCCCTGATGGAGAAGAGTAGCGACATCGAACTTGCTAAATCCAACATCCTCGTCCTCGGCCCTACCGGTTGCGGTAAGACGTTGCTGGCACAGACGCTGGCGCGTATCCTCGATGTGCCGTTCACCATGGCCGATGCTACGACGCTGACCGAAGCGGGTTACGTCGGGGAAGACGTCGAGAACATCATCCTCCGTCTGTTGCAGGCTGCTGATTATAACGTCGAACGCGCGCAACGCGGTATCGTCTATATCGACGAGGTGGATAAGATCTCGCGGAAATCCGACAATCCTTCCATCACCCGTGACGTTTCGGGTGAGGGCGTGCAGCAGGCATTACTCAAGATCATGGAAGGCACGGTCGCCAGTGTTCCGCCGCAAGGGGGACGTAAGCATCCGCAGCAGGAATTCCTGCAAGTGGATACCTCCAATATCCTCTTCATCTGCGGTGGTGCGTTCGCAGGGCTCGATAAAATCATCTCCAACCGTCACAAAGGGACCTCTATCGGGTTCGGGGCGGATGTGCGCAGCGAAGAGAAACGCCGCGTGGGTGAGTTGTTGTCTAAAGTGGAGCCGGAAGATCTGCTGAAATTCGGGTTGATTCCGGAATTCGTCGGCCGTCTGCCGGTCATCGCGACGCTGACCGACCTCGACGAGGCGGCACTGGTCTCCATCCTGACCCAGCCGAAAAACGCGCTGACCAAGCAATATAAGAAGCTGTTCGAGATGGAAGGGGTGACCCTAACGCTGACAGAGGATGCGCTTAGCGCCATTTCCCTGAAAGCCATCGAACGGAAAACCGGGGCGCGGGGCTTACGTGCCATCATGGAAGAAATACTGCTCGAACTGATGTATGACATGCCCAGCTTTGAGGATGTCACCGAAGTCGTCATTAATGGCGACGTGGTGAAAACCGGCGCTGCGCCGCTTCTCGTACATGAGAAACCGAAGGGTAAGGAATCGAGCAGCAAGGAATAACGTCGGCGCAAGTTTTTAGACGTTGTGGATGAGGAAGGGGCGTATCGACGGATACGCCCCTTTTTTAAGGTCTCATTATCCGTTTGTTAACGGGATGTGGTATATCGTTATGAATATGGATAATTCACCGCAGCGTCGTCTGATATCTGCTTATCACACCTCCCGTTCGGGATTTTCTCTGCTGGAGCTATCCATTGTGCTCATCATCATGGGCCTTCTTACGGGCGGGGTGCTGGCGGGAAGGCATCTAGTGCGCTCCAGTGAATTGAAATCAATGGCTACGCAGCTTGTTGAACTGAATAATGCCTTCAACCAGTTTTATGATAAATATGAATATATTGCCGGGGACATGCCAAACGCAACGACGTTGTGGGGGGCGGCCGACAATGCGGATGGGTTGGGAGCGGATTGCTTTGGGGTAGCCAACGACGGAAGCACGTCTACCTGTAACGGTAATGGCAATGGACAGATACAGCAGGAGCCGGGGGATACTTTTAAATATGAGACATGGCGTGCCTGGCAGCACTTGCAAAACGCGAAGATGTTATCCGGGACGTATACTGGCATAGCCTATACACCGTCCACAACCAACCGAGAAGCGGTTCCCGGAGAGAACGTTCCTGCGGCGAAAATTGAGAGTGTCGGTTTCACGGTATTATTCAAGCCATCTACCGTATGGACCGGTTGGTTTCCTAACAATTATGACAAGCATGTGTTCACGGTGGGTGTGAGAGGGAACAAAGAAACCAGAGACCCCTTCCTAAGTGCGTCGGAAATGAATTCGCTCGATAGTAAAATGGATGACGGGCTTCCGGGGTCAGGTTCCATACAAACGTGGCTAACATCATCCTTGCCCAATTGCATCAGTTCCGATGATCCGGCGGTTTCTGTGTATCTCACAACAAGTGATGATGAGGGTAAGGCGTGCTCGTTCTTCTATGTTACCGGCTTTTAGTTCATATTATTTATAAAAGATATTTATTATTGCAATACCTTTAGTATTAATATAATATATTACAAATACTATAGGGGAAAGTTATGGCATTAAGGATTATTCCTGTTTTTCTGTGTCTGGTGATATTATTGGGTGCTGAGGCAAGTCACGCCGTACCCTGGCCTCTTGGCCGACCGCAGGTCACCGTGACGCGCGACGGAAATAGTGCCCATATCGTCTCGAACTATACTAAGCCTGCTAATAGCCCCTACGTGAAAGTATTTATCCGTGACGGGAATGATATCTACGTCCTGAGGCGGACGTTCCAGAATGGCAATGAGTGGAAATATACCAAAGTCACCCCGGAAAATGCCGCCTACATCAGGCAGCATCACTCTGATTTTATCTTTGATAAAGGCACGAAGCTCACGTTCGAAGTGCAGGGGAAGACCATCACGGTTAATCCTTCTGGCGACCGTTGGGTAGAGCGTGCGGCCGGAGGAGGCGGAGGTGTTGATGAAGACGGACAGGACGATACCCCCGGTCAGGATGATGATTATGATAATGATGGGAAAGGCTCCACTCCCTTATGCCGATTGACGGGTACGTGTGGCTCGTCCGGCAGCAGTTCTTCGACTGGCAGTTCCTCCAGCGGTAGTTCGTCCGGAAGCGGTTCTTCTTCTTCGGGTTCCAGTTCAGGCTCCTCTTCAGGTGGTTCCTCGTCATCTACTTCCAGCAGTTCATCCGGCGGATCGGGCGGTGTGTGCAGCACGCCCAAGGACTGGTTCCTTAATCCATTCAACAGGAACAGCGTCCTGCATCGTCCCATTGGGACGGGTGCGGCTTACGCCGATGCAAATCATCCGGCAACACGGGATTGGTTGAAGGCCACCACCTTCGGTATCAACCGTGGCGTTCCGTTCGGCAAGAGCCTCTATGAAGTCGACGCGACCGACCCAATCATGCGTGTCGAGCCGCGCGCTTATTGTGATAATGTGTCGGGCGTGCCGGTATCCATCCGCTTCCCTAAAGAAGGGCTACCCGTAAGGACGGCGTCCAACCATAGTGGTTGCCCGGATGGTGTGATCGTCATCTATGACCGCACGACCGGCATTCCGCACCAGCTGCGCCAGTATGACTGGAACAGCGGCCGACCAGTGGCGGGCCAATACCGCACATGGGACATCAAAGGCCTTGGACACGGGGTGAGACCCGGTGACCGCGTGGGAACCAGTGCATCCGGCGTCGGGGCGATGTTCGGATTACTGAGAGGTTTCGAAGCGAATACGCCGGGGCATCGTATCGAGCATGCGCTGAGCATTTCCTTGCCGAGAAAGCCGGAGGTTGACGGTGAACGCTGCAACGTGATGATCTCGAAAGACATCGTCCTTCCCGCCGTGGGCCGCGATAAGGGGGCGTCCGACCCCGCGCAGAACACGGGGAATATTCCCTACGGTGCGCTGCTCGCCATTCCCCGTGACGTGGACATTAATTCACTGGGTCTCAGCGAGCCGGGCAAACGCTATGCGCGGGCGCTTCAGGAGTATGGGATGTATCTCGTGGACGGCGGCGGATGCAAGAGCGGCAACATGCGCGCCGACCAGCATGTGAGTGACGCTACGTGGAATCAGCTTCGGACCGATATTCCCAAGTTCTACCGCCATATCCGCATGGTCACGAATAACAATAATGTGTTGACTACACCGGTTGCAGGCGGTGGTACGCCACTCGCACCGAACTGTGCGGTCGATGCGCAATAAGATAAAGATAATTACTTAGGGGGTTACGATGAAACGTATAAGTATAGCATGTTGTGTTGTAATGGTGACTCTCATGATGAGTCACGCCGTGGAAGCCGCTGTGCCGAAGCTGCATCAGAACCCGCCTCAGATTACGGCAAACCGTAATGGCAATACCATCACCATTACCTCCAACTATCAAAAGCCCGCCAATAGCCCTTGGGTACGGTTTTACGTCCGTCGCGGTGATGCCATCTATGTCATGACGCGCACGTTCAAGAATAACAACGCATGGAAAATGACCCGGCTCAGTCCCGAAGCTGCAGCCCATGTCGAACGCAATTTCCCCCAATTCATCTTTCCTGAGGGCTCCAACTTTATCGTTCGTGTCCAAGGCAAGACTCTCACTCTGACACAGAACAACGGTCAATGGACCGAACGCCCCGCAAGAGGCGGCGGCGTAGTTGATGAAGATGAGCAGGACGATACACCTGGTCAGGACGATGATTATGATAATGATGGGAAAGGCTCCACACCACTATGCCAATTGACGGGTACGTGTGGCTCGTCCGGTAGCAGTTCCTCGACAAGCGGCTCCTCCAGCGGTAGCTCGTCGGGTGGTGGTTCTTCTTCGAGCTCGAGCTCTAGTTCTAGCAGTTCAAGCTCTTCCTCTGGTTCAGGCTCTTCGACAAGCAGTAGTTCTTCCGGCAGTTCCTCGGGTAGCGCATCGTGCCCATTGAAGAATGATATATTCCTCAACCCGTTCAGAGCGGATAGTGCGCACCACCGTCCTATAGGGAGCGGCGCGGTGTATGCGGATAATAACCATCCGACGACGCGGAATATTCTCGAGAACCGTTCGGCTGGCATATCTTTGAGCGTGGGAGCGCCGTGGGGTGCGGTGATGCTCAAAACGGGCGCATCTGACCCGGTTGTGGCGATTGATGCACGTCCCCCGGCATGCGATAAAATCAGGGGATTGCCTGCCTCCATCCGTCTGCCCGGCGGAAAACTGGAGTTGAAGACCGCCAGCAATCACAATGGATGCCCGGATGGAAATATCGGCATCTTCGATACGGTCAGCAACATCTTCCATCATCTCCGCCAGTATGAGTGGAACAACGGCAATCCGATGGCGGGACAGCACTTGATTGAGGATCTGCGTGGATTGGGGCATGGAACCCGTCCGGGTGATCGTATCGGGACGAGTGCTGCGGGTGTGGCAACACCCTTCGGACTGCTCCGCGGTGCGGAAGTCAATACTCCGGGGATGCCCATTCGCCATGCGATGCAGATGTCACTGCCCCGCAAACCGACTAATCCGTGCAAGATGATGCTTTCCAAGGATGTTCAGTTGCCGGCGGTAGGCAGCGATCGTTCCGCCAAGGATGCCCATAACAATCTGGGTACGATCGCCTATGGCAGCCTCATCGCCTTGCCGCCGGAATCCAAAGGCGGACCGAATATCAATTCGCTCGGGCTTTCGGAACGCGGCAGACGGATTGCGGAAGCATTCCAGAATTACGGTGCTTATGCGGTGGACGGCACGAGCTGCCCACATATGCGGACAGACCAGGATGTGGCGAACCCCTCTGAGATCAATAACGACCTCAAGAAAATCTATCCTTACCTGCGGGTCGTCACCAATGGGGCATGGACGCCGGGTCAACAGGCCGTCGGCGGCGGTACGCCACTCGCACCGAACTGTGCGTATGATGCGCGCTAAAAACGTGGTGAGGAGGAGAATATGAGAACGCATCTCCTGCGGCTTCTCCTCCTTACTTCCGTTACTTTCGGCGCGGTGTCCGTCCATGCTGAGGTTTCTGCTTTCATCCGCAGCAAACCAAACATCACAGTCACGCGTGACGGCAATGCAGCGCATGTTGTTTCGGGATATAAGGGCGAATGGGTCCGGATGTACGTCCAGAAAGGTGACGACATCTATGTGGTGACGCATAGCGGCAGGCAGGATGCGTGGCGTTCCCGAAAACTGGGGCCGGATAATGCGGCTTATGTGAAAAATCATTTGCAAGCATACCTCTTTCCGGCGGATACGCAGTTCACCGTGGAAGCGGGTGGAAAGGTATTTTCCTATCACTGGGACAAACGCCATGGATTCGAGTCTATACCCGATGAAACCGATGCGACCGGGTCTCCGGTGTCGGTGGATCAGGATGAGCCATCTACTTCTATCGGCGAACAGGACGATGAGTATGCTGAGGATCATGACAATTCGACGCCGCTTGGGCAATTGCCGACTACGGGAGCAGGGCAAGGCGGTGGTTCGTCGGGAGGGTTTGGCACATCCAGTAGTGGCGGTGGCCCTATTTCGGGTGACGGAACTAATATCCAATTGACCTATACCTCCCCCGGAGGCGGAATCGTGCGGAAATATGATCCTGTCCGCGTTAAACATCCTAAAGGCCACACCGGGGAAAACGGTGGCGGTGGATTAATCGAAAATATTCAACTTCCCCCCGCAGATCAGTATTACCTTGATTACACCGTCATGTTTGAGAATGAGTTCGATTGGTACGGAAATCCGCGTGGCGGAAAACTCCCGGGTCTTGCCGGAGGGACGGGTACAGGCGGTTGCCGAAATATCGACCCGAGAGGCTGGTCGGCACGTCAGGTTTGGCATGGGGCGGGCGAAGGGCGGCTTTATCTTTACCATCAAAATCGTGGGACGGGATGTGGGGATCCTACGACATGGAAAAACCCGGATGGGTCCACATTCAAGTTCGAGAAGAATAAATTCTACCGCATCACACAACGCGTGAAGGTAAATACGCCCAATCAGCCCAACGGGGAAGATCAAGTCTGGGTGAACGGAGTACAGGTCGCATATCGTAATAATCTTACGTTCCGTGGGGCGGTCGCTCCGTCTGAAGCGCGAGTCTCTATGCTCAAGTATCATTCCTACTTTGGCGGTAAATCTCCCTATGCACCGGATTATGATAGCTACCTTCAGTATGGGACGCTTTTCGTGATGTCATGCACACCCGATTTCACTAAGCCTACAGGGACATGTAAACCATAAGTGCGGGCGACATTTTGCCTCAAAAATCAGGTGGGTAAACCAATCATTCACAGAAAACACGAGCGGCGTCTGGTATTCCTGTTGTCACGCGCTATATAATTTCCTATCATCACTTTAGGATTTTATGACAGAACATTCGCCCTTCATCATTCCCGTTCTTCCCCTTCGCGACATCGTGGTGTTCCCGAGCATGGTCGTTCCCCTGTTCGTCGGCCGTGAGAAGTCGGTCAAGGCGCTGGAGAATGTCGTCAAGAATGATAATAAGATACTCCTCGTCGCGCAGAAGGACGGAGGTCTTGATGACCCGTCGGCGGACGATATCTATCGCGTGGGTACGGTCGCGTCCGTACTCCAATTGCTTCGCCTGCCGGACGGTACGGTGAAGGTGCTGGTGGAAGGCAATCAGCGGGCGCGCATTTTGGAGTTCATCCAGAATTCAGAATTCTATCAAGTTACGGCTGAGCCCATCAACGAAGTGTTGGGTGACCGGGAAGAAACGGAAGCGATGTTCCGCACCGTCGTCTCGCAGTTCGAACAGTATGTGAAATTGAACCGGAAGATCCAGCCGGAGACGCTGGGGTCGGTGATGAAAGTCAGTAACCCCGCCATCCTCGCGGATACGATCGCGGCACATATGCATATCGATATCCCCGCCAAGCAGGAGATATTGGAGATTTCCAGCGTCTATGAGCGTCTTGAGCAGGTGCTCGGGCTGATGGAGAACGAGATTTCCGTGCTCAACACGGAAAAGCGCATCCGCTCCCGCGTCAAGCGGCAGATGGAGAAGACGCAGCGCGAATATTATCTCAATGAGCAATTGAAGGCGATCCAGAAGGAACTCGGCGAGCTTGACGAAGGCCGTGACGAGATGTTCGAACTGGAAGACCGCATCAAGAAAACCAAGCTCAGCAAAGAGGCCAAAGAAAAAGTTCAGGCCGAATTCAAGAAATTGAAGACGATGAGCTCGATGTCGGCGGAAGCCTCGGTCATCCGCAATTATCTCGACTGGATGCTGACCATTCCGTGGAAGAAGCCGACCAAGATTTCGCACGACGTGAAATTGGCCGAGAAAATCCTCGATGAAGACCATTACGGCCTCGACCGCGTGAAAGAGCGTATGCTCGAATATCTTGCGGTGCATGAGCGTACGAAAAAACTCAAAGGCCCGATCCTTTGCCTCGTTGGCCCTCCCGGTGTCGGGAAAACGTCGCTGGCGAAATCCATCGCGCGGGCGACCAATCGTAATTACATCAAGATCTCGCTGGGTGGCGTGCGGGATGAAGCCGAGATCCGCGGTCACCGCCGTACCTATATCGGGTCGATGCCGGGGAAGATCATCCAATCGATGAAGAAGGCGAAATCCTCCAATCCGCTGATCCTGCTCGATGAGATCGACAAGATGGGCAATGATTTCCGGGGTGATCCGGCGGCGGCGTTGCTTGAGGTGCTCGATCCGGAACAGAATACCAATTTCAACGATCATTATCTGGAGGTCGATTATGACCTTTCGGACGTGATGTTCCTTGCGACCGCGAATACGTTCAACATGCCGCGGCCTCTCATGGACAGGATGGAAGTGATCCGTATTCCCGGATATACCGAAGAAGAAAAAATCCACATCGCCCGCCGTCACCTGATTTCCAAGGAATTGAAGGAACATGGATTGAAGGCGGAGGAGATGAGCATCTCCGACGACGCGCTGCGCGACATCATCCGCTACTATACGCGGGAAGCGGGGGTGCGGAATCTGGAACGCGAGATCGAGAAGCTGGCGCGGAAGTCAGTGAAGACGTTGGTGATGAAGAAAAAAGCCAAGGTCAGCATCAGCCGCACCAACCTTGGTAAATATCTGGGCGTCACCAAATTCTCCTACGGCGAAGCGGAAAAAGAAGATCTGGTGGGGATGACCACCGGCCTCGCTTACACCGAAACCGGGGGCGATCTGCTCGTCATCGAAGCGGTGATGATTCCGGGTAAAGGCAAAGTCACCATCACGGGTAAACTGGGCGATGTGATGCAGGAATCCGTGCAGGCGGCGTATAGTTATGTACGCTCACGCTCGCTCGATTTCGGTATCAAACCGCCGAAATACCGCAATGCCGATATCCATATCCACGTGCCCGAAGGCGCGACGCCGAAGGACGGGCCGTCCGCCGGTATCGCCATGTGCACGACGGTGGTTTCCGTGCTCACGGGCATTCCCGTCAAGCGCTCCGTCGCAATGACGGGTGAGGTGACGTTGCGTGGTCGCGTGCTGCCCATCGGTGGCCTGAAAGAGAAATTACTCGCGGCACTGCGTGGTGGTATCGAGACCGTGCTGATTCCCAAAGAGAATGTGAAGGATCTGGAAGATATTCCGGATAATGTGAAGAAGGGCATGACCATCATCCCCGTCTCCACCGTCGATGAAGTGCTGAAACATGCTCTGGCCGCACCTGTCGAGCCGACGACGTGGACGGAGATGGACGAAGAGGCCTTCCAGCAGAATGAAAAAGGCCGCGGCCCTGTGCCGGAAGTCACGACGACGCATTAGACTTTATTCTTTGTGCACGTCATTCTTCCGTCAGCAATATTATTTTCGCGCACTCATTTTATCCTGTTATTCCCGCGAAAGCGGGAATCCATCCAACAACATGCAATGCGGAAACATGGATTCCCGCTTTCGCGGGAATGACATGGATAGAGGTATAGGCAACAAAAAACCCCGCTGCTTCCAGCGGGGTTTTCCTTTGCGTGTGTGTTGGTTGAATTCCTAGAGCGCCGGGCCGCCGGGTGTTTGACCGAGGTTGGGGCCATCGCGGGATTCTACGCGGTTCATCCAGCTTGCACCGCTGGGGGAGTGGGCCATATGGGTGGTATGCTGCGGCATGTGCGCGGCATGGGGTGCATGTTGGACGGCTTGGCCATGCGAGTTCGGTGCCTCATGAGTCATGCCTTGTGCTTCCTGCGCGGTCGAGGCTTGTAACAATGCGCCCGCGAGATCGCTGGAGGCTTTGGCTTCCGCCGCGTGCCCCAGGGTCTCCGCGTGCATAGCGGCAGCATTATGGGCAAGCCCCAGCTGCTCCAACCCGCCGAAAAACTGGCCGAGTTCTTTCAGCTGGCCGGTCGCGCGCGGGCTTGCATCGGGGCCGAGTTCAAACCCGCCGATAGCGTCGGGCGCTTTGCGGAGGGAGAATTTCGTGCCGCCATCGGGAGTGACCTCGATGCTGGCGATCTGATTCACTTCGATCGGCACGCCACCGGCATTGATAGTGGTGGGGGCTTTTTTCAGAATCGGATGATACATAGTCGTTCTCCTTCGGATTTACGCGAATTCACGTTCCTGTTGAAAGCTCATCTCGGTTGCGGCGAGGATGACCTCGGCGAATTTGGGCGAGAATAATTTATTCAGTACCATGCGGCGGATGGCGTCCTGAAAGGCGCGCTTACGGTCGCCCCGCAGCCCTGTGTTGACCGTAATCGCACTTAAACCCCCATCGGCGACCGGGTTCGTGCAGAGCACCATCCCCTCGTCAAGCACTACGATATAGTCTTTCGGGTTAAACATTTGTTTTAATTCCTTTTTATTCAAAATGGCCGATGTCTTCATGCGCACTTCGACCTTAAGATCCATCCTAGCAAATCCATCGGCCAAGATATGTTACATTTTGGTGAAAGTTCGAGGGTTTCCGGGTGCTCCGATGATGGTTATTCCTAGCCTGCAGGTTGACGTGAGCGGCCATTCGCAGTAAAGCCCAAGCATGAGTATCAGCCATAGCGATGTCGTGATTGTAGGGGCGGGGCCGGTGGGCCTCTTTGCCGTGTTCGAGCTTGGGCTTTTAGGGTTGAGCACGCAACTAGTGGACATCCTTGATAAGCCGGGTGGGCAATGTGCTGAATTATACCCAGAAAAGCCGATTTATGACATCCCGGCATGGCCTATCATCAATGGGCAGGAGTTGGTGGATCGGTTGATGGAGCAGATCGCGCCGTTCAACCCGGTATTCCACCTCTCCCAGATGGTTGAAAAAATCGAGCAAACGGCGGATGAGCAGTGGCTGGTGACGACGGATGCGGGGGAGCAGATGCAAGGCCGCGTGCTGGTCATCGCCGCCGGGGGCGGGTCGTTCATGCCCAAGAAGCCGCCGATTACGGGCATCGATGCGTATGAAGAAAAATCAGTCTTTTATTCCGTGCGCAAGATGGCGCAGTTCGCGGGGAAATCGCTGGTCATCGTCGGTGGCGGGGATTCGGCGCTCGATTGGACGCTGAATTTGCAGCCCATCGCCAAAGAGGTAACGCTGGTGCATCGCCGCGATGATTTCCGCGCTGCGCCAGATTCGGTGCATAAGATGAAACATCTGGTCGGCGAAGGGAAAATGCGGTTCCTGATGGGGCAGGTGAGTGGGCTGGAAGGGGCAGACGGGCAGCTTTCCGCCGTGGCCATCAAGCATGATGACGGGAGCATCACCAATGTAGCGTGCGACGCGCTATTACCCTTCTTCGGATTGACGATGAAGTTGGGGCCGGTGGCGAATTTCGGGCTGAACCTGCATGAGAATCTGATCCCCGTGGATACCGAGAAATTCCAGACCTCGACGCCGGGGATTTTTTCCATCGGCGATATTAATCATTATCCGGGGAAGTTGAAGCTCATCCTCTCCGGTTTCCATGAAGGCGCGTTGATGGCTCAGCAGGCGTTCCGCTATTGCCGTCCGAACGAAAAATTACGCTTCCAGTATACGACATCCTCCACCGACTTACAGAAAAAGCTGGGGGTGAAGTAGATGACGATGGAGCCGATTCACGTCACCGTCACTGACCGGGAGGGGGTAGAGAAGACGCTGGAAGGGCTGGAGGGCTGGCGATTGATGGAAGTGATTCGTGATTATGGCTTGCCCATTAAGGCGGAATGTGGCGGGGCCTGTGCCTGTGCGACGTGTCATGTCTATGTGGCGGAAGAGTGGGTGGAAAAGCTCATCCCGGCGCAGGATGAAGAGGTCAGTATGCTTGATGAGGCGTTTGACGTGAAGCCCAATTCGCGGCTTTCCTGCCAGATATTGCTGACGCCTGAGTTGGAAGGCTTGAGTGTGACGCTCGCGCCGGAGATGTAGGGGTTTTTTTCAAGAAAATCGTAAAAAACCATTGGTTTGGCATAAATACTTGCCTTGATGAATCGGCCTTGCTACTTCTGTGCGGTTCAAAAAAATAACACCATCTTGAGGCGCCCCATGAGTTTTTCCCGTTATTTCATTAAGAAGTCCGTTGAACGCATTGTCGCGGAGTCCATGAACAGTGAGTTGAAGCGGACGCTTGGGCCGTGGAATCTGGTCAGCCTCGGTATTGGTTGTATCATCGGTGCGGGGATTTTCGTGATGACGGGGAAAGCGGCGGCGGAACATGCCGGCCCGGCACTTGTGTATTCATTCATTTTCACCGGGATCGCCTGTGCATTCGTCGGTCTCTGCTACGCGGAGTTAGCCTCCGTTCTCCCCATTTCGGGAAGTGCGTACACCTATGCCTATGCCACGCTCGGCGAAGTGCTGGCATGGACGATGGGGTGGCTGCTCGTATTGGAATACGGGGTCGCGGCGGCGACGGTCGCCGTCGGGTGGTCGGGCTACGTCAATAGCTTCCTTTTAGGGTTCGGGGTCATAATGCCCCCGGAACTGACAACTGCCTTTGGGCAGGTGGTGAAAGTCAACGATGTGTATCATTCACTGTTCACCGCACATGGCTATAGCTTCGACGCGGCGAACCAATTGCTCGATTCCACCGGAAAGCTGGTACACGGCATCTTCAACCTGCCTGCGTTCATCGGTGTGGCTGCTGTCAGCACGTTGCTCGTGGTCGGCGTAAGTGAGTCGGCGAAGGTTAATAACGCTATCGTCTTCATCAAGCTGGCGGTCGTGGTGATGTTCATCGGTATCGGCGCGTTTTATGTAAACGTCGATAACTGGACGCCGTTCATCCCTGAAAACGAAGGCCCGGGTAAGTATGGCTGGGACGGGATTTTCCGCGCGGCCAGTATCATCTTCTTCGCTTATGTTGGGTTCGAGGCCGTATCAACGGCAGCGCAGGAAGCGAAGAACCCGCAGAAGGACATGCCGTTCGGTATCCTAGGGTCGCTCTTTATCTGTACGCTGCTTTACATGGCGGTCTCCGCCGTGTTGACGGGCGTGGTCCCTTATAAAGACCTCAACGTGCCTGACCCGATGGCGGTCGCGGTCGATCATATCGGTCTTGGCTGGTTCTCCTTCCTGATCAAGATTGGGGCGTTAACGGGGCTTACCTCAGTGATGCTCGTGCTGCTCTATGGCCAGACGCGTATCTTCTACGTGATGTCCCGCGATGGGTTGATGCCGGCCGCCTTCAGCAAGGTGCATAAGCGTTTCCAGACGCCTTACATCAATACCATCATCATCGGCTCTATCGTAGCCATTGCTGCTGGGATGACGCCGATCAGCCTGCTGGGTGATCTGGTGAGCCTGGGAACGTTGCTTGCCTTCATGATCGTCTGTTTCAGCGTGCTTTATCTTCGCCGTAAGCAGCCCGAGCTGGTCCGTCCCTTCCGCACGCCGTTCGTGCCGTGGGTTCCGCTGGCAGGCGTGCTGACGTGCGGGTATCTCGTCTTCACCATGTTCTTCTCCTTCCAGGCGTTCGATGAGGCGTATTACCTCGGGAATCACCCGGAAGTGAAACAGCAGATCGAGGCGGGTGAGTATTCCGATGGATTGAGCCATTACCTCGAAGTCGGTCAGAACGAAGAAAACTGGAAAGAGTGGAAACCGTTCGACCTTGCCAATGAGGACGCAGCCGAAGATCATCTGGTGTTCAAGGAAAGCGGCAAGGAAATCCTGCATTACATCCCGCCGTACATCCTGCTCGGGGCGCTCATCTACATCTTCTACGGTCGCCGCCATAGCCACCTTTTCCTTGAACAACAGCCGCTGGACGGTAGCAAGGAATTCGTAAAAAAACCTCACGAACCGCAAGTGGATTAATCCTGAGCGGCGCGGAATAAAAGGACGATGTTCTCGCACTTGCAAAAGCCGATTTTGCCGCTATGGTCTGCACCCATTGCTGCTTGGAGATGTGCGTGAAAATCTGGTTTTTCTTATTGCCCGTATTACTGGTCACCGCTTGTGTGAAAAAGCCGGACGTGCCGCCTGCGAAGCCGCCCGTACAGGAACAGTCCATAGCCCCTGTAACCAAGCCGGAAGCACCGCTCACCCATAAGCCAGAAACGAAGGCAACTCCCGCCGCACCGAAAACACGTACTCCCCATCCGAAACCGCTGGGGAAACATATCGTAACCGGGTTCGTGGAGAAGGTGCGCGTCGGCCCGCAGAGCGTCCGCATGAATGCGCGTATCGATACGGGCGCGAAGACGTCTTCCATCGATGCCGATGTTATCAAGGTGTTCAAGCGCGACGAGAAACGCCGCGTCCTGTTCTCCATCAATTCTGACGACGGGACGAAGCTGATCTTTGAAAGCCGTCTCGTACGCTATGTGCGCATCAAATCGAAGACGGGCAAATTCATCCGCCGCCCGGTGGTCTATATGGATATCTGCCTTGCCGGGATTCATATTCAGGGCGAAGTTAATCTTGCGGAGCGCGGGCATATGAATTATCCCATGCTGGTGGGGCGTAACATGATGGCGGAGAAATTCGTGGTGAATCCCGCCGTGCGTTACATCACCAAGCCTGATTGCAATACAACGAAAGAATCCGAATCATGAGATTAAGCGCGCCATGGGTGCTGGGAATTATCCTTGTTGGGATCGGTCTCACCCTGTTTGCGTATAAAGCCTTCTATCTCGGCTTTCCGATGACGCCCAACGGCAAATCCGAAAGCTGGTATATCGAAGCGAAGCTTGAATTCGAGGGGCGCGGTAAGCCCGCCAAAGTCTCCCTTTACATCCCGCAGAATAGCGGCCCGCTGGCGCTGGTGGACGAGAATTTCGTAAGCGAAGGCTACGGTCTCGCCCGCCGTACGGAAGCCTCCACGGGTAACCGGAAAGTGGTTTGGACAAAACGGGAGGCCTATGGCCGCCAGTTCTTCTTCTACCGTACCGTGCTTTATCAGGTGCAATCGTCCGAAGGCACGGAAGGCGCGGGTGAATCCCCGGTTGCGGAATCCATCGTCGATACGGAAGAATTCCAGGCTACCGCCAAGAACGATCCTAAGGCACTGGCTTTGCAGGCGCTGGTCAGTGAGCTACGTAAACGCTCAGCGGATGAAGGGTCTTTCATCACCGAACTGTTCAACGCGCTGCATAGCAATAATAACGAGCAGATTCACATGCTGCGCGGGCATGGGGAAGATTTGCAGAGCGAAGCCGAGATCGCCGCCTACGTACTCAACTCCACGGGCATCCCCGCACGTGTGGTCAACGGGGTGCGTCTTTCCAAACAGGAGCGCGTGGGTAAGCTGGTTTCGTGGGTTGATGTATGGCTGGATGGAAGCTGGCGTCCGGTTGATATGGATAACGGCGTGCTGGAATCGAAGAACCTGATGTTGCCGTGGTGGTATGGAAGCAAGCCGCTCTTCAGTCTGACGGGGGGTGCTCATCCGAAACTCGACATCTCCGTGCGCCATAATACGGAAGACGCCATCATCGCCAAGGTATGGCAGGGCGACGAAGCGGCGAAGCGTGCGTTCAACCTCTCACTCCTTAGTCTGCCGGTCGATTCGCAACTGTTGTTCATGGTGCTTCTGCTCGTGCCGCTGGGTGCATTGACCAACGCATTTTTGCGCCAATTTATCGGCATCAAGACGTTCGGGACGTTCATGCCCGTGCTGGTCGCCCTTGCGTTCCGGCAGACGGAGTTGTTGTGGGGGATTATCCTCTTCACCTCCATCGTCGCTATCGGTCTGCTGATTCGCACCTATTTTGAGCGGTTGAAACTGCTGATGGTTCCGCGTTTGACGGCCGTACTGACCGTGGTCGTACTCGTTATCACCGTACTCAGTCTGCTGATGAATCATCTGGGCGTGACGACGGGGCTTTCCATCTCGCTCTTCCCGATGGTCATCATCACCATGACTATCGAGCGTATGAATATCCTGTGGGAAGAGATGGGGCCGAAGGAGGCCATTACCACCGGTATCGGCAGTTTATTCTCCGCCGTGTGCGCCTATCTCGTGATGTATAATCCCTATTGTGTGCATCTTATCTTCACCTTCCCGGAGCTGTTGCTTATCCTTCTCGCGGTCGCCATCGCGATGGGGCGGTATCACGGGTATAAGCTGACCGAGTATTACCGTTTCCGCAACTTCAAGAATGCGCCCCATGCCGCTCTTTAACTGGAAGCTGAATCAATCGGGACTGCTTGGCATCAACGCCCGGAACCTTGATTATATCTTCACCGCTAATCCGCGGAAATATTACCCGCTGGTGGATCATAAGCTGAAGACCAAGAAGCTAGCGCAATCCATCGGCATCCCGTGCCCGGAACTCTACGGCGTCATCTCCTCGCAGGAGCAGATCAAGCATTTGGACGACATCCTTGCCGGGCATAGCAATTTCGCGATCAAACCTGCGCAGGGGAGCGGCGGGGGCGGTATCGTCGTCATCGCCGGACAAACGCCCAGCGGCTATGTCCGCGCCAGCGGAGCGGTAATGAAAAAAGGCGCGCTGGCCTATCACATCAGTAATATCCTGAGTGGCATGTATTCCCTCGGCGGCGTCAATGACGAGGCCATCATCGAATACCGTGTGCGCACGTCCTCCATCTTCAATAACGTCATTTTCCAGGGCGTGCCGGATATCCGCATCATCTGCTATCTCGGTGTGCCCGCGATGGTGATGCTGCGCCTGCCAACGCGGGAATCGGACGGAAAGGCCAACCTGCATATGGGTGGTATCGGCCTCGGCATCGACATGGCGACGGGGAAAACTGTCTCTGGTGTGCATCGTGGGCAGGTGGTCACCATTCACCCGGAAACGGGCTATCCCATCGCAGGTATCCAGTTGCCGGACTGGGATATGATCCTGACCATGGCCGCATCGTTCGATGAGGTGCTTCCCCTACGCTATATCGGGGTCGATCTGGTGCTGGACGAGGAAAAAGGCCCGATGCTGCTGGAAATCAACGCTCGCCCCGGCCTTGCCATCCAGATTGCCAATCAGGAGGGCATCGTACCCCGCCTCAAGCGAATCCGCGAGGTGGCCGGGAGCCTCCATACCGTGGCCGAGCGCGTCGCTTACGCCCGCGAGCATTTCGGCATCAAACGCCCGGCTGAGCCGGGTTCAGACCTGCAAGGGGCTGCATAAGCGCCATTTCTGCACCATTTACCCCTCCAGGGGCAAAACCCCTTGCCAAAACGGGCAATTCTCGCTACTACACGAAAGCTTTTGCAGGGTTGCCGACTTAGCTCAGCTGGTAGAGCACCGCATTCGTAATGCGTGGGTCGGTTGGGTTGCGAAGGCAAAGAGAGTTTGGAAGAACAAAAGGTTAGAAAGTTAGAATATCGCTGATGCACCACTCGTATCAGCACCATGTCAGCAAAAGGTTTGCAAACGTTTGGAATAG
>JBGTBD010000069.1:0-6267 GCA_041749475.1 Rickettsiales bacterium
CGCCCACCTTGCACGGGTCGATGAACACCTCCACCGTGGCATCGTCATTCAACAGCGCAAAGCAAAGTGGCAGGGGGTTATAGGGAATATCATCACCGCGGATGTTCAGCAGCCAGCATATCGCGTCCGGCTGGGTGATAAGCAGCGCCGATTCCCCGCGCATCTGCAATTCACTCGAAATCTGATGCCGCTTCTCGTCATGTGACAGTCCCGCAAAACTCTCAGGATAGAGCGTCAACGGCGCGTTCGGCGCTTCCGGCTGATTCTCCCAAATTCCATCCACAGGATTGTCTTCCAGCAATCGCCACTCGAACCGTTTCTTCTCGTCATCCCGCTGCCACCGTTCGATCTGTCGGATAGTGAAGAGGGACGGGTCGAGGCCCACCGCACCGCCGTTGGGCAACATCTCTTCCAGCGCTTTCAATATCGGCATGTCCGCGCTGTTATGCGTCGAAAGGGGCATCCCCTCCATCTGCTGGGCGGCCTGTAGTGTATAGCGCCCATCGACCAGTAACGCGGAGGTTTCCTGAAACACCACCAACGCCCCTGCTGAGCCGTCAAACCCCGTCAGCCACGTCACTCGCCGGGCATATTCCGGCGAATATTCGCCCTGATATTCATCCGTCACCGGCAGGACGAACGCGGCAAGCCCGGTCTGTTGCATCCAATTCTGCAAGTCCGTCAGGCGCTTGGCATAGAGGTCTTTGCTGGTCGGGGGGGCGTATTCTACTTGCGATAGGGTATCCATATGTATAGAATCCGCCGAAATGCGTTCCAATTCAAGATGAGAATCCACATCCACCCTGCTTTTCTACTTCTCTTCCTCGTATGCATCTGCGCGGGCACAGGAGCGGCATGGGCCAAGGAGGAATTCCGCCCAGCCCTGATCTTCGAGACCAATACCGGCCTGGGTGGCGATTACGCCTTTATCGACTCCATGAAACTGGGCGCGCAGAAAGCCAAGGAAGAGTTGGGCATTCAGTATGAAGAATTTCCCATACCCGAGGGTAAGAACCGCCTTGCATTTTTCCGCGAAGTCGCTTCCAGCGGCGTCACCCACATCATCGCGGTTGGCATCCAGAATGTTAACCCGGTCATCCGCATCGCCAACGAATTCAAGGAAGTGAAGTTCACCGTTATCGACGGCATGGTTCCACCTTTTTATTCCAACGTGCAGTCCGTAGTGTTCAAGGATCACGAAGGTGCGTTCCTCGTCGGGATGATTGCAGGCCTACGCTCGCCGACGAATAAAATCGGTTTCATCGGCGGGATCGACATGCCGATTATCAATAATCTTGCACTGGGCTATTATCAAGGTGCACGCCACGTCCGCCCGGATATCGAGATGGTACGCGACACGGTCGCCACCGGCAGCAAAAACGTCACGATCAGCGGCGCGGCCAACCCGTGGAACAACCCGGAACGCGCAAAAATGCTTGCGAAGAAACAATATAACTCCGATGTCGGCGTCATCTTCGCTGCCGCGGGCGGCTCTTCCGTCGGCGTGTTGGAAGCGGGTGAGGAAATGGGCAAACTCGCCATCGGCGTCGATACCAACCAGAACGGCCTCTTCCCCGGCACGGTGCTGACCTCCATGGTCAAGCGCGTCGATAAGGTCGTCAACGAATCGCTGGTGAACGCCTATAGCGGCCGTTGGGAGCCCGGCATCAAATATCTCGGCATCCGTGAGAACGCCCTCGATTACGCGGTGGACGTCAACAATAAAGACCTCATCACCAAAAAGGTAATCGAAAAAGTCGAAGACGCCAAAGAACGCATCATCCGCGGCCTTATCAAGATCGAGGAATATGAGCCGTATTGATCGCCTCGCCCTTTCTGTCTTAATGGCCTGTGCCACGGTATTCCCCGCACTGGCGGCCATCTCCCCATTTCAGGTCATCGACTCCGCCGGGCATTTCGAACTGGTAGAAAATACAGGCCGCGTGACCAGCCTGATGAGTGGGACGAGCCGTCGCTGCTTCATCCGCTCCACATTCGACCCCGCCGCGCCGACCGTCTTCATCTACCCCTCCAACCAGAAATGGAATATCCAATTGCCGGACGATGTGTTCACCGCTGCGGAATGGGAGGACAGGCACATTAAAACCCCCGGCTATCGCGGCCTGCCCGTCCATTTCAGGGTGGGTGTGGATGGCGGAAAATCCGTGGAACTGACGCAGTACGTCAAAGCCCTCAGCCCGCACAAAAAGCGCTACATCACCTTCCCCGAACCGGAAGCCAGCACCGTCTACGCCTTCATGCAAGCAGCGAACACGCTGGAAGTGGACTGGAAGCACGAAAGCATCGGCAGCCGTGCCGACAAGCTACTCCGCGAAGCACTCGATAAACCCGTAGCCCTCGGTCAAGCCCGCTACGACGCCAGCGGCATCCCCACCCTCATGCAGTCCTATCAGGAAAAATGTACGAAATAAGTGGGTGATGTTTCCCCTAACGTCAACACTGCGACGCATCTTTTTTTACTGTCACCCTGAACTTGTTTCAGGGTCCATGCTGAAATGATAGATGGATGCTGAAACAGTTCAGCATGACAAGTGGATATAATAATCTTACCGACTTTCGCCCAACCACCGCGCCACATCCCGTGCCGCATAGGTAAATATCGCCGACGCACCGGCGCGTTTGAATGCCAGTAGCGCCTCCAGCATCGCCCGTCGGTAATCCAGTGCTCCCGCATCTCCCGCCAGCCGTAGCATCGCATATTCTCCGCTGACCTGATAGGCCAGCACGGGAATGGGAAACGCATCGACCGTCTGGCGGATAATGTCGAGGAACGGCATCCCCGGTTTCACCATCACCATATCCGCCCCCTCGGCGATATCGAGCGCCACTTCGCGCAACGCCTCGCGCGCGTTGGCGGTGTCCATCTGATAAGTGGCTTTGCTCGCGCCTTTCAGCATACCGCTGGAGCCGACCGCATCGCGGAACGGGCCGTAGAATGCCGACGCATATTTTGCCGAATAGGCGAGAATAGACACATGCGGGAACCCCGCCTCGTCCAGCGCATGGCGGATGGCTTCCACCCGCCCGTCCATCATGTCCGACGGCGCGACGATGTCACAGCCAGCTTTGGCCAGTACCACCGCCTGAGCGCACAGCACCTCCACCGTCGGGTCGTTGAGGATGATACCATTCTCCATCAACCCGTCATGCCCGTGGATAGTATAGGGATCGAGCGCCACGTCGCAGATGATGCCGATGTCAGGCACGGCTGCCTTGATGGCCCTGACTGCGCGGCAGACGAGGTTTTCCGGGTTCAGCGCCTCGGCTCCCTGCTCGTCCTTCACCTCGTCCGGCGTCGCCGGGAAAATGGCGATGGCAGGGATACCCTCCGCATGGGCGGCTTTGGCTTCTTTCACCAACCGGTCGATACTCATCCGCTCCACCCCCGGCATCGTGCTGACAGGGCTGGAAACATCGTCCCCATCCTGCACGAACACTGGCCAGACAAGGTCTTCCACGCTCAACCCATGCTCCCGCACCAACGCCCGCATCCAGCCATATTGGCGGTTTCGGCGCAGACGCGTAGCGGGGAATCGTCCGATTTCAGTCATATAGCGGGAATATCAGGGATAGAGCGGATTGGCAACCTTTAGGAGGATTTCACAAAACCTTCACGCACAACATGTGTCCTATCCATTAAAACCTCTTATCTCAGTCAATAAAGAGGCAGTCCAATGTCCATCCAAGAACCATTTTACTCCGCCATGGTGCGCGTCGGCACGGCACTCAACGCCCACCCCCGCCATACGATAGAATATGATATGCAACTCCCATCAGAGCCAGGCGCTCTGGAGCGACTACAAGAAATAGCCAGGGTTCTTGAGTTGGAAGATGGCTTCCGTATCACCACCCCCTTACGCCCCGTACGCAATGACACCGGGCAAGATTCCCTGAAGGCCAATCCTGTCATGCACATAGCCATTCAAGACGAGGTGGAAGATGCTATAAAACGCGAAAGCGCCGACTATCGCACGCGCCTTACTCCTCCACAGCAGGATTTAATTCACAAAGTATACACAAGAGTATTACAGAATAATAAGAACAGTCTCTACATCCGTGGAATATTTCCCGACATGGCCGAAGACCAGCACATCCAGATGGAAAAGGATTTCGCCACGCTGGCAAAATACTATCCCCACCATGAAGATGTGTTTAAACTACAGGACGGCAGATACACCATTCCGTATGATATTGTGGATACCCTGAAACAGACAGCCGCCATCTATCACGCCAAAATGGAACAAGCGACGCCAGCAGGACAACCGGGAACGGGCCTGATGGTGATCACCAATACAACTCCGATACAACCCAGCTCACCTCATCCCGCTACCCCCACCTCTGTCGAACAGGCTCAGGAAACCCCAGCAAAATCCTTACCCTATCTACACATGATGTATCTGGACAACAAAGGCTCCCGAAGCGGCAGGGGGTTGGCCAGCACGGATAGCGCATACTATTACACCCACTGCCCACGTAAATACTTCAATGAGTTCCAAGAACTTGTCAGGCACACCAAACCTAATCTGACGATGCATGATAACGTTGCAACAGGCCAAGTAGCGTTTTCAGCACTACACCAATCACTGATGGACATGCATATTTCGCATGAACACAAGGACATCAACGGAATCATAGAATCTCAACAACCGACTCCGTTCGTACTCGACGATTCTCAGGATGGACGCGCCTATTATATGTCCGCCCTCACCTATCAGGAACCTCACATCCAGAAAGTGTTTCAGCGATTTCAGGAGGCAACGAATCAGCAGGGTGTTCTATGCATGGTTCAGCATGCCAAAAGCTGGAACATCCTTATCAACGAACGCTTCAGGGATTTGTTCGTTGGGATGATGGGTGAGGTTATCACTCCTGAAACCCCGAAACCGACAGTAGATGCATCAGCCATTGAGCCTCGAGGCAACGTCATTCTCCTCCGCCCTGCTGTACCATCGCAGAGCCAGGCGGAAAGATAAGAAACATTACGTAAGCAGCGCCGCGCCGTGCTCATGCCCCTGCGCCACTTCATGCGCTGCCACGTGGGACACGCGAGTCGCCGGGCCGGCGGGTTTGTCCATCAGGGTGGAGCGGGAAACATCCTTATCGCCGAATTCCAATAACGGGGAATAGGTCGCGCTGGAGGGCATCGTCTCACTTACGGATGCAGTCCGTGTTTCCGGCGCAAGCGAGGGGTTAGTGACGGCCTTGCGCTGCCCCACCACGTTCTTGTCGTACCAGTTCTCCCATAATTCCTTCGACATCGCATAGGCAAAGAACATGCCGATCGCAGCGCATTCGACCTTGAAGTTATGACCGAACCGCGCAAGGTTTTTCTTGAATCCATCGCCATAGACCGTCGGCTCCAGCGTCCCCAGCGTCAGCTTGACTAGCTTATGCAGCCCGAGATAAGCGGAGATACCGACGACGACAGGCGGAGCGCTACGGAATAACAGACGACCCGCGCTCGGATCGTTGGTGATGGAGCCGCGCGCTCCCAGATCATTATACGTTGTCAGCAAGATTTTCTTACCGTCCTTGTTCTCTTCAACATTCGCCGCGGCAAGGACGCCATTCTTTTCTTCTACCACAGGCGCATTGATATTGATGTTGTCGGTAAGGTTGGTCGTGTTACCACGCCAGACCCCATTGGTGGTGTTTACATCCCCCTTCCAGTATCCACGACGCAACTGCACGTCTTTGAAGAGGCGATCCCCCAACTCGAAGAAGGTGAAATAACCCAGCCAGTTGATGGGCAGTTCCATGCCTAAGAATGCGGAGGCGATTTTACCGTCCGGCCCCGGCTTATGCGAGAATGTGGTCAGCACATTTTTGGCACGTGCCTTCCATTTATCGAGCGTATTTAACTCTGCTTTCAGCACTGCCCGCGTCGGCAACGCGTAATCGGGATGGATGCTCCCCGCCGGGAACACCGAACGCAATCCTCCCAGCGCTACGGCCGCGAACGGAGTGGACTGGAATTCCGCAGGAGCAACGGTCTTCACTGCATCCTTGAAGGATTCCGGCAGGTTTCGCACTTCGTCGATAGTCTGCTGTTCATCGTGATTTTTATTGAACAGCTTGTCATATATCCGGTTGAATATCTTGGCTGTCCCGCGATACATCGAGAACCCCGCCGCCACGTAGAGGATGGGCTTGTAGGGCTTATCCGGCCCCGCCACCAGCTTGATCATGTCGGCGCGTTTATCAAGTTTGGCGAGCTCTTCCCCCGTGACTTCCGCTGCCTTGCCC
>JBGTBD010000070.1:0-5531 GCA_041749475.1 Rickettsiales bacterium
AGCGGTGATTACAACAGGGTTACGCGCGTTCTGTTTTCCGCCAATGGCCAGGTTGATTTTATAGAAGGCGCCGCGCATAACCGGATTGATCATAACGACTTCATATTACCCCAAAAAGCAAGCGGTGAAACGAATTCAGCCATTGCCTTCTATCGCCCACAAGCCCCGGAGCAGATGTATAACAATAACCGCATTGACTCCAATTACTTCACCACCAATACCCCCACGCCCACTAACGAAGTAACCGGTAGCGCTTTATTCACGTGTATGTATGGCGCGGCGACGAGTTATGAAATGTCGTCAAAATATGGGTCATCCAAAACGATTATAGAAAACAACTTGTTTGAGAATTGGGGCCGCAAGAACGTGTTGGAGAACAAATGCAGTGACAATATATTCCGCAACAACACGTTGTTCAATACGGGCCGGGTATTGCAACGTCAAGGTGGGAATAATCGTTATGAAAACAACTGGTTTGAAAACCTCACGACGGGTTTGGCGGTTCGTGAGCATGATAACAAGATTATTGGCAACCGTTTCAAAAACGCCAGCCTGACTCTATATATGGGTACAAGGGAATTTAAAGCCGCACCACCGCAGAAACCAAGTCCATATTGCTTCCAAAAAAGGTCGTGGATGCCTGCAGGGTATGATTCGCCCCAGGGTGCGCCAGCGGTCAGGACAGTGATTGATAATAATGAAGGACCGCTGATCATGGGAGATCAGGAGGGGGATAAATGCGAGGTCCCTGTTCTAAACACCAGAATCATTTCCCATAAAGGTCCCATAACCCGTATTAAGGAAAAAGGGACGGTGTGGCCGACATCCACCAAGGCCACGCCACCCGCCCAAAAACTTTCGCGTACACAGGTCGGACGCGGCGCCTCGGAAGCGGGATGTAATTAGGTCGTAATCTAGCCGCAAAGAGTATGTAGATGAAAACGATACTAGCGTGCGCAGTCCTTATGCTCACCGCCACCGCGTCACAAGCTCAGGTCGCGCATGAGCTGCAGGGCGAAGAACGCGGATGGACGGAAGAAGAGATGCGTAACGCCATCCCGATGGAAAAGACCGTGGACGAGAACGTCACACCACCCCCCGTCATCGTCGATGTCGTACCGTCCGAGCCACCTGTGGTGGTCGAGGGTTACCCGGGTGAACCGTCATCAGAAGGCTCTGCCCTACCCGGACAAGAACGCGCACCAGATATGTTGCAACAAGAGTAGGTGTGGTCTTTCCCAGCCGCAAGTTTCAACGGGCGATAACCGTAACCGCCCGTCGATTTTGTGACCATGAAGATTCGTCTGATCCGACAACAGCAGGCCGTTCCTTCCCATAGGATACAATAGAAATACGCCCCGGCGCGATACCTTGTGCAAGGAAATATTGCCTCACCGCCTCAGCTCTCCGTTCCCCTAAAGCAAGATTATACTCTCGCGTTCCACGTTCATCCGTATGACCTTGAATTTGAATATTCACAGAATCATTGAATTTTAGAAAACCAAATTGGGCTGCTAAAATATTTTGTGCGTCTTTATTTAGAATAACGCTGTCATAATCAAAAAGAACTTTTTTTTCAATGTCGATTGAACAGTCCGGTGCGATAGTTGGTATATATCCAGATTCAGAGATAACCGTTGTCTGTGTACTACAAGCAGAAAGAATTATTGCGAACAAAAAAGGCAAAGCTATATTTTTTATCATATCATGTAATCCACGGATTCCCCGGATCAAGCGGTGTCAGGTTCTTCGGTTTCGCGACATTCTGCCCGGCTGAATTTTCCAGCCAGTCTTGTTTCTTCTTTTTCTTGAACAGGTTTGCAAAGAAGCTGAAGAAGCCTTTTTTTGCGGCGGAATTGGGGGTGGGTGAGAAGGATGTGTCGTTCATGGTCGCCTCCATGTGGGTGTGGACATACCATACTAAATGTGAGCGGTCATTGGAATGGCAATCTTTCTACGCCCGAAAAACTACTCACACTCTTTGATTTTCCAGATGTCCTTGCCCGATAAGATATGCACATTACGCTGGATTTTCTCAATCGGCCAGTCCCACCATTTCACTTCAAGCAACATTTTGATGGTTTCTTCATCGAACCGATATTTGATGATGCGTGCCGGGTTTCCCACCGCCACCGCGTAGGGCGGGATATATCCGGCGACGACGGTATTCGCGCCGATGACCGCCCCGTCCGAAATCGTCGCCCCGCCAATGATGACCGTATTCTTGCCGATCCACACATCGTTGCCGATAGTAACGTCACCCTTGCCATATGGGCATTTCCCCACTGCTCCAGGCCAGATGTCGGGCAGCGCCGCGAAGGGATAGCAGGAGACGGTGTCGATAGGGTGATTGCCGCTCATCAACACCTCGATGTTCTGGGAAAGCGAACAGAATTTGCCGATACGTACCTTCTCATCATGAATCAGCCAGCGTATGAGTACACTGCCATACGTATAATCGCCCGCTTCAAAATTGGGGTGTTGAATCGTATCCTTAGTATACTGGATATAGGAATTCGTATTGGTTTTCAGCTTGGGCGCATCGTTGACCATAGCGAACCTATATCAGTTTACGCACGTCCGACAGCGTCCCCGTAATGGCGGCGGCGGCGGCCATCGCAGGGCTCATCAGGTGTGTCCGTCCGCCACGGCCCTGACGGCCTTCGAAATTGCGGTTGGACGTAGAGGCGCACCGTTCACCCGGCTCCAGCCGATCTGCGTTCATTGCGAGACACATCGAGCAGCCCGGCTCCCGCCACTCGAATCCGGCTGCGGTGAAGATAGTATGCAACCCTTCCTTCTCGGCCTGTTCTTTCACCAGTCCCGAACCAGGAACGACCATCGCCAGTTTCACGGAACGCGCGACATGCTTGCCCGCGACCAGCTTGGCGACTTCGCGCAAATCCTCGATACGACCGTTGGTGCAGGAGCCGATGAACACTTTATCGATAGCCACATCCTCCAGCTTCACCCCCGGAGTCAGGCCCATATAGTCGAGTGAACGTTTCACCGCGGAGCGTTTGCCCTCATCCGCAAAGTCCTCCAACGAAGGCACGCTGGCATGGATGGGGAGCACATCCTCAGGACTCGTGCCCCACGTCACCTGCGGCGCGATGTCGGCGGCGTTCAGGGTGATTTCTGTATCATACGTCGCGCCTGCATCGCTGCTGAAACTCTTCCAATATGCCACGGCCTTATCCCAGTCCGCGCCTTGCGGGGCGAGGGGGCGGCCTTTGAGATAGGCGAAGGTAATTTCATCCGGCGCGATGAGACCTGCTCGCGCCCCGGCCTCGATAGACATGTTGCACACCGTCATTCGCCCTTCCATGGAAAGTGCCTTAATCGCGTCGCCTGCGTATTCGATGACATACCCCGTGCCACCCGCAGTCCCCAACTTGCCGATGATGGCGAGAGTGATGTCTTTGGCGGTCACGCCGATAGGCAATTGCCCGTTCACGCTCACGCGCATCGATTTCGCTTTTTTCTGGATCAGTGTCTGCGTCGCCAGCACGTGCTCCACTTCGCTCGTGCCGATACCGAACGCCAGTGCGCCGAACGCGCCATGTGTGGAAGTATGCGAATCGCCGCACACAATGGTCATCCCGGGCTGGGTGAATCCTTGCTCCGGCCCGACCACATGGACGATGCCCTGGCGCTTATCATCCATCTTGAAATAGGTAACCCCGAATTCCGCGCAATTATCTTCCAAAGTCTGCACCTGAATGCGCGACGTTTCGTCCTTGATGCCTTGCGCACGATCCGGCGTCGTGGGTACATTATGATCCGCCACCGCCAGCGTCGCCTCGGGACGTCTGACTTTACGGCCAGTCAACCGAAGCCCCTCAAACGCCTGCGGGCTGGTGACTTCGTGCACCATGTGCCGATCAATATAAAGCAGACACGTTCCATCCGCTTGGTCATCCACTAGGTGACGATTCCAGATTTTCTCGAAAAGATTTTGCGGTTTGGTCATATCATCTGCTCATAGCACATAGGTGGTTATATTCCAGAGAAAGCTGGAATCCAGAGCATGATGAAATTTTCTGGATCCCTCGCCTACCGCAAGGGAGTGGAAGCTACTTCGCCTTTTTCTCTTTTTTAGCCTTGGGAGCCTTTTCGGCTTTCGGGGCTTTTGGAGCTTTGTCAGCTTTCGGAGCGCCGTTGGTTTTGGCTTCTTTTTTCGCGGCGATGGCTTCGTAGTCCATTTTCTCTTTAATACGCGCAGCTTTACCGGTCAGGCCACGGAGATAGTAGAGTTTCGCGCGGCGGACAGTCCCGCGACGGACGAGCTCGATGGAATCAATACGCGGGGAGAAGAGCGGGAACACACGCTCTACGCCTTCCCCGTGGCTGATCTTGCGCACGGTGAATGCGGATTGCAGGCCGCGGCTTTTCTTGGCAATGCAGATGCCTTCATATGCCTGCAGACGCTCGTTATCACCTTCGACAATACGCACCATGACCTTCACGGTGTCACCAGGACCGAAATCATCGAGGCGTTTATTGGCGCTCAATTTTTCCACGGTCTGTTGGTCGAGTTTCTGCATCAAGTTCATGGTCATCTCCTAGTAAGGTGCACGTCCATACAAGACCCGTGCCCTTCTGTCATTATTTTTGTTGTGTTTTATCAGAATATTTTTCCCACAGGTCGGGTCTGCGTTCTGCGGTGACGCGCTCGGCCTGCTCTTTCCGCCAGCGCGCGATCCGCTCATGATGCCCTGAAAGAAGCGCATCGGGAACCGTCAGTCCATTCCAGGAAGGAGGCTTAGTATATTGTGGATATTCAAGGAGTAAAGCGCTTTCTTCCCCATAATCGAAACTTTCCTCGCCATGCGTCTCCGGGTTCCCCAGCGCACCCGGCACTTGGCGGAGGAGGGCTTCTAGGAACGCCATCGCCGCAACCTCGCCCCCGAACATCACAAAATCGCCGATGCTAATCTCAAGCGGCTGATAATGCTCACTAATTCTCTCATCCACCCCCTCAAACCGTCCGCAAAGAAGGATAAAACTCCGCGTAGCCTCCCCCGTACCCAGTAACCCGTACCCCGTACCCAACTCCTTCACCAGCCCTTGCGTCAACGGGACCCCGCGTGGCGTGAAATAGATAAGCTGCGCCCCGGGAAGCTTTTCTGCGGCCGCGTCAATCGCCCGCCCTACCACATCCGGCTTCATCACCATCCCCGCCCCACCGCCATAAGGCGTATCATCCACCGTATGATGCTTATCGGTCGCGAAATCACGCAATTGCAGGGTTTCCATGCTCCATAACCCACTTTCCAGCGCCCGGCCGGGCAATGAATGCCCCAGCGGCCCGGGGAACATCTCCGGGAACAAAGTAAGGATAACGGTGGAAAGGGTGGACATAGGTTTTCTCTAACGGGAAACGATGGGAAGCACAATTTATTTGACGCGGCTCAGTGGGAGAAGCGCCTTATAGATCTAGTGCTCAGCGTCTGCCCTCCCGTAAAAATCTCTCCCATTGTCGCAAAAGCGTCATATTATATCACTATCCTCCCGCGTGAATTAATGGA
>JBGTBD010000071.1:0-24499 GCA_041749475.1 Rickettsiales bacterium
TCCGGGTGAGGGTAATATGGGTAAAGGGCAACTCACTCGTCCACCCCCTCACCCAGCTACGGCTAAGTTCACTGCCGTTCACTAAGCCTACGCAACCCTCTCCCTCAGGGAGAGGGGAGAAGGGGGAGCAAGAAAAACTGGAATGACCATGTTAGGGATGGAACCCAACCTAACTTTTACTCACTATACTCAGAATTTGATTGAAATTTCCCCGAATCTCCTCACTATGCGCCCATGAGCGACGAGCCGAAACTGACCTCGGAAAAAACGCACCTGCCCGCCACCACCGACCTGCCGGAGGACGACGATGCGGCGGAGGAGTCTGGCGCGCCGCGCGCGAAGCGTACGCGCGGGAAGACGCTATTCGTCACCATCACCTCCGTCTTCCTGACCTTGATGATTGTGGGCAGTATTTCCGTCATCGGATTAGTCTATTATTTCGGGCAGGATCTGCCGGATTTTCACAAGCTCTCCAATTACCACCCGGCGGGGACGACGCGCCTCTTCGCGGATGACGGCAGCCTGATGGCCGAATACGCGGTGCAGAAACGCTTCTACATGCCGCTGGATAAAATCCCCCGCAAGGTCATCAATGCCTTCGTCGCGGCGGAAGATCAGAATTATTACCAGCATACCGGGGTGGACCCGATGGGCATCCTGCGCGCGGCCCTCGTCAATATGCGCCGTTTCAGCGGGGAGGATGTCTCCCTCGTCGGCGGTTCCACCATCACCCAGCAGGTGGTGAAGAACTTCCTCCTCACCAACGAGAAATCCTTCTCGCGGAAAATCAAGGAAGCGCTGCTCGCCTTCCGCATCACCCGCACTTACAGCAAGGACAAGATTCTCGAGCTTTATCTCAACGAGATTTATCTCGGCATGGGTTCCTACGGGGTGGTCGCGTCGGCGCAGACCTATTTCAATAAATCGCTGCATGAACTGAGCACGGAAGAGATTGCGCTTCTCGCCGCGATGCCGAAGGCTCCGGCTAATTACGACCCGCGCTATCGTTATGCCGCTGCGATGAAGCGCCGTGGCTACGTGCTGGCCCGCATGGCGGAGGACGGCTACATCAACCGTGAGGAAGAGCGCCGCGCCGCCTCCACGCCCATCGAACTGGCGGACAAGAAGAAAGAAATGGTCGATGCCGGGTATTTCTCCGAGGAAGTGCGTCGCTGGCTGATGAAGAAATACGGCGCGGATCAGCTCTATAAAGGCGGTCTCTACGTCAAGACCACGCTCGACTCCCGCCTGCAGAAAACCGCCGACACCGCGCTGCGGAATGCCCTGCTACAATACGACCAGCGCCATGGCTATCGCGGCCCCGTCGCGCATTGGGACGGCACGGCGGATTGGGCCGAGAAACTGAAAACCCTGAAAGAGAAGACGCCTGTATTCGATAAGCAACGTTTAGGCGTCGTCCTTACCGTAGCCGATAAATCGGCGGAAATCGGATTCGACAATGGCAAGCGCGGCACAATTCCCTTCACCGGGATGCAATGGGCGCAGCGCGTGACCAATGGTAAGTACGGCTCTCTTCCACGTGCGCCGAAGGACGTGGTAGAGGAGGGGGATGTCGTCCTCGTCACCCCGCAAACGCCTGAGAAGAAGGACGGCAATTATCGCCTGATCCAGATTCCTGCCGTCAACGGCGCAGTGGTGGTGCTTGACCCCCGTAGTGGCAAGGTGCTGGCGATGTCCGGCGGGTATGACCCCAAAGGCTCCGAGTTCAACCGCGCCACGCAGGCCAAGCGCCAGCCGGGTTCTTCTTTCAAGCCGTTCGTCTATCTCGCAGCGTTGGAGCGGGGGTTCACTCCTGCCTCCATCGTTCTCGACGAGCCGGTGGAGCTCTATCAGGGGCCGGGCCTGCCCATGTGGCGTCCGAAAAATTACGAGTCCGAATATTTGGGGCCGACGACACTGCGCATCGGTCTCGAAAAATCGCGGAACCTGATGACGGTACGCCTCGCCCAGATGCTGGGTATCAAGCGCATCGTGCAGGTATCGGAACGCTTCGGTATCTATAAGAAACCACCCGCGAATTATTCCATGGTGCTTGGCTCCGCTGAAACCACATTGTTGAAACTGGTCAACGCCTACGGCATGATCGCCAACGGCGGCTTGCGCATCAAACCTGCCCTCATCGAGCGGGTGGACGACCATACGGGCACGACCATCTACCGCCGGGACAAGCGCGTCTGCGAGGGTTGTCAGGAACTTCCAGATATCACTTTCGACGCCACCATGCCGCCTGACGTGCCCGACACGCGCGAACGCATGACCGATCCGCGCATTACGTACCAGACCATCAGCCTGCTCGAAGGCGTCATCAAGCGTGGCACGGGCGCGGCAGCCGCTAAGCTAGGCCGCCCCTTGGGTGGCAAGACCGGGACGACCAACGACAGCCGCGACGCATGGTTCATCGGCTTCTCGCCCGATCTCGTCACGGGTATCTATATCGGGTTCGATACCCCCAAAAGCCTGGGCGGTAAAGAGACCGGCGGGCGCGTGGCGTTACCGGCCTTTATCGAAGTGATGGGCGAATATTTCAAGGACGCACCGAAGCGTGATTTCGCCGTCCCGCCCGGTATCCAGTTCGCGCAGGTCAACCGCTTCAGCGGCGTTCCCCCCATTCCGGGTGAGGAACAGACGGCGAGCGTCATCACCGAAACCTTCATTACCGGCGGCCCCGTATTCATTCCCGAGAATGAAATAGAGGTTGCGACCCCCGGTGAAGCTCCGGCGGACGGCATCTTCGCGCCTGTGGACGGTAGCTATCAGCCGATGCAGTACGGTGCGGATGGCCAACTCATTCAATACGGCGCGGACGGACGCCCCGTCATGGCCACCGACTCTACCGTCCCGCCCGGCTACCAGCCCATCCAGCAACCGCAGACCGAATACCCTTCGGATCGCTACCGTAACCGCATCTATCGTCACAACCTGCCCCGTCAGGCTCCCGCCAACGCCTCCGGCCAACCCGCCAGCGTCGGCACGGGCGCGCTGTACTAGGAGATATTATGAAAGCCGAAATCCTCAATCTCGCCGAGAGCATCAAGCAGTCGCAAGAGCTGCTGAGGAGGTATCTTTGACTGGGATGCAGCCATTGCCCGCCGCGCCGAACTGGAAACGCTAACCGAAGACCAAGCCTTATGGGACGACCATAAAAAGGCACAGGAGATCCTCCGCGAACGTACCTATCTCGACAAGATTATCGGACAATATGAATCGCTGGACCAAAGCGTACGCGATAACCTCGACATGGCTACTCTTGCCGAAGAAGAGGGCGAAATTGAATTGCTGAACGAAGCCGAAAAGAATCTCGGTAAACTGGCCAAGGAAATCAATCGCCTCGAAATCGAGAGTCTCCTCTCGGGCGAGGTCGATGCCAATGACTGCTTCATCGAGATCCACCCCGGTGCGGGCGGAACGGAGAGCCAGGACTGGGCGTCGCTCCTCTACCGCATGTATATGCGCTGGGCCGAGAAGAAGAAATACAAGATGGAAATCGTCGATGAATCATCCGGCGAAGAGGCGGGTATCAAATCCGCCACCATCAAGGTCATGGGACATAACGCCTATGGCTGGGCGAAGACGGAATCGGGTATTCACCGACTGGTGCGCATCTCTCCCTTCGACAGCAACGCCCGCCGCCATACCAGTTTTGCGAGCGTCTGGGTGACGCCCGTCATCGACGATAAAATTGAGATCGAGATATTGGATAAAGACCTCCGTGTTGATACCTTCCGCGCTTCCGGTGCGGGGGGGCAGCATGTCAACAAGACCGATTCCGCTGTGCGCTTTACGCATATCCCCACCGGCATCGTCGTCTCCAGCCAGACCTCGCGCTCCCAGCACAAGAACCGCGCCGATTGCATGTCGATGCTGAAAAGCAAGCTCTATGAATTCGAGATGAAAAAGCGCGAAGCCAAGACCGACGCAATCAATTCCCAGAAGACCGACGTCGGTTTCGGCCACCAGATCCGCTCCTACGTCCTCCACCCGTACCAGATGGTCAAGGACCTGCGCACCGACATCGAGACTAGCGATACGGGCGGCGTACTGGACGGCAATCTCGACGAATTCATGTCCGCTGCCCTCGCCCAACGGGTGCGAGGCGTAACCGACAAGGCGAAGAAGGCATAGCATCACCACCCCAGATTGCGCAGCGCAACACGCCGCAGCAGCAACAAAATCTTGAAAATTAGGATTTTGCTAACTAGTTCAAGGCATAGTGTAGGGGTACTAATAGCCATTCTGGTTCCCCAGGATGCAGGAGAATCGACGTGAATCAGGCAACCCAGCAAGGCGGACAGGAGCAGAGGCTAACATTCCGCCTCCTATCCTACTGGAACCGCATCCGCGGCAGCCGCAGCATGCCCTCGCTAAAGGACATCAACGTGTCGGAGATCGAGGAAATCTGGCATTTCAGCTTCATTATCAACTCTACCGAGCATGATAATCACAAGATGCATTTCTTCGGCCCCGACCTGATTTCCGTCTTCGGACAGGATTATTCCGGCGAGGCGATGAAGGAAGCCCTGCAAGAACCCATCCTTGGAAACACAATCGGATTTTATTACAAAGTGTTAGAAGCAAAAGAGCCTGCCCTCGAAGCGGCTTCTTTCTTCAATGACGGTAACGAAGTGCGCTACCGCTCCATCATCGTTCCCCTGTCGGATGACGGGCACAACGTCAATTTCCTAATGGGTACGACTAACTATAAAGTATTTACAAACAACTAGATACGCCCTATTACTCCCACGTATTCGTCATTCCCGGAATTTTGCATCGCAAAATTATAGGGGAATCCATACTGGTCGGGCCGGATCGCCCTATAATCCGTTTCACGGATTTGGGCGATGACGAGGGAATAGATGTGTGGAAATAAATGAACAGCTTGGGCTTTGATAAACCGGTTTCAGAAACGCGCGTGGTGGTGGCGATGTCGGGTGGGGTGGATTCGTCCGTCGTCGCGGCGATGCTGAAAGAGGAGGGGTACGAGGTCATCGGCATCACCCTTCAGCTCTATGACCACGGCGCCGCCATTCAGAAAAAAGGCGCCTGCTGTGCGGGGCAGGATATTCATGACGCCCGCCGTGTCGCCGAGAAAATCGGCATCCCGCATTATGTGCTGAATTACGAAAACCGCTTCAAGGAATCGGTGATGGATGATTTCGTCGAGACCTATCTCGCGGGCGAGACTCCGATCCCTTGCGTCAAATGCAATCAATCCGTCAAGTTCCGCGACCTGCTGGCGACCGCGAAAGACCTCGGTGCGGACGCGATGGCGACCGGACATTACGCGCAACGCATCATGGGCAAAAACGGGGCCGAACTCCACCGCGCGGTAGACCCGAGCAAAGACCAAAGTTATTTCCTCTTCGCCACCACGCAGGAACAACTCGACTTCCTGCGCTTCCCACTCGGCGGCCTCCGCAAGGAAGAGACGCGCGAACTGGCGAAGAAATACGGGCTCATCGTCTCCGATAAACCGGATAGTCAGGACATCTGTTTTGTGCCGAACGGCGACTATGCCGCCGTCATCGAAAAACTCCGCCCCGGCGCGGCGGACCCCGGCGAGATTGTCCATATTGACGGTTATACACTAGGCAAACACGAAGGCGTCATCCATTATACGGTCGGCCAACGGAAGGGCTTGGTCGGGGGCAATGCCGAACCCTTATACGTGATCCGCATCGACGCCGAGAAGCGCCATGTCTATGTCGGCCCGCGCGAAGCGCTGGCGACGGAACGATTCTCCATCCGTGACGTTAATTGGCTCGGCAGTCCGACGATTCCTGAAAAAGCCGACGCCATCACCATCAAATGGCGCTCCATGCAACCCTTGCGCAGCGCCACCCTCTACGGCAAAGCGAGCGGCCGCGCCGAGATAGAACTCCTAGAACCCCAGAACGCCATCGCCCCGGGTCAGGCCTGCGTGATGTATGACGGCGAACGCGTCCTCGGCGGCGGCTGGATCACCCGCGCTGCGGCGTAATTTTTATCGTACACCTGTTGTTACCCTGAACTTGTTTCAGGGTCCATAATGTGTGGATACATGGATGCTGAAACAAGTTCAGCATGACAGTATGTGTTATGCGAGGTTATAGGTCATTTGTTCCTATTGTCATGCCGTCTTCATGACGGCATCCGGTCTCTCCGTGCCACCAGACCCCGTCATGCGACGGGGTGACGATGTGTGTAAGAGCGAGGCAAGTAGGCCGAGCCAGCCCTGAGCGGCGCTTATTGCGTAGGGCAGTAGCCCGAGCAGAAGCAATAATAAACTCCTACTCCGTCCGTTGAATATCCGGGCCCCATTCTTCGACCAGTTGGTGATTCATCTTCTCGATGGAGTTGATGCGCTGCTGGTTGCTGATTTCCAGAAGGGACTGGATGAGGGCGGGGAGGTATTTCACCATGAGCCACCCGAGAGCGGCGGAGGCATACATCACGAACCAGACCTTGATATCGAGGAAGTAATGCTGGAACACGGTCGCATCGCTATGCTGCATGATCATCTTCACCGCATAAGGCAGCACGCCGGAGACGTTGCAAAGCGCTACCACGCGGAATAGCATTTTTTCCTTGCTGGTATCAACGTAATAGGCGACCAGCGTTGGCATCATACCGAACATGATGAAGACGAACGCTGACTTCAGGAAGAAGGCGAGCGGCAGGCAGATGGTCAACATCATCACCGTCCGTCCGCGACCGGATTTTTTCGCTGAACTGCTGTTTTTTGTCTTGGATGCCATTACTTGACCATATGTTCGGAGATGACGGTGTATAAGGAGAAGAAGAAGATGCCGAGCGACACGATGCTGGCGATATTGCGGGCGATGCGCGTGGCGCGTTCACGCGTGGTGTCGGCGCTGGAGAGCTCGACGATCTTCCGGCGGTTATACCGGAAGGTCTGTATCGCCCCGGTGAAGCCCTGCATATCGCGCGTCAGTAATTTGGAATTGACCATCGTCATCAGCAATTGACCGATATGCCCCTGATCCACCACGTGGAGGATGTCGCGGCAGATGGTTTTCCTGAGTTGCGCGCCGTGGATGTGCTCGGTCATGCCCGCCATACGGTAAGCGGCCCAGTAACACAAGCCCTTGAGGCTGCGTATCTTCGCCTTATCCTGCGCCTTGGCGAGGAGGAGGATGACCTGAATCTCCTGATTCTTCATCAGACCGGGATAATATTGCAATTCGCGGAAGAAGCCTTCTTTCACGATGGCCGCATGCGCCCCGATGAACGCGGAGATATGACGATCGACAAGGCTTTCATCGCCCTTAATCATCTTCTCAGCCAGCCCGTCCAGCGTATAGAGCAGGCCTTCCAGCGTGGTGATGTGATAGGGCTGCACCTTGGGGCTGAGACAAGGCGTCTGCGGGTTCATCTCGTACATGAAGCGTTCCATGCCGAAGCCGAGATTCTTCATGCCGATATAGACGCGCGAGCGTTCGATTTTCCACAGGATTTCCGTCACCTCGTCGGAGGTGCGGGTGGGCTGGATGTCGCCCCAGAAGTTCGGCAGATCGAACTCCAGCAATTCGGAGATCAGGTTGAGATTATGATTTTTATTGTTCTTCACCGCGTCGCACATCACATTGCCGATGACGTCGATATTGAACGACAGGCTGTTGTGACGGAGCGGCCCCTCGGGGTCGAGCGTGGTGATGACGCGGGAGAGGAGTTCGTCGTTGAACTTGGTGCTTTTCGACGAATACCCGCCCGTGCTGCGGATGGTCTTGCGCAAGGTCTCGGCGACGTCCTTCTTCTGGCCGCTCTGGTCGAGCCAGCGGGCGATGGAATCATCCCGCAGGGAATTACGCGCCGTCTCCCAGTTGACGAAGAAATTATTAGCCAACGCCCGGCCGGAGAAGAATTGCTGCCCGTTGAAATCGTAAGGGCGGTTGGCGTCCCGTGGTGGGGAGGGCTTGATGAGGTTGAAGCGTTTGCCGCTGAGCCATGTGCCGAGCTGCGATGAGCTCCAGCGTTCCTTGGGCTGATCCTGCAATGCGCCGATGAGGAAATCGTTGAAATTATCCGAGAAACTCATTCCCGCAGTGAGGACGTTATACGCGCCATTGGTGAGGATAAGATTGGTGTAGGCTTCCTTGGTCAACTGCCGCAATTTCTCCAGCCCGAACATGCATTCGATGGCGAGGACGGCCAGCGCGTACATATCTATCTTGCTTGTCTCCGCGCCGCGCCCTTCCGTATTGGAAAGCAGGCGTTCCACAGGCTCATAGAGGAAATGCTTGGAGTAAGCCGCAGGCTCGGTGATGCAATCGCCAAGCACCAGCTTATCGCCGAAATAGCAGTTATCCAGCTGGATGCGGGCGTGGGAGATGCCCATGTCCTCGAACGCGCTGAGGAGTTGCTGCGCGGGGCGAAGGATGTTGTCGGTAAAACTATGTTCGGTGAATTTCTGCCCCGTCATCAACCCTTGGGAGATAAGCTTGCCCTCAGGCCGCTCATAGATGACGACAAAACGATATTCCCGCGCGGCGGAGACGTTGATGACGCCCGCGTCGATGATGCGGATCATGTGCGCATGCTCAAATGTGCGAAGCGACTGACACGCCCCATAGCGATAAGGGCGCGACGGATCGCTGACTGCGGCATAGAGCGGACGGCTGGGGTCGGATTCGTCGGTGACGTTGTAGGCCTTCACATTACCGTAGGAATATTGCGGCAACTGGTCACTGCAATGCAGGACGTAGCGGTTCTTGAACCGGTCCACCGGCAGGTCGGTGGTATTCTTCAGCGGGGTGTAATTCGCGGCGCGTTTCGCCAGTTCGCGCTTGGTATCCTCCAGCGCCTCCCCCCGATTATCGACAATCATGGGTAGATGCGGCGCCGATTCAATAATCGGCGGTGAATCCATCGTTTCAGCGGTGGCGGCTTGATTCATGGGCTATCCCTAGGCTACATGCCTTTCTCAACATACTATACTACACTACAACCCGCTAAAAGAACGTAAAGATGCAACCGGCTGATATAGCTGTTCATTTTTGATGGTTTCCCCAATACTGTGGCCAAATCGTCCCGAAAGACGACCCACAAGCTGTAGTAATGGTGAGGTTTACTCTTTGTCACCCTGAACGCGGTTCTCAGGGTCTATGCCCAGTGAACAAAGGGATGCTGAAACAAGTTCAGCATGACAGTGTGTGGTGACGCGAGGTCGTAAGCTATTTATTTCTTACTGTCATGCCGTCTTCATGACGGCATCCGGTCTCTTCGCCCCACCAGACCCCGTCATACGACGGGGTGACGATCAGGTTTTTTGGGAAAATTGTCATCCTGAACTTGTTTCAGGATCCATAGTGTGTGGATACATGGATGCTGAAACACGTTCAGCATGACAATATAGGGATGTTATGCGAGGCAAGTAGGCCGAGCCAGCCCTGAGCGGTGAGCGCACGCGAACACCTATTGCGTAGGCCAGTAGGCCGAGCAGAGGAAATAATAAATCCCCTACACCGCGAACGGGTCGGTCACCATGATGGTATCTTCGCGTTTCGGGCTGGTGGAGAGCAGCGCCACGGGACACTCAATCAATTCCTCAATGCGGCGGATATACTTGATGGCCTGTGCGGGAAGCTGCGCCCATGAACGCGCACCGAAAGTACTGTCCTTCCAGCCTTCGATGGATTCATAGACCGGCTCGACCTCGGCCTGAATGATTTGCGAGGAGGGGAGATAGTCGTAGAGCGTACCGTTATGCTTGTAACCCACGCAAATCTTCAGCTCGTCGAACCCGTCCAGAATATCGAGCTTGGTAAGCGCGATGCCTTGAATACCGGATACTTTAGTAGCCTGCCGCACCAGTACCGCGTCAAACCAGCCGCAACGGCGGCGGCGGCCGGTGACGGTGCCGAATTCTTTACCCTTGTCTCCGATAAGATGACCGATGTCATTATCCTGCTCGGTAGGGAAGGGGCCGGAGCCGACGCGCGTGGTGTATGCCTTGGTGATGCCCAGCACGTACTGAATGCCGTGCATCCCGAACCCACTGCCCGTCGCCGCAGAACCTGCGATGGTGTTGGAGGAGGTGACGTACGGATACGTCCCATGATCGACATCGAGCATCACGCCTTGCGCGCCTTCGAACAGGATGCGCTTGCCCTGGCGCTTGAATTGGTCGAGCAGTTTCCAGACCGGAACCGCGAATTTCAATATCTCCGGCGCGATCTCGAGCAGCGGCGTCATCACGCTCTCCACTGTCATCTCCTCCTTGCCCAGAGCGGTCAGGAGGATATTGTGATGCGCCAGCATCGCGGTGACTTTTTCCTTGAGCAATTCAGGATGCGCGAGGTCACACACGCGCACTCCACGGCGGGCAACTTTATCTTCGTAGGACGGGCCGATACCGCGGCGCGTCGTGCCAATCTGCAGCGCCCCGCGACTGGTCTCCGCCGCCCCGTCCATCTCGCGGTGGATAGGCAGAATAAGAGTCGCGTTCTCAGCGATTTTCAGATTTTCTGACGTCACATCCACGCCGAGTTCTTTCACCGTGGCGATCTCTTTCATCAACGCGAACGGATCAACGACGACGCCGTTGCCGATGATGGAAAGCTTGTTCGGGCGCACGATGCCGGAAGGAAGCAGGGAGAGCTTATACGTCTTCCCGTCGATGACCAGCGTATGCCCGGCATTATGCCCGCCCTGGAAACGCACGACCACATCCGCGCGCTCGGAGAGCCAGTCCACGACTTTGCCTTTGCCCTCATCCCCCCATTGGGAACCGATCACTGCCACATTGGTCATTTTTTTCTTCCTTCTCTTTCGTCATCGCCCGAATCGCGCCAGCGATTATAGGGCGATCCAGCCACTGGATTCCCCTATAATTTTACGTTGTAAAATTCGGGGAATGACGAGGTGTTATTCCTTCAAGCCATGCAAGGTCACGATCCCGCGATCCCGCTCAGCGCGGGATTCTGTATATGCCGTGCCGGGGGGCAGTGTCACGGGTTTTTTCTCGATTCCTGCGGCAAAGCCGTCCAGCAGCCGATTGAGGTAAAGCGTACCGCCCGTAGCGGGCACGGAACTGCCATCCGCCCGGTCGATCACATACCGCCCACCGCGCCCGACTTCCTGATGATTGCTGGCAAGGAACAGCGAGAAGCACAGGCCTTCATGATACGAGAACCGTGATGCCTCCAGCGGGTCGAGCGTCAGCGTGATGTTTTTGAGAGCCGAAAGCGCCGTGACGACGGTCTCCAGCGCAGCCACCATGGGTACAACGGACTCATGCAACGCCAGTTTTTTCAGGCGCGGCAATACGGTATGCGCAGGGCCGGAAAGTTCTATCAGATGGATGAATAATTCCCGCGCTGGCAAATCCAGCGGCAAATTATCGCAATTCTTGTGGGTGATGGCGTCCTGCAACGCTTCTGCGTGTGGTACGGCAAGCGGTGTTTCCGCGATGAGGGTGATGAGCCCGCTCAGGCTTAAATCCACCACGATACCGCCGATACCTGCCACTTGAAGCGCCTCAACCAGCGCGGTGATGACTTCGACATCGGCCATAGCATCGGAGCTTCCGATCAACTCGATGCCCGCCTGCGGCAGCTGCCGCTCGTTGGACATGCGTTCAGCTTGTGTGCGCATCACGTTGCCGGAATAACATAGCCGCAAGGGCAGGGGCTCCCGCACCAATCGGGAGGCGGCGATACGCGTTACCTGCACGGTGATATCGGCTCTGAGTGCCAGCATCCGCCGGGAAACGGGGTCCATGAAGCGGAAGGTCTGCGTCTCCAGTGATTTCGCTTTGCCCGCCAGCATCGTTTCCTCAAACTCAAGGAGAGGGGGCATCACCAGCTGGTAACCGAACAAGAAAAACCGCTCCAGAATCGTATGCAACATCGCATACTGCCTGCCCGCATCGGGGGGGAGGACGTCGCGCAGACCAGAAGGGAGGAGGTAGTCAGTGCTCATGGAAGTTACGGGTTATGAGTTGCGAACGTGGGCTGGTATCGGTTTAGCAGTGCAGGACTGTTGAAACAAGTACAAGAAGCCCTAACCCCTAACCCCTAACCCCTAACCCCTAACCTTATTCACCCTGACTCAGCGTATACCCGGCCTTGCCATCGAAATTATAGAGATTCTCGGTCTTCAGCACATCTACGCCCAATTCGGCGAGACGGGTGAGGATAGCCCCGGCATAGCCCAGCGGCAGGGCAGTGCCCGCCTCCGCCATGAAGCGGCAGCGGAACTGGTCGCTAACGATGGCGATGGAATCGGCTCCCGGCCAGACTTTGAGGCCTTTGGCGGAGATGAGGGCGAGGCTTGCTTCATCGCCGCTCGTATCGGTCATGATCTGGGCCAGTTCTTCGAGGCTCGGCTTATTCCAGCCGACGAATACATCGACGCCCACCAACACGCGCTCCTGCTTGATTTGCGGCGTGGAGACAACTTTTTTCACTGACTCTGTCTCACGGCTCTCAAAGCGCGAACGCTTGTATTTATAAGGCTGTTCGCCCAGATGGGCGATAACCGCATCGGCGAATTCCTTCGTCCCCAGCTTCTCCTTGCTGAGTTCGCTATAGACATCACCCGTGTGATACCCGTCCTCAATGGTCTTCAGCCATGCATTATTGATGAGGTTGGCGGTATCGTTGAGGCCGAGATGCACCAGCATCATGAGTGCGCCATTGAGCAGTCCGGAGGGGTTGGCAATATTTTGTCCGGCGATATCCGGTGCAGAACCATGGATCGCCTCGAACATCGCGAAATCGTCGCCCACGTTGGAGGAGCCTGCCATCCCGACCGAGCCGGAGACTTCCGCCGCGATGTCGGAGATAATGTCCCCATAAAGGTTCTCGGTGACGATGACGTCGAACCGTTCCGGGTGGCTGGCGATGCGCGCCGAGCCGATATCAATGATGAAATGGTCTTTCTCCAGTTCGGGATATTCCTCGCCGATCTCCTCGAACACCTTGTGGAAGAGGCCATCGCACATCTTCATAATGTTGTCCTTGGACATGCAGGTCACCTTGCGGCGGCCGTTCTGCATGGCGTATTCAAAGGCGTAGCGGATGATCTTCTCGCAGCCGGTGCGGGTGATGATTTTCAGCGCATGGTACGCGTCCTGCGTCTGGCGGTATTCGATACCCGAGTATAAATCCTCCTCGTTCTCACGGACGATGACGAGATCCATCAACGCATGCATGCTTTTGACGAACGGGTGATAGCTACGGATGGGGCGGACGTTGGAATAAAGGCCCAGCGTCTTGCGTAACGTCACGTTCAAACTCTTATACCCACCGCCCTGCGGCGTGGTGATCGGCGCTTTCAGCAGCACTTTCGTGCGGCGGAGGCTCTGCCAGGCCGACGGCGGAATCCCGGTGGACACCCCGCGGGAGTAATAAGCTTCGCCCACCTCGATGGTCTCGATATTGAGTGGCGCACGCGCTTCGGCAAGGATTCTCAAGGTCGCATCCATAATTTCGGGGCCGATGCCGTCTCCGTAAGCGACCGTAATATCCACCGTTTTGCTCATTTTATTGCTCCTGAAGGGTAAACACGTTAGTGCCCATCCTATGGGTAAAAGGATAATAATTCGTATACGGGATGGGTTACGGGTGACGGGTTACGAGTTACGGGAAGGCAATTTTATCTCTTTTTCGTAACCCGTAACTCGTAACCCGTAACTCGTAACCCGTAACTCCCCCCACCTTCACAAAAGCGTCATAAACCTTGGATAGAATGAAAGAGTAGAAAAGTGTCTTTAGTTAGAAAGCCGTAATGGACAAGAATCTGATCGATTTCCAAGCGTCGCCGACCTCCGGGGCTTCTCCCGGCTCCAGCCCGTATTATAACCGTACCTTCTGGGCGGCGTATAAGGGGATGGCGCGTGGACAGCTGGGCGGTATCGTCCTCGGTGGATTGATGGGGCTGGGTATCGGGATGGTCCTCTGTGCCGGTGCTGCGGTCTTGATGCCAGCCTTCGGATTAGCAGCGGCGGGTATTGTCACTGCCGCGACGACAGCCGTGGGCATGAAATATTATTATGACGTAATGCGTGACGTCGGTAACGTCTCCGGCGCGATGTCCGCCGCGATGGAGGTGAACGAAGAACGCTCGACCGTCCTCAATATTAAACTCGATACCATCGTCAACGCGTTGGCGCGTCAGGGGCATCTGTCCAAACAGGAAATCGGAAATATTCAGGATCAGATCGAAAAAGTCTATCAACAGGGCGAAGCATCCTTCGAGAAGAAATTCTTCAAGAAGCCTGCGGTTGTCTGGCAAGTGGCTGCCATTGGCGCGGCCGCTGGTCTTGCGCTGGTCGGCGCGATTATCGCCGGTGGGCATTTCGCATTCGGCGATGCTTTGATGGAAGGTGGGCTGTTTGGCGAAGCGGGATTGACCACCAGCTCACTGATGGGGCTTGGTCTTGCGGGTGGCGCACTGGCAGGTGCATCCTACGGTATCAATCGGGATTATCTACGCCCCGTCGTCAATCTGACAAACGCATTATTCGAAGGCGACGTGAAAGAATTCAAGCGCCAGCAAGGACTACAAAAAACGATTCCGATGGAAACGTCGCTCACCACCAACGTCGTCGCAACGAACGGCTCACCGCCGCTGCGCGCCGGGCAACAAGTGCCGACGCCGATCATCTCCGGCGGCATGACGGTGCTGCTCGGCAAGGAAGATAAGACGACTATGCGCTACCCCACCAACGCAGATGCAGCAGATAAATTCCAAGCGCGTCTTGACGCCGAACGTGCGGAAGCACAATTGCAACCGCATCAAATTCACTGAACAGTGCGGTGTAGAGGGCGCCCTGTAACCAAGGGTGAGTGCGCCCTTTGTTGGGTATAAAAATGATTCTCCACAGAATACAAAGCTGCTGAAAACACCGGAAACAGTGTATTTTTGGGCGTTTCATGCAAAATTCCAGTTTACAAAGCTAAAATTACATGGTTAGCTTCCCATCACCTCAGACGCGGGGAAGCCTGATTGGCTCTAGGGTTCAGCCCTTTGGAAAATCATTTCGTTGTCGTCTGGTGTTAATTCAGTCAACATCTTGAAGGAGTGAAGCAATGAACAAGAATGAGCTGATCGCAGAAGTTGCAGACCAAGCAGAACTGACCAAAGCAAAAGCAGCTGAGGCCCTGGACGCTTGCCTGGACGCAATCGCAAAAGCACTGGCATCCGGTGATGAAGTCCGCCTGGTAGGTTTTGGTACCTTCCTCGTGGTTCACCGCAAGGCTACCGAAGGCCGCAACCCACGTACGGGCGCGGTTATCAAGATCGCTGCTTCCAACCAGCCGAAATTCAAAGCTGGTAAAGCACTGAAAGAAGCCTGCAATACGACCAAGCGTAAAAAAGCAGCGTAACTTTTCAGATACGTTTTTATTGACAGCGCAGATGCCCACTGGTATCTGCGCTGTTCTATTTCCGGGATACCCCTTTATCCCACGAAATAGGGCGTAGCGGGACAGCGAGGCAAGTAGGCCGAGCCAGCCCTGAGCGCCGCTTCATTGTGAACGCAGCAGCGTGAACAGGAAGCAATTATTAAGTTGAGGGCGATTAGCTCAGTTGGTAGAGCATCTCGTTTACACCGAGAGGGTCGGCGGTTCGAGCCCGTCATCGCCCACCATCACCCAGGTGATGAATATTGGGGAAACGGATAGGGATTTTTCTGGACAAGCATTCAGAACCATCCTACACCGTGACTCCCACCCCGTGCGGGGGTGTAGCTCAGTTGGTTAGAGCGCCTGCCTGTCACGCAGGAGGCCGCGGGTTCGAGTCCCGTCACTCCCGCCATTTTCTTTCCATTTAAAGGTGACTCCATTTGCTGCCCTCCACCGCGTGCGCCTGCAATAATATGGGCGACAGGGACTATGTCATAGAAATTTCACACAAGAAAAGAGTGATTGTTGGTATAAGGCTAAAAAAACAAAGAATGGCTCCTTATGAAATTTAGCCCAGATGAAATAGATTTGGCCAATAACATTATTCCTTACGATCCTTTTAATCCCAACGATGAGCTTGTCTTCAGTTCTGTAGTCCAGCATCAGCGAGATTTATTAAGCGCAGTATTCCGGCGGGAGGGGTGTGGTGTATCAGACGGTGTGGACGCCGCAACCGGGCAATATACCATGACCGTTTCACGCTTTGATCAAATCGCGGCATTAGCACAAGCGGGAATAGAAGGCGCGCAGTGCTGTATGCAAAATTACCTGAATGGAAAAAGCCATGACCCAAATTTCGCATCGCACGGAATTGTGCTTTTCCCGGAGCGGGATGGCCAGACCAGACGAAATATCGCGTGTGCCCTTTCCGCACTGGGAGCGTACAAGGTATCCAATCATTATGATGCAGCCCTTCAAAGTGATGTGATAGAAGTGACGGATATAAATGACATCCGCACGTTGGCAGCCCAGAAAGTCACGGCTGCAATGGATGCCTTGCCGTATGTGAATGTGATTATACCATCCCCCGGGAAAGCTGTGCCATATAACGGCCAGCCCTCCCCTGGCTCATATGTGGCGGTTCCCCATCCCGTCAGTTATCTGGACAGTTTGACCCCGGATCCTGCGCTATTAAAAACGAGTGGCATCATCCGCTATAAAAGCATGTTGCCGACCACACTAACCAAGGCCAGCCAGAGTCTGAAAGCGTTGGGCGTGGTTATGGTACGGGAAGAATTTAGCCCCGTTAATGGCGAGCTGACGGCAGTGGAAGTGGCAAATCGTTTGGATATCAATACGCTGGCAGGCCACCGCGTGAGGGATGCAGTGACCGCACAGGCTGTGTTGGGGATGTCACCTTCTACACAACCCGGACACCTCACGTTAACGCCGCTGCAACAACAACATGTTAATATTCTCAATAGAGCTGGATTCGACGCCACGGAAGCAGCTAACGGCATGATTGTCTATACGTGCGCGGATTCGCTTAACCCGGCGAAACTAAGTTTTGTGGAATCCGGCGTATTGAAAGACTCTTTGCAAGCCTTGGGCGCCGCGTCGGCAGATCAGGGTTTTCGTACGGGGGTTCTCTATACTGTTGAGCTGTCGGATGCAGCCGAAATCACCAAGCTTGCCAGTTTAGGTGTCAAAGCGGCGATAGAAGCGAATAAGGTGCACCAGTCACGGGCTGCGGGTAGCCGTGGAGCATCCGTGAACCCCACTCCACCTAATCCGAACATGATTCTCTTGGCCAGCGAGAATGATCGGCGGCAAGTGGCGGCGGATATAAAGTGGCTGGGTCAATGGACATGGGAGAGGGGAGAATATCACGGAAAGACGTGCCTCTTCTCCAAGGACAATGGAATTACCGAAGATGATATAACGTTGGGGCCTCTTTACCGGAGTCTTGGGTTGGTTGGGTGCAGTGGGGTGGTTATCGACCACCCTGATATAAGCACCAGTACATTCAACGTTATCATTCCAAATGATGACGTCAGGCTCCTGAGCAGTCTTGGTTTCGCACCGGCCCAGAAAATCTTCCCCATCGATCCCGCCTCTCTGAAAGCAGCGCCGACGGTAACGACAGGAGGTACTACGCCCTCTACTGCGGTCTCGGTTTCGACTGTGGCTTCAGGTGGGGCGGGTTTTTCTTCGAAAGATCCTTATGTGGAGGAAGCTATCGATTGGCTTAACACGAAAAGCGAGGGTTTGTATTTCGATGCGAGGGAATCCAAGCTTATCTCGCTTTGTGGCGGAGATTCTGAGAGTGATGATATGGGGCTTAGGCCTATCAAGAGTATGCTGTCGTGGGCTGGAATACATAAGGATATCAAGCCACAATTATGCACTGCGGGTGATGGTACAGATAAGAAATGGCGCTTGGTCGTGAGTGATACGAATGATTTGCAGGCACTGAAAGCCAATGGGCTGCATGTGCTGGCAAATGCCACTATCAATAGCCGTGATTATCTGGTGATCTGATTGCCGCAAGACACCGCTTGATGGGATTTTATTCACTGTCATCCCCCATTCCCCAATTTTATTTGCGAAGCGGGCTGCCTTGAGATACAGGGTAGGGATATGGAATCGGTCGTCGCATCCTATTTCCCGGTACTGGTCTTCCTCGCCATCGCAGCAGCCTTGGCGGTGGTGATGGTATTGATACCCGTGGTCATCGCGCCGAAACATCCCGATAAAGAGAAATTATCCCAGTATGAGTGCGGGTTCGAGCCGTTCGGCGATGCGCGCATGAAGTTCGACGTGCGCTTCTATCTCGTCGCCATCCTCTTCATCATCTTCGATCTCGAAGTCGCGTTCCTTTTCCCCTGGGCGGTGACACTCGGCACGACGGGCATCCTCGGCTTCTGGTCGATGATGGTCTTCTTGGGCGTCCTCACCGTGGGCTTCATCTATGAATGGAACAAGGGGGCGTTGGAATGGGAGTAAGCTTGCGGCTCACTCGCTTTTTGACTATATAACATCTATGTCCCTCATCACCTCCACCGAACCCCAACCCCTTCCTCCCGGCCCTGAGCAGGACGCGCTGCTGAACGCCGTGATGCAGGATTATAACGACAAGGGCTTCGTCGTCGCCCAACTGGACAAACTCGCCAACTGGGCGCGTACCGGCTCCATGTGGCCGATGTCGTTCGGCCTTGCCTGTTGTGCGGTCGAGATGATGCAGGCCGCTGCCGCGCGTTACGATATGGATCGCTTCGGCGTCGTCTTCCGCCCCAGCCCCCGTCAGGCCGACGTGATGATCGTTGCCGGCACGCTCTGCAACAAGATGGCGCCCGCGCTCCGCAAAGTATACGACCAGATGGCCGAACCGCGCTACGTCATCTCCATGGGAAGCTGCGCCAATGGCGGCGGCTATTACCATTATTCCTATTCCGTGGTGCGCGGCTGTGACCGTATCGTTCCCGTCGATATCTATGTCCCCGGCTGCCCGCCTACGGCTGAAGCGCTGATGTACGGCATCCTGCAACTGCAACGCAAGATCCGCCGCACTGGGACGATCCGCCGATGAAAGAGACGCTCGAAGAACTGGGCCAATACGTCGCCGATGCACTCCCCGAAGTGGTCTCGCGCTATACGTTCCAGCATGGCGAGATGTGTCTCTATACTTCGCGCGAGCAACTCCTCGCCGTCCTCGGTTTCCTGCGGGACGATAGCAATTGCATGTTCAAACTGCTAATGGACGTAACGGCGGTGGATTACCCCACGCGGCCAGAGCGGTTCGAGGTCGTCTATAATCTTCTCTCCGTCCGCAACAACCAACGCATCCGCATCAAGGTCGATACCGACGAGGAAACTCCGGTTCCCTCCTGTGTCTCCCTGTTCGCCACCGCCGGCTGGTTCGAACGTGAAGTATGGGACATGTACGGCGTCTTCTTCTCCGGCAACCCGGATCTCCGCCGCATCCTTACCGATTACGGCTTTGACGGCCATCCCCAACGCAAGGATTTCCCGCTGACCGGCTATGTCGAAATGCGTTACGATCCCGAGAAACAACGCGTTGTCTACGAGCCCGTAAAACTGAATCAAGCCTACCGCACCTTCGATTTCCTAAGCCCATGGGAAGGCAACACCAAATACGTCCTCCCCGGCGACGAAAAAGCCACCCCCAAAGCCAGTTAAATGACAGCTGTGAACGCCTCGACATGGGAAGTGGTCGCCGCCACGCCAGCGGATGAGCAGGGCATTTACGATATTTTCAAAGAAGTCGTCAGTCACGGCGAGACCTATCTGTATCTCCCCGAAACCACCTTCGAGCAGGCGATGCAGAAAATGGTGCGACCGCCCTCGCGCTGCTTCGTTATCCGCGATAAAGGCAAGGTTGTCGGCTATTACGCCATCCGCTCCAATAAGGAAGGCTACGGCGACCATGTGGGCAACGCCAGCTACATGGTGCATAAGGATTATCGCGGCCAAGGCGTCGCCAGCGCCCTCTGCCGCCATTCCCTGATCAAAGCCAAGCGCGCCGGGTTCGATGCGGTGCAGTTCAACTTCGTTGTCAGTACCAACACCCAAGCTGTCGCCTTATGGCAAAAAATGGGCTTTAAGATTATCGGTACAAGCCCCAAAGCCTATCGCCACCGTACCTTAGGCAAGGTGGATGTCTATATCATGCATCGCTTTTTGGATGATATTGAGGTGTAGTCAGGCAATTGGTATTTAGTGGTTGGTATTTCACGAAGGAATTGGTATTAAACACGCATACACAGATGGCCGATGACAAACGCAGATGTCCGATCAAGTAAACATTAAGAACATCACGCTCAATTTCGGGCCGCAGCACCCTGCGGCGCATGGGGTGTTGCGCCTTGTGCTGGAGATGGACGGTGAGGTGGTCGAGCGGGCTGACCCGCATATCGGGCTGCTGCACCGTGGTACGGAAAAACTGATTGAGCACAAAACATATTTGCAGGCACTGCCGTATTTTGACCGTCTCGATTACGTCTCGCCAATGGCGCTGGAGCATTGCTACTCGCTGGCCGTCGAGAAACTCCTGGGCTGCGAAGTGCCTATTCGCGCCAAATATCTCCGCGTCATCTTCTGCGAATTGACACGCATCCTGAACCATACACTGAACGTTACGACCCAAGCGCTCGACATCGGCGCGATGACGCCGCTGCTCTGGATGTTCGAGGAGCGCGAACGCATTCTGGAATTCTACGAGCGCGTCTCCGGCGCGCGCTTCCACTCCGCATGGATCCGCCCAGGCGGCGTCCATCAGGATATGCCCGTCGGCATGGAAGAGGATATCCTCAAATTCTGTGACGGCTTCGGCCAGATCATCGACGATGTCGAAGCGCTCCTCACCGAAAACCGCATCTGGAAACAACGCACGGTCGATGTCGGCGTCATCACGGCGGACGAGGCGATGGAGTGGGGCTTCTCCGGCCCGATGCTGCGCGGCTCCGGCGTCGCGTGGGATTTGCGCAAAAGCCAGCCTTACGAGATTTACGACCAGCTGGAATTCGACATCCCCATCGGCAAGAACGGCGATTGCTATGACCGCTACCTCTGCCGCATGGAAGAGATGCGCCAGTCGCTCTCCCTCATCCGCCAGTGCATCGCCAAACTCCCCAGCGGCCCGGTGACAACGCTTGACCCCAAGATCACCCCGCCGCGCCGTAACGTGATGAAACATTCGATGGAAGCCATCATCAACCATTTCAAACTCTACACGGAAGGCTATCACGTCCCCGCGGGCGAGACCTATACGGCCGTCGAAGCGCCCAAAGGCGAATTCGCCGCCTTCCTCGTCTCGGACGGGACGAACAAACCCTACCGCTGCAAAATACGCGCGCCGGGGTTCGCCCATCTGCAGGCACTTGATTTCCTGAGCAAAGGCCACATGCTGGCGGACGTTTCCGCCATCATCGGCACGCTCGATGTCGTATTCGGGGAGATTGACCGATGAGTAATGCACTACCCCACGGCAAAGTCGCGACCGACGCTCCGCAACCGGGGTCGTTCGCCTATAGCCATGAGAATCTGGAACTGGCGAAGACCATTATCGCCCGCTATCCCGCTGGTCGTCAGCAGAGTGCCGTGCTGCCCCTGTTGAAACTCGCGCAGACGCAGAACGATAACTGGCTGCCCAAAGCGGCGATGGATTATGTGGCGGGGATGCTCGACATGGTTCCCATGCGCGTCTACGAAGTCGCGACGTTTTATACGATGTATAATCTGCGTCCCAAGGGCACATACCATATCCAGCTTTGCACCACGACCCCGTGCTGGCTGCGCGGATCGGACGAGATCGTAAAAGCATGTGAAGCCCATCTCGGCATCCATCTCGGCGAAGTGACGGCGGACGGGATGTTCGGCCTCGACGAAGTCGAATGCCTCGGCGCCTGCGTCAACGCGCCGATGTGCCAGGTGACGGCCTCGCACATGGATAATTTCTACGAGGATTTGACCGCCTCCAACGTCGTCGAACTCATCGATACATTAAAGCAAGGCAACATCCCCCAAGCAGGCCCGCTCTCAGGCCGCAAGAGTTCCGAACCCGACGGCGGCCTCACCACACTAAAATCGCTGACCTTGAAGGAAGCGCCTGCCAAACCCAAAAAAACCGCTGCCGCGCCCGAGCCCAAAATCGACACCGCCCAACAAACCTCCGCTGAGAACAACCCTGCCAGCGACCAGACCGGCATGAAACGCTACAGCAAGGAAGAATCCCCCAGCAAACCGACGCGCGTGCGCAAGAAAGCGACGAAGTGATGCTAAAAGACGAAGACCGCATTTTCACTAATCTCTACGGCTTCCATGACTGGCGCTTGGCGGGCGCACAGGCGCGCGGGGATTGGGATAATACGAAGAAAATCCTTGATATGGGGCGCGACGCCATCATCGACGAGATGAAGAAATCCGGTCTGCGCGGACGCGGCGGCGCGGGATTCTCGACGGGGATGAAATGGTCCTTCATGCCGAAGGAAGTGGGCGTCCGCCCGCACTACCTCGTCGTCAACGCAGATGAGGGGGAGCCCGGCACGTGCAAGGACCGCGACATGATGCGTCACGACCCGCACAAACTGCTCGAAGGCTGTCTGATCGCCTGCTTCGCGATGCAAGCACACGCCTGCTATATCTACATCCGCGGTGAATTCCGCGAAGAAGCCGACCATCTGGAATACGCTATCGAAGAAGCGAAAGCCGCAGGACTACTCGGCAAGAACGCCTGCGGGTCAGGCTATGAGTGCGAGATATATGTCCATCGCGGCTCCGGCGCTTATATTTGCGGTGAAGAGACCGCGCTGATCGAATCGCTGGAAGGCAAAAAAGGTCAACCCCGCCTGAAACCGCCATTCCCGGCGGGTGCGGGGCTGTATGGCTGCCCGACCACCGTCAACAATGTCGAGTCCATCGCCGTCGCACCCACCATCCTGCGCCGTGGCTCCGACTGGTTCGCCAAACTCGGCCGCCCGAACAATACAGGCACGAAAGTATTTTGCATCTCCGGCCATGTGAACAATCCCTGCAACGTGGAAGAGGAGATGGGCATTCCCTTGAAGGAACTCATCGAGAAACACGCAGGCGGCGTGCGCGGCGGATGGGATAATCTCCTCGCCATCATCCCCGGCGGCTCGTCCGTTCCGCTACTGCCGAAATCGATCTGCGACACGGTGCTGATGGATTTCGATAGCTTACGCGACGTGAAATCCGGCCTCGGCACGGCAGCCGTCATCGTGATGGATAAGTCCACCGACGTCGTCAAAGCCATCGCCCGCCTCTCCAAATTCTACATGCATGAATCCTGCGGCCAATGCACCCCCTGCCGGGAAGGCACGGGCTGGCTCTGGCGCATGATGGAACGCATGGTGACGGGTAACGCGAAGCATGACGAGATCGACCACCTGCTCGAACTCACCACCCGCATCGAAGGCCACACCATCTGCGCCCTCGGCGACGCCGCCGCATGGCCCGTCCAAGGCCTCATCCGCCACTTCCGCCCGGAGATCGAACGCCGGATTGATGAGTTCACCGCCAACTCCACGAGGGCAGCGTGATGGAATTTCTTTTGAGTTTTTTCGGTGGAGGAATAATTGGTTCCATTGTTGGAGTATATTTAAATAACCATTTAACAAATCGTAGGGTCCTCAAAGAACAAAAATTTCAAGTCTTAAAAGATTTGATGGCAACAAAGTTTTCTGCTCCATCTGATCAAAGGGGTGCCGAGGCGATTAATTATATTCCAGTGCTTTTTTCATCAAAATCAGATGTAATTAAAAATTATGAGGAATTTCACTCAGCCGCAATTAATGATGCCAAAAATCGAATGGATAAATTTAATGATTTGATAATTTCCATTGCGGACGATGTGGGGATTAAAATTCATCCCACAAAGCTGCTTAAAGTACCTATTATTTCATATGAATTATCAAAGCGTACAGAAGATTTTTATAAACAAAAGATTGAAGGAAATTAAATATGCGATTTCTTTTGTTTTCAATTCTTCTCCTCACCGCCTGTGACCGCACCGGCCAGATCAAGAGCGTGACGCACAGCACGTCGGACATCCAACTGGGAATGACGAAAGAGGAAGTGGTAAAAAAACTGGGCGCTCCCGGAAACCGAAGCTTCTCCGAAACCAAAGAAGCCCTGCAATATTGCGAGAGCGCCTTCAATGGCGACCGTTATCTGACCGTATGGCTGGAAGACCAGAAAGTCACCCGCCTCACCACCGACCAAGGCTACGTCATGGACGGCGACTGCGTCCAGCCATACCCCGTCATCGACTGGGGCCAAGTCCCGCCGGATACGAAGATTGAGAAGAATGTGAACGTGAAATCGGAAAAATAAATTTCATTGTCATTCCTGCAAAGGCAGGAATCCAGCCTATCCACATACTGGATGCCAGCCTTCACTGGCATGACAAACTAAAAAGAGTTTGAGTCATGAAAACATATTGTGTGTATATCATGGCAAGCGGGAGAAACGGCACACTCTATATAGGCGTGACAAATGATCTGATGCGTCGTGTATGGGAACATAAGAATAAACTTGGGGAAGGTTTTACGAAAAAATATGATGTTTCCATGCAGATGGTTGCAATTCCC
>JBGTBD010000072.1:0-25704 GCA_041749475.1 Rickettsiales bacterium
AGCGAGTGTAGTAAAGCACAACCTGATACGCAACGACTTTATCCTGAACATTTATATAGCGTATTATACAATTGAATTTCATGTGTATAAATATAATTGAATGAACGTATATTTAATAATATTAGGTTGCTATACCACTTATTTGCCCGCTCTAATGGTTAAATAATTTAACCAACGCGATATTGCCTCTCCCACCGGGAGAGACCGGGATGGCGCAGCTATTCCGGGTGAGGGTTTTGGTAGCCAAACCTTGACCGGAGATCGTTGTTTAAGGGAGAACCCTCACCTGAAACGCGAGGGTGTTTCGACTTCTCCCGGTGGGAGAGGTGATGGGATGTCGTTCAGCGCTCATTCTCAAGATACGCAGACATAACAAACCACTTGTATAGACCACGGGAATATGGAATATCGTGGGCGCATGCAGCTCCAGACACATCAGGCCGTTTCGGCCTCCGCCCCGTCCACCTTGCCGCTATCCCGCATGGCCAATGCCATCCGCGCCCTGTCTATGGATGCTGTCGAGCAGGCCAACTCCGGCCACCCGGGGATGCCGATGGGGTTTGCCGATGTCGCCGCCGTCCTGTGGGGTGAATTCGTCAGCCACGACCCCGCCAACCCAACATGGCCAGACCGCGACCGCGTCGTGCTTTCCGCAGGTCACGGGTCGATGCTGCTTTACAGTATTCTGCACCTCACGGGTTACAGCGCATTCCCGATTGAAGAATTGAAGCGTTTCCGCCAGCTCGGTTCGAAGACGCCGGGGCATCCCGAGGCGCATCCCGAAATCGGGATTGAAACGACGACCGGCCCGCTGGGCCAAGGTTTCGCCAATGCCATCGGCATGGCACTGGCCGAGCGCATGATGCATGCGCGGTTCGGCGATGCGTTGGTGAATCATTATACGTATGTTATCTGCGGCGATGGGGATTTGATGGAGGGCATCAGCCATGAAGCGGCATCCCTCGCCGGGCATCTGGGGCTGCACAAGCTCATCGCGCTTTATGACGATAACCAGATCTGCATCGACGGGCCGACGGAGCTTTCCTTCAGCGACGACACGCCCAAGCGTTTCGAGTCCTATGGCTGGAATATCATCCGCGTCAACGGCCATGATATGGGTGAGGTGCGCGCGGCCATCACGAAGGCTAAGCAATCGACCGACAAACCCACGATGATCCTCTGCCGCACGACCATCGCGCATGGCGCGCCGAGCAAGGCGGGGAAATCCTCCAGCCACGGTGCGCCGTTAGGCGCCGATGAAATCAAGGGCGCACGCGTGCTCATCTCATGGCCACATGCGCCGTTCGAGGTTCCGGACGATGTCGCCAAGGCATGGCTCAGCACGACCGATGCGGGGAAGAAAGCCTGCAAAGCATGGCAAGAAAAGTTTGCGTCTCTGCCCAAGGAAACGACGCAAGCCTTCGACCAGCAGATGGCGAAGACGCTGTCTGACGAGATGAAACAGGCGATTGCCGCACTAAAGAAAGACTGGTCGGAGACGCCGCGCAAGGAAGCGACGCGTAAATCGTCGGGGAATTTCCTGCAAGCGATGGTAGCGCAGATCCCTTTCCTCGCGGGGGGGTCGGCTGACCTCAGCGAATCCAACAACACCCATACCAAGGGCCAGGCCGTGGTGAAACCCCGTGATTACGCAGGCAGTTATATCCATTACGGCGTGCGCGAGCATGCGATGGCGTCGATGATGAACGGCATGGCGCTACATGGCGGGTTCATCCCCTTCGGCGGCACGTTCCTCGTCTTCTCGGATTATGCCCGCCCCGCGATGCGCCTTTCCGCACTGATGAAACAGCAGGTCATCTATGTGATGACGCATGATTCCATAGGCCTCGGTGAAGACGGGCCAACGCACCAGCCAGTCGAGCATCTGGCAGCACTCCGCGCAATTCCCAACCTCTGGGTATTCCGCCCGGCGGATGCGGTAGAAACACTGGAATGCTGGGAGTTGGCGTTGACCCGCAAAGACGGGCCGTCCGTACTCGTGCTCTCCCGCCAGAACGTCACCCCACAACGCACTTCATATGTCGCCGATAATCGCTGTGACCGTGGCGGATATGTGCTGCGCGAAGAAGAGAACGCGAAAGTCACCCTGTTCGCGACAGGGACGGAAGTGATGCTGGCAGCGGAAGCGGCGGATGCTCTGAACGCCAAGGGTATCCCCACGCGTATCGTCTCCATGCCCTGTTTTGAACTGTTCGATATGCAGTCCGAAACCTACCGCCAGCGCGTCATCGGCGACAGTCCCGTACGCATCGCCGTCGAAGCCGCGATCCAGATGGGCTGGGAGCGCTATCTCGGTGATAAAGGCATCTTCATCGGCATGACCGGCTTCGGCGATTCCGCGCCCGCACCTGAGTTGTACAAGCATTTCGGGATCACCGTGGATGCAGTGGTAAAAGCAGCGGAAGAGCGGCTTTAATTTTTTGTTGTCATTCCCGCGAAAGCGGGAATCTATGTCATTGATTGCACACGTACAGATATGCTTGAGTTTCTCAAGCATCGCTTTATATAGCGAAGTATGGATTCCCGCTTTCGCGGGAATGACAGGATAAAGATAAAGAGGATAGCATCATGAGCAAAGTCAGGATCGGGATCAATGGGTTGGGGCGTATCGGACGATGCGTGATGCGCGCTGTCGTCGAGGAAGGCTATTCCGATATCGAGATCGCCGCTGTCAACGGCCCTGCCGCTTCCGCGACGCATGTGCATCTGCTGAAATATGATTCCGTGCATGGGCGCTTCAACGGCACGGTGGAAGCCACTGAGACCGAGATGATGTTTGGCGGCCAGACCTTCCCTATATTCCATGAGCGTGACCCGAACAAGCTGAACTGGGGTTCGGCGGGCGCTGATATCTTGCTGGAATGCACCGGCCATTTCACGGACGCAAAGGAAGCGGGCGTCCACCTCGCACGCGGGGCGAAGAAAGTGCTGCTTTCCGCTCCGGCTAAGGATAAAGCGCCGACCATTGTTTACGGTGTGAATAACGCGGCGCTGACTGCGGCGGATGATGTTCTCTCAATCGGCTCCTGCACCACGAACTGTCTCGCGCCTATCGCCAAGGTATTGAACGATACGTTCGGTATCGAATCTGGGTTCATGACCACCATCCATTCCTACACGGGTGACCAGAATATCGTCGACGGCTCGCACAAGGACTTGCGCCGCGCACGGGCTGCGGCGTTATCGCTGGTTCCTACCTCCACGGGTGCGGCGAAGGCGCTGGGGCTTGTATTGCCGGAGCTCGCGGGCAAACTGGACGGCACGGCGATCCGCGTTCCCACCCCTAACGTCTCGATGGTCGATTTGTGCTTCACGTCGCAGAAAAAACTCAGTAAGGACGCTATCCATACCGCCCTCCGCGCGGCGGCTGAGGGGCCGATGAAAGGTGTCCTCGCCATCAACGAGGAGCCGCTGGTCTCCATCGACTTCACCCACACTTCCGCCAGTTCCATCGCCGACCTCACGGGGACGTTCGTCCAGGGCGAGCATTTCGCCCGCGTGGCAGCATGGTATGATAATGAATGGGGCTTTTCCTGCCGGATGCTGGATGTGGCGACACTGGTCAATAAATTTCTTAAGTAGTTCAGTATCTTATAGTCATGCGCCCGTGGATGATGTGTCGTCCAACAAAATAGGGTTTTGTCACCAAGGCGTCATATTTCGTCTGTAGAGTAGTATCATACTCACTCTCAAAGCAATGGGCTGCATATGGCTATGGAACCGAATACCACTCCCCTTGCGGATGATAAATCCGGCAATTTCGAGGATCGTCACAAGGAAGAACTCGGCGTCAAACGCTTCGCGATGGTGTCGGGGCTGAATTTCATCATCCCGCTGGCAGCGGCAGGGATTGCTGGTGCAGCCGGATATTTTGCGCTGGGGCGCCCTATTAAAGCTCTATTTCCCAAAGTAGTGCGAATTAGCGATGTAGGGATGGAGCTTTCCTCCATTTACAGCACCACCAAAAGCAAAGGTCTAAATAAAATCCTAACCCAGTTGGGCGAGGAATTTAGTGAAGCCATAGAAGGTACGAATCTTGGTAAAATGGCTAATGCACTTAAAGCGGATGCGAAAGAATCCGCTGCAGCCGCCGGGGAAGCACTTGGGACTGCCTCAGATGCAATCGAGATGGACGTTAAGGACTCTATTTCACCGTCCATGAGTACCCGGGAAGAGATCAGCCTGATCGCCACACGCATCAAAGACCCCGAGAAACTCAAAAAGTTTTACGAGATCATCGGCGCAAAGCATGAAGACACGTCAAAATACTGGGGCTTGGGTATCGGGGCCACCGTGGGATCTTTGCTGGGCAGTACGGTAGTCAATTATAGTGAGTGGAAAAAGGACGAGTCAGCCCGCCTCGCGGCACAGGAGGTCAATAGTGACATCTCCAAGATCGAGCTGTTCAAGCCGTCCGATGTAGAACTGGTCGCCGAGAATAAACGTCTTCGCGCCATGATCGCGGAGAAAGAGGCATTACCTCTTCCGGCGAATGACCATGCAGGGCGTGAACATACCCAGCCTGACCACGCCAAACACCTCGCACCGCATGGGCATATGACCACGCTGCACGCGGCGAATGATGACTTGCCCAAGGTCGCCAATGACGATGCGCCGGATACGAAAGTGCTGCATGCCCATCGTGAGCCGCACGGCAAGGTACATGAGCATACTAACGACCTGCAACTAGGGTAGACACCCCGTGGAAGAATATAAATCCGACACACCGCTCGAAGACCGTAAGAGTCAGAAACTGACCTTCGGGAACTTCGTGAAGGACGCGATGGTCTGGCAGTATCTGCCGTTGGTCGCCGGGGTTGTCGGGTTCACGTGGGGGCGTCTCGGCAAGGCAGGAAAATTGCCAAAAAATGGATTTCCATTCGACGGTAGTCCCACCATTGTGCAGAAGGGTTGGGAATATGTCGCTGAGAAGATAGCCGGAAAAGTGGTCGGCAAGGCCGCGAGCAAAAATATGGCCGAAGGCCTCAAAGAAATAAAAGAAGAGCGGCTTGAATTCATCACGCGGCCTATCCACGGGAATGACAAGGAAGCGCGTATCTCGCTACAGTCCGATATTTTCAATACGGTGAAAGCGCTGGAATTCTCCGCCGTACCCCTGCTCTATCATCTGTGGCGCAATAAGGAAGACAAGAAGATTAATCTCGAGGAAGCTTCTAACCGGCTTCATGCCATCCAGACTGTAAAGCCGACCGATGCGGAACTGAGGGTGGAGAATGCATCGCTCGAACAGCAATTGGCCTTCATCGAACGCCAGCGCGGGGAGCATCCGCACGGTATCAGTATGAAGATCAGCCCGGAGCGGGCGCATGAAGGTAAAATCACTCACACCCATGTGCGGGATGCTTCACCCGTCGAGCCTCCGGTTCCCGGCAGCAGCCATGCCGACGCCATCGCTGAGGAGCGCGGTGCGGCGGAACACGCCCCGCACGGCGCAGCGCTATAATACTTAAACTATTTGAAAAATTCTGGAGGCCGGGGGGAGAATCGAACTCCCGAATACAGGATTTGCAGTCCCGTGCATTACCACTTTGCTACCCGGCCATCCGCGGGAAGGTGGAAAGACATACTGTGAGTCCCCCTGCCCGGTCAAGCAAATCGTGGTGAGATAAGATTATAGGAGCCCAACGTCAATACGGTTGAAAATTTATGGCTTCCTACACCGCAATTAACAAAAACGTGCTGGCAGAACGCCCTCGCATATGCCATAGAGAGGATCATGGTTGCATCCGAAATATATAAAGAATACATGCAGAAATGCCAGTTGCTGACGGGCAATGTACGGCAAACTGCGGTTCTTGCTGCATTGCACGAAGTGAACCGCGCAGGGTTCGTACCCGATAAGTTCCGCGCATCGGCCTATGTGGATGATGAAATCCCTCTTGCTGGTGGGCGTTTCCTGATGGCTCCCGTCGAGCATGCGCGGCTGCTGGAATTCGCTGAAATCCGGGAAGACGACAAGGTGCTCGATATCGGTTGCGGCATGGGGTATACGGCCGCCGTGCTGGCGGAGATGGCGGGCCGCGTGGTCGCGGTGGAGAATATCCCTGAATTGGTGAACCGCGCACGTCAGGCGCTCAATGGATATAAGAACGTCGAAGTCATCACCGCTCCGCTGGTTAGCGGATATGGGGCGTATAAACCTTATTCGCTGATTATGGTCGAAGGGGCAGTAGAGGATGTGCCGGAAGTACTTCTCAACCAATTGGAAGACGGGGGCCGTCTGGTTACCGTCAAGATTATCTCCCGCCGTCCTGATTCTCTTTCGGGTCTTGGCAAGGCATGCCGCATTACACGGCGGGGCGAGCAGTTCGAGACTTTCATGGATTTCGACATTTCAGTGCCGTTGATTCCATCATTCAGCCATAAAAAAACCTTTACTTTTTAACTACGAATACCGGGAGAATATCATGCGCCGTTCCACTTTGCTCCTGATGAGCACATGCCTTGCACTTTCCATGACCGCTCCCGCGGCATGGCCGCAAGACAGTGTCGCTCCGGCTGCCCAATCCCCCATCACTGCGCCGGACGCGCCTGTCACAGAGGAAACATCCGCCGCCGCGCCCGCCGCGCCGACGACACAACCGAAGACGGCTATTCCCGCTTCCACGGAAATTAACGCTCCCAGTACCAGCACGACGTTGATCGACAGTTTGGTCACCACCTATGAGAATAATCCGACCATCAAGGCGCAACGCAAGCAGCTGGCTTCGGTCGACGAACAGATGCCGCAGGCGCTTTCAGGCTTCCTGCCGACGGCGACGTTCGATTACAGCCGGGGCCGTCAGCGTACCGAATACAATAACGGCGCACCGGAGTCGCTCGATACCAAAAATAGCCAGCTCACCGTCACCGAGCCGTTGTTCCGTGGGTTTCGCACGTGGAACAGCGTCACGCGCGCCGAGAACCTGATCGAATCCGCGCGCGCGGATTTGAAGGATACCGAGCAGCGCATTCTGCTCGACGGTGTGACCGCGTACATGAACGTGGTGCGCGATCGCGCGGTGCTGGAGCTTAGCAAGAATAACGAAGATGTGTTGAAGCAGCAGCTGCAAGGGTCCAACGACCGGTTCGAGGTGGGTGAAATCACGCGTACCGACGTGGCGCAGTCGGAATCCCGCCTGTCACGCGCTACGGCTGACCGCATTCAGGCCGAAGGCACGCTGACGGCCTCCGTTTCTAACTATAAGCGCATCGTCGGGGTTGCTCCCGGTGAATTGCAGCCGCCTGCCGCCGTACCCGAACTCCCCGCCACGCTGGAAGCGGCTATCGAAGAAGGACTGAAAAACAACCCGGTCGTCATCAGCATCGGCAAGCGCAGCGAAGCGGCCGAGGACGATACGAATATCCAGATCGGCACGCTGCTGCCGGAAGTAAACCTGCAAGGCACGATCAGCGAGCAGGAAGGCACGGGGCTGCTCGGCGATAATACGTTCGAGGAGAACGCGGTGACGGTCAATGCCCGCATCCCGCTCTATCAATCCGGCGCGGAATACTCCCGCGTGCGGGAGGCGAAACAGATCGAAAGCCAGCGACGTTACCAGTTCCGCGACCAGCAGGATCGCGTGAGTGATGCGGTCACCAAGGCGTGGGAAGACGTGAGAACCAGCGAATCCACTATCAAAGCACAGCAGGATGCCATTCGCGCCGCGGCCATCGCGCTCGACGGCGTGCGCCAGGAACAGCTTTACGGTGCGCGTACCATCCTCGACGTACTCGATGCCGAACAGGAACAGTTCGTCGCCAAGGTCAATCTCGTCCGGGCGCAGCGTGATTATTGGGTCTCCATCCATAACCTGCTGGCGACCACGGGTCACCTTACGCTGGACGATCTCGGCGTGAAAGGTAAGACCTATGACCCGACCGAACATTATGATGACGTCAAATATCAATTTATCGGGTTTTAGGCCATCCCGCGCTTTTTTGTTTTGGAATCAGGCGGTAGGACGGTATAATCCCCGCAATAGATATTCACTCTAGTACAGGATGTGGGGCCAGCTATGGCACAGGGCGATGCAGGTGAGAATAAAGAACAGTCGATGGAAGAGATCCTCCAGTCGATCAAACGTATTATCGCTGAAGAGAATGATGGCTCTGAACCCGATGTCGCCGCCGCACCTGTGCGCAATGGAGCACACGGGTCGGACGTTCTCGAACTGACAGACTTGGTGGAAGAAGGCGACGCTGTTGACCCCGTCAAGGAAGCATTCCCCTCCGCCCCGTCCAAAAAAGCAGCCACCAACGGTTCCGACATCCTTGATAGTATTGACAGCCTCCTATCCGATGACGCGGCGCGGTCTTCCGCGGCGGCGTTGCGCAATCTCAGCGGCTCCAGCAAATCCCGCACCAGCGGCACATCGCTCCCTGCGTTCCGCTCCGGCACGTCGGTCGAGGATTTGATGATCGAAGCAATGCGCCCGATGCTGAAAGACTGGCTGGACGCGAATCTGCCCGGACTGGTTGAGCGGCTGGTCGAAAAAGAGATCCGCAAGCTTTCTCACTAAGCTGCTAAAACGCTTCGTATAGATCCACATCGTTCGGGAACTCGAGCAGGAAGCCACTATCCTCCGGATAATAGTAGGCTATCTTGCATTCCTTTTACCGTAATCGTCCTACCCGATGACGCCAGCGATGTCGCGGCACAGAAGTTAATAAAATCTTCATTCTGTTGATTTATCATGCCTATTCGTTTACCATTATTCACAGTTTTATTTATGCGTTATTGTACTGCATCTTTACAATCTCCCACCTCCCACCGCCTTCTGGCATTTGCCGGATGGCTAGTGATCATTGCTGCGACCGCAGCCCATGCGCAGGACGTACCGCCGCCTCCCATTCCCGCGCCGCCCATACCTACTGCCGGTGGCACAGTCACGCCCAGCGGTGATATGGATTTCAACGTCCAACCCATTCTGTCCCCCGCCGAGAGGCCGCAGGGGGCGGCGGAAGGTTCCAACGATCCGGTCCAAAATTTCGAGCGGTTCTTCTCCTCCGAGCCCGTGCTGCCTGATGCACCGAAGCCGGAACCACTTGCACCCACCGTTACCGAGGATACAGCCACGCCGCTTCCGCCCCCGCCTGTCATCAAAAAAGCGGTGAGGAAAGCCCCGCCGCCGTTCAATCCGAAATCCATCGTGCTTCCCAGCACCATCTATACGACGAAATACAGCAAGAATAACCGTCACCTGCCGCGCGCCGTCTATATCGAGACACTGAAAGGCCAAGTGCCGCCGCAGATCGACCGCCGCAATATTAATGGGCTGCGCGCCCTCCAGACACGCGATATCGCGATGGGACAGTTTTCTCCGAACGGTGACCCCGCCCTGCTCCTGCCTGTGCGTAACCGTGACATCCAGACCGCCAAATGGCTGTTGACCCAGGGTGTTGCCATCAACCAGATGGACAGATACGGGCATACCGCGCTCCATGCCGCCGTCTTCAACGGTGACCCGGCGATGGTGGATTTACTGCTCAGCTTCGGTGCCAACACCAATGTTGCCGATTATAACGGCGTCACCCCCCTGATGTTCGCCGCCCGTCGCGGTGCACCCGTTATCACCCGGCAATTGCTGGAACACGGGGCATACGCTAATGCCACCAGCCATGCGGGCGATACGGCCCTGCATTACGCCAGCAGCATGGGCAATCAGGAAGTGCACGACCTCCTCGTCAGCGCCGGGGCGGATATGTACGCCACCAACGAACTGGGCTTCACGCCAGACGAACTGGCCCAATTCTAGCCTTTTCCTTTGAATAACAAGCAAATGTAAAGAAATGTTAATATTTCTCGGGCGTTTTTTCGCTATGGTGCAAACCTATGCCAGCAGCCCTCGCATTTGAATTGCCGCCGCCCAAATCCCACCGCCCAGATGCGGATCCCCTCGCTATACGCAAGATGATGAGACGCATGTCTTTCAAGACAGTCTGCAAAGGATGGGGCGGTACGACAGAACATGCCATTGCGAATATATCTACCATTAGTCGTATCCCCGTTAAGAGCCTTTTTCGTCTGTATGATGAGGGAAATACTCCCCTTAATCCCAAGCCATTGGACAAGGCGTTGTTCCCCGGACTTGATATTCCGGTGTTCGCCCCTTTTACAGGGCCGCCGAAAGGCAAATGCATGGGGGATGAGTTTAAGACCGTTGAGGCATACCTGAAACAGAATCTGGAGGACTACACTTCATTTCAACTACATGAAGATATAGGGATCGCTCTGGAAGAGCTTCATAAGGTTCACAGGAAACCACTTTATAGTGAATCAGACCTTACCACTACAAGCCGCGAGCGGCAGGAATATGTCCATATGGCACTATGCTTGGTGCTGTGTAATTACATGAAGGAAATGCGCGACATCGTACAGGGTAACCATCAAGCAGATAACACTACAGTTCCCCCTACGCCTTGTGAAGAACCTGCTTTTGTAACTCCAGAAACTGAAGATGCCATAGCGCCGCCGTCAGCAGCGGGGGCGAATATTGTCATGGCGACTGTGAACCCACCTGCAGGTAGCGTAGCGCCCTCTACCCGCGTTTTAGCGTCTCACCCCTCTCTCTCCAAAGGAATGAACGGGGGAGCCTTGTTGCAATCACTGATAAGCGAGATGCAGGAGCAAGGCGCGGATGAGATGATGCATGACATCCTAAAAACGCGGCTGGAAGATATGCGACGGCTCACGGGAACTATTGATATGTCGGCTAGTAACCTGGTCGTTCATTTCAAAACGTCACAGCCGGTCTCATTTTTCCTTATTCGTAAGATTGAACAAGATAAGTGTCCGCGCCCAACGGTTGAGGATGCGGAGGCGCTCGATGCATTGTTCGACGCCGGCTTCCGCCAAGCATTCGGGAGCAAATTAACGGAAGATTTTTTCATGAGGTACACTCATCCGCGTGTGGTGGATTTGGTAAAAGCATACGATATCGTAAACCCGCTTCCCCGTCAGGAAGGGCCGAGTCTCTAGTCCACACACTCCAGCGCTGTCGTCATCATATCGAGCGCGCCTCTAACGGTATCCAGTCGAATTTCGTCACGGCTTCCCTGATACAACTTTTTCTCATGCTGCGTGATACCCGATGTGTGGGATGTCGCGATATGTACCGTACCCACCGGCTTCTCCGCTGACCCACCGCCCGGCCCGGCAATGCCGGTCACCGCGACGGCGAGGATGATCCCCTTTGTTTCCAACCCTTGCGCTGAGCGCACCATACCTTCGGCCATCGCCCGTGCAGTCTGTTCGCTGACCGCGCCGTGATTGGCCAAGGTTGCGGCAGAAACGCCCAGCCAAGCCATCTTCGCTTCGTTGGCATAGGTGACGTGGCCGCCGAGGACAACGTCCGAACTACCGGGGATTTCGGTGAGGAGGGCGGCGATGAGGCCGCCGGTGCAGGATTCCGCCGTTACTATTTTTGTGCCCTTTTCCCGTGCGGATTGCAGCAGGATTGCTGCGGCCTCCAGCAGCTCGGCGGGGAACGGACTCACAGGATGGAAACCCCGTAGCCGTAATCATACAGCGCGTAAAGTACAGCACCGAGGATAATAGCATAGCCGGCCGCCACGACATCATCCAGCATCACACCGAGACCGCCTTTCATGTAGCGATCCACCGTCGAAGCGGGCCATGGTTTCCAGATGTCGAACAGGCGGAATAGCGCGAAGCCTATATAGTAATGCGCGAAATCAAGCGGGGCGAAGGCAAGCACCATCCAAACCGCCGCCACCTCGTCGATCACCGCTTCGCCGGGGTCATCCGGACGGTCGTATTTTTTCATGTAATCGTTGCACCAGGTGACCCCCAGCGCAAACAGCACTAGACCAGCGATTAATAACACGATGGGGCCGAAGAAATAATGGATGAAGACGGCAAAGGGCAGCGCGCCGATGGTTCCCGCCGTGCCGGGGAATTTGGGAGATAGACCTGAGCCGAACCAGAGTACGGCCATGGCCTTGGGGTCTTTCAGCATTTCTTTGAACGTCGGTTTTGCCATGCTGCCATGCATAGTAGATAGATTGTGCTACGCCAACAGGAAAAGGCGCGGATGTTGCAGTCCGCGCCTTTTCCTTTACATGGCAGTGAGGAAAATTAGTCTTCCTTGTGGCCGGTTCCGGGTTTGGTCAGCTTCGGAGTTTTCGGCTCGTCACGCTGAACGCGGCCTTCGTTACGAAGATTGCGACCTTTTTGGGCCATTTCTTCATCGTCGATCAATTCACCGGCTTCTTCTTCTACGAAACCAGCGGCTTCTTTCATTGCTGCTTTGACAGTCATAAGAACTCCTTTTTGTTGTTGGTGAGTTCAGTATGCCAAGGCTCGGTTGAGGAGGCGATTCGGAGAAATGTCAGAAAAAATAAAAATGCTGTCAATCAAGGGAGCATCAATAGGAAACGGTCGCAACAGCTTGCGCCATCACGCCTTCGCCGCGCCCGGTGAAGCCCAGGCCTTCCGTGGTCGTCGCCTTGATGTTGATGCGGGATTCCTCGACGTGGAGGAGTTCGGCGAGGCGGGTGCGCATGGCGTTGCGGTGCGGGCCGATCTTCGGGGATTCGCAGATGATGGTGAGGTCGAGATGTTCGAGAATCGCGCTGCGTTCCAGTAATGCGAGGCGGGTCTCTTCGATGAAGAGGGCGGAGTCAGCGCCTTTCCAGCGCGCATCACCGGGCGGGAAATGCTGGCCGATATCGCCGAGGCCGAGCGCGCCGAGGATAGCGTCGGTCGCGGCATGAAGCGCAACGTCGGCGTCAGAGAAACCTTCGAGATAATGCGTGTGAGGAATATCGAGCCCGCCGATGCGGATGGTCTGTTGTTCTGCTGGCACATCCGCATCATGCGGCAGCAAGCGGTGGACATCAAGGCCCGAGCCGGTGGCGATGCGACGGGGGCGCTGCATCTCTTGCCCCATGCGATGCCAGTCGGCTTCGGTGGTCAGCTTGCTGTTGCGCGGATCACCGGGAACGGTGGCGACGAGGCGGCCTTGGGCTTCGATGAGGGAAGCGTCATCGGTGAAATCCTCTTCCGCTAATGCGAGATGTGCGGCGAGGATGGAATTCAAGTGAAAGGCCTGCGGCGTCTGTGCAAGGGCGAGGCCTTCACGGCTCTCGGTCAGGACGATATTTGTTTCATCTAAGCGTTTCAGTGTATCGGCAACGGGGAGGACGGGGATGACTGCGTCACCTTCGGCGAGTGCATCGGCCAAGCGGCTGACGAGCGAGGCAGATAGGCCGGGACGGGCGGCGTCGTGGATCATGACATGGGTCGCGTCGGAGGTGCGTTTTACGGCTTCGAGCGCTAGTTTTACCGAATCTTGACGGCGTTTGCCGCCGTTGACCAGAGTTACGTCCAATGTACTTAGCAGTAGGGCGTATTCATTGCGGTGTTCGGGGTGGATGACGAGGAAAATATCGCTGAGGCCAGCGCTCCGGAACGCCTCTATGCTATGCGCGAGGACGGGTTTCCCCGCTAAAGGGCGGTATTGCTTGGGCATCCCGCCCATGCGCTCGCCTTTCCCGGCGGCGACGATAATGGCGGCAATCTGTTTTAAATCAGGCACTTTTTTGCATCTTTTCTAGTCATTTTGGCCGGAAATGGCGTTGCATGGGGGTATAGCATAGGGTATGGTGGCGCGCAAATTTTCTCATATTCCTCTCCCTTGAGGGGGGAGGTTAGGTGGGGGTGATGCTTTGGCATTATCTGGCTCTTAAACGTAAGGGTCATCCTCCCCTAGCCCCTCCCCTCAAGGGAGGGGGATGTAATGAGACAAAGGTAGAAAAAAATATGGACGATTACCCACTCGACGGCCCCACTGCCCGACCTGACGCCGCACTCTATACGGGGCCGCGCGGTGCGGAGCATGCGTTGAAGCCGATTGCTATCGGGCCTATCGCCGTGCAGGACCCGGTAATTCTCGCGCCGATGACGGGGGTGTCCGATTATGCATTCCGTAAATTAGTGAAGAGTTTCGGCTGTGGGCTCGTGGTGTCAGAAATGATCGCCAGCCGCGCGATGATTTTACAGACGCGCAATACCTTGCGCATGGCCAAGCGCGACAAGACCGAATACCCCTCCTCCGTCCAGCTCGCGGGCTGTGACCCCGAGGTGATGGGCGAAGCGGCGAAGCTGAACGAGGATATGGGCGCGGATATCATCGACATCAACTTTGGTTGCCCGGTGAAGAAGGTGGTGAACGGGTTCGCCGGTTCGGCGTTGTTGCGTGATGAGCCGCTTGCCGGACGGATTCTGGAAGCCACAGCGAAAGCCGTGAAGATTCCCGTAACGCTAAAAATGCGCATGGGCTGGGATCATAATAGCCTCAACGCGCCGAAGGTGGCGAAGATGGCGGAGGATGCGGGGATCAAGATGATCACCGTCCATGGCCGCACGCGTTGCCAGATGTATAAAGGTAGTGCCGACTGGTCGTTTATCCGCAAGGTAAAGGAAGCCGTTTCCCTCCCGGTTATCGTCAATGGCGATATCTGCACCTATGACGATATCGACCGCGCGCTCTATGAATCCGGTGCGGATGGCGTGATGCTCGGGCGCGGGACGTATGGCCGCCCGTGGTTCCCGGCACAGGCGATCCATTACCTGCAAACAGGCGAGAAACTCGCCGACCCTTCCGTAGATGAAAAACGCGAGATTGTGCTCGCGCATTATGACGATATGCTGGAGCTCTACGGCAAGGAAGGCGTGAAGGTCGCGCGCAAACATATCGGCTGGTATTCGGCAGGCTTACGGAATTCGAGCGAGTTCCGTTTCCGCGTCAACCAGCAGGGCAACCCGGAGGTCGTGAAAGATGCCATTCGCGAATTTTTCACCGAAAGCAACGAGCCAGCCCTCGCCGCGTGAAGCGTTGCACCCCGACCTCCTGCCGTTCCTCATGATCGAGGCCAACGGCAAGGGCATCATCACCCATCTTAATAGCACCAGTGAGACACAGTTCGGTCTCTCGCGCACGGAGTTGGTCGGCGAGAATCTTTCGGCGCTGTTCGAGAATGATCCGCAGATTTTATCGATGACGCAGCAGACTTTGGCCTATGGCGTGTTGATGAAGGCCTATGACCATGAACTGAATATGAAAGGCGTCGAGAGCCGCCGCGCGCATTGTTATATCACGCCTATCTGGCGCATCGAGGAAGAACAGAAGAAGCAGCGTGACCCCCGGCCTATCGGGGTTTTACTTTTTATCGACCCCCTACTCGGCATCGGCAAGGCGGAGCAGCAGGAATCGCAAGCCGAGACCATTCGCCGCGCAGGCGTGATGGCGGCGATGATGGCGCATGAGGTGAAGAACCCGCTATCGGGTATCCGTGGCGCGGCGCAGTTGATGGAAGAAGAGCTCATCGCCGGGGAAAAGGACGATACGTTGCGTGACCTCAACGCACTCATCATCCGCGAGGTGGATCGCATTTCGCATACCTTGTCAGAAGTGGAATTCCTATCACGCGATGAGCTGGTTGTTAAGGAGCCGGTGAATATCCACGAGGTGCTGCATTACGTCACCCGCTCGCTCGACCCCACCTTGCTCAAGCGTGTCACCATCCAGCAGAAATTCGACCCCTCCTTGCCGGAAGTCTCCGGTGATCGCAACATGCTCATCCAGTTATTCTTGAACCTATTGAAGAACGCGGCGGAGGCGATGGAGGGGGTGGATGCGCCTACCTTAAGCCTCACCACGTCATACCGCCATGATTACCGCCTGCGTTTGCGCGGCAAGCAGGCACTCCCCATCATCGTCCAGGTAGCAGATAACGGCAGCGGCATCGCCCCCGACATCCAGCGCAACCTCTTCGACCCCTACCTCACCACCAAAAAAGGCGGCAGCGGCCTAGGCCTCGCCATCGCCCAGAAAATCACCGGGCAGCATGAGGGGATGTTGGAATTGTCTCACTCCGAGCCGGGGAATACGGCGTTCACGGTGATGTTGCCAGTGTTTAGGAAAAAATAACATTTATTTGTTATTTATCAATTTTATATCCGCCATCATGAAACCGACATAATTTATATGTAATGTCCCTTCTCATGACACGCAAAACATTACATGTGACCGCGCCGGAGAGTGAACTGCAACATAGGCTACAGGCCCTTTGGCCTGAAATTGATGCGATGCGCAACGCGCTCTATGTACATTACTCCGATGCAGAACAGGATCAATTCTCCACTGCTATTCGTAAATTTGGCATCTACCTGCCAGATCAGGCGATTCCGTTGGATATGCGCCAATGGATGGATGATCTGGAGCACCGCCGTCCTTCTATCACGCAGGATGCATTGCTTCAGGAAGTGAATAGCTATATTAATACCCGCATCAAGAATGTCAGTGACATCTACACGTCAGGTAGAAAAGAATATTATGCATCCCCGCAAATTACCCTCCAACGGGGAAAAGGGGATTGCGAGGATTTCGCCTATTTAAAAGCAGCCATACTTAAAAAAATGGGGTTCACCGATGATCAGCTGATTATCATTGAAGGCCAAACCCCCGCGGCGCTCGAAGGCACGTCCGGAGGGCATATAGCCTTGCTGGTGAATACACAAGACGGGTTACGGCTGATGGATAATTATTATTTTCCCAAGGTTGAAAGTCCGCCTCAGAAGGTGATGGAACATCTGGATAATTGCTATAGTTCCGATTTCAAAATATTTTGTTCTATCCCAAAAGCTGGTCCATCCCGTTAGTGATTGCACTCCCCCGGATAATGCGATAGCCTGCCTAAAAATTAGGCAACTATCGGCATATTTCCATGAACCAACCTGCGACCAACCTCTCCCCCGCCCCTGAAATCCTGCTGGCGGATGATGATGATTCTATTCGGACTGTCATCCGGCAGGCGTTGGCGAAGCGTGGGTACCGGGTGCGGCAGACGGATAATGGGCAGCAGTTGCTGCAATGGGCGCTGCGGGGGGATGGCGACCTTATCATCACGGATGTTATCATGCCGGGGATGAGCGGGTTGGATGCGTTGCAAGCCATACGTGCCAAACGGCCGGACGTTCCCGTCATCGTCATCTCGGCGCATAGTTCATTTAGTACTACGGTCGCCGCGACGACGCATGGGGCGAATGAGTATCTGCCGAAGCCGTTCGATCTGCATCATCTGATGAAAGTCGTGGAGACATTGATGCCCGCGACGGAAGTGGACACGCCGGTTCCCGTTACCGTGGATGCCTCCCCCGTGACCTCCTTCATCGGCTCCTCACCCGCAATGCAATCCGTATTCAAATCCGTTGCGCGGATGACGCAGCTGGATTTGACGGTGCTCATCGAAGGGGAATCAGGGACGGGGAAAGAAGTGATTGCGCGCGCGTTACACGGGCTATCGCTGCGCAAGGACAGTCCGTTCGTGGCACTGAATATGGCGGCTATCCCGCGTGAGTTGGTGGAAAGCGAATTATTCGGCCATGAGAAAGGCGCGTTCACGGGCGCGAATATGAAGCGTAAGGGGAAGTTCGCGCTGGCCGAGACGGGGACGTTATTCCTCGACGAGATCGGCGATATGCCGCTTGATGCGCAAGCCAAGCTGCTGCGCGTGTTGCAGGAGGGGGAGTATACTCCCGTCGGCGGGACGCATGCAGAGAAAGCCCATGTGCGCATCATCTGCGCGACGCACCAGAACTTGGCCAACTTATGCCGTCAAGGGCGGTTCCGTGAAGACTTATTTTTCCGGTTAAATGTCGTGCCCATCCGCGTCCCGCCGCTTCGCGAGCGCAAGGAAGATATTTCCGACCTTGTCCAATTCTTCCAGCTACAGGCGAAAACGCGCGGGTTGCCGATGCGTCGGTTCGATGCCTTGGCGCTCACTGCATTACAGGAATATCGCTGGCCGGGGAATGTGCGCGAGTTGGAGAATTTCGTCTACCGCATCCTTGCGTTATCATCAGAGGAACTCATCACCGCCACACTGGTGGAAGAGCATCTGCCGCGCGCGGCATTGAGCGAGACGGAACAGCTTTGCCTGCATGAGCAGGTGGAAGCGTGGCTGCGCGATTATTTCGGCCAGCACCGCCCTTCCCTGCCGCCACAGGGTGGCTATGATCGTATCCTGCGTGAAGTGGAAGCCCCGCTGATACGCGTCGCGTTGGAAGCGACGAAGGGTAACCAGATCCAGGCCGCTGCGCTCCTCGGCATCAACCGAAACACGCTGCGGAAGAAGATCACCGATCTCGGTATCGGCATCTCCCGCACCATCTCACAGGACTAACTATTATGAGCAGCGGTTCCTTCACCCCGGCTACACCGAACACGCCCAGCACCGTTGACCGCCTTCTCCACTGGGCGCGCATGAACCGCATCGCACGGAAGCTGTCTTATATCCTGTCATTCATGATCGCCGTTTCGGTCGTCACCACGTATGTGATGATTTCGCGCAGCGACAGCCCGACGGGACCGGAGCCGCAGACGATTCTGGGCATGGCGATCGTGAACCTACTGCTGGTACTGGGGCTTGTGGTGCTGATTGCACGAAAATTATTTACGCTGTGGTCGTCGTTAAAAGCGGGTGCGGTAGGGTCAAAGCTGCAGCGGCGCATCATCACCGTATTCACGATGGTGACCGTCATCCCCACGGTTGCGGTGTCGGTCTTCTCGGTCATCTTCTTCAATTACGGGATTCAGGCATGGTTCGATAATCGCGTCAGCACGGCGCTCGGCCAGTCGGTCGCCGTGGCGGAAGCGTATCTGGAAGAACATAAGGAATCGATCCGCATCGATGCGTTCTCGATGGTCAGCGTGCTCAGGATGGATCTGGATGCGGCCGTGCTAGACCCGGCGTTCTTTAACTCGCGCATTGACACCGAAGCCGGTCGCCGATTGCTGACCGAAGCGGTCGTCTTCCAGCATAACCGTATCCTTGGTCGCTCGGCGCTCAGCTTTTCCTTCCCACTCAGCAACATCCCCGAACAGAAATTGAGTGAGGCGCGACTAGGTAATATAGCTTTAATGGACGAGGATGATCGTATTGCCGGAATCGTGTTGCTGGATGAAGCGACCAATACCTATCTCTATGTCAGCCGGCTGATTGATGAAAAAGTCGTCGAGCATGTGGACGCGACGCAAGGGGCGGCGAATCAATATAAGAAACTGAAAAGCCAGATCGGAGAGTTACAGGTACAGTTCTCGCTGGTGTTCTTCATCGTCTCGCTGGTGTTATTGCTGACCGTTATCTGGTACGGGATTTTGTTTGCGCAACGGCTGGTCAATCCCCTGTCGCGTCTGATCAACGCAACCGAGCGTGTCCGCGCGGGGGATTTCTCGACGCGGGTGGAACCTTCCGTCGAGAATGACGAAATCTCCACCCTCACCCGCCGCTTTAACCGGATGACCGAGCAGTTGCAGACGCAGCGTCAGGAAGTAACACAGGCAACGCGGATGCTTAATGAGCGTCGCCGTCTTACGGAAGCGGTTCTGGAAGGCGCATCCGCCGGGGTGATCGCGGTCGATAATGCGCAGAAGGTGACGCTATTCAACAGCTCCGCCTGCCGCCTGCTGGAAATCAGTAATGACCAAGACATCAAGAACGACCCCATCCTGAAGCTGATGCCGGAAATCTCTGCCTTGCTGCAACGGGCGGAGGAACATCCGGGCGAATTGGTGCAGGAGGACGTAACGCTTCCGCGCGGAGCTAAGGTATTGACGCTGCACGTGCGCATCACCACCGAAATGCAGGGTGATAAGATTGAAGGCTACGTCATCACGTTCGATGACATCTCCCCACTCGTTTCCGCGCAGCGCCGGGCTGCGTGGTCGGATGTCGCGCGCCGCATCGCGCATGAGATTAAGAATCCGCTGACGCCGATCCAGCTCTCGCTGGAGCGCCTGCGCAAGAAGCATATGCCAGTGGACGCCGAGGAGCAGGCCATGTTCCTCAAATATCTCGACACCATCAGCCGTCACGCGGCGGATATCGGCAGTATGGTAGACGAGTTCGTTTCCTTCGCGCGTATGCCGCAAGCGGTGATCCGCGATAACGACATCTGCGATATTTTGAAAAAGGCGACCTTCTCTGCACAGACAGGATTTCCGGAAATCCGTATCAGCCTGTCGCTGGAAGAAGACCCGTTCACCTTACGGTGTGATGAACGGCAGATCAGCCAGATTCTCACCAACCTGCTCAAGAACGCCGCCGAGTCCATTGAGCGACGGGTGAAGAACGGCGATGAATTGCGGCCTCTTGGCGAGATCATGGTACGCACGCGTTATATGCCGGGGCGCTTCCTGATCGAGGTGATGGATAATGGCGTCGGCTTCCCGTCGGAAAATATGGAGAAGATGCTGGAGCCCTACGTCACCACCCGCGCGAAGGGGACGGGGCTGGGCCTGGCCATCGTCAAAAAAATCATGGAAGATCATAAAGGTAACATCACGTTGGCCAATCGGAATGAGGGTGGTGCGATGATCACCTTGTCGTTTCCTTCGACGCTTGATCGACAATATCAATAGTTATTGCATCGACCGCGTCAAAGGTCTATGAGTAGTAGTAACATTTTTATCACTGGAGGTGTGTTTCACCTTCAAGCCATTGAAAAGCTGGAGCAATTAGCATTATGGGCCTAGACGTACTTGTAGTAGATGATGAGAGCGATATTCGTGAGCTTATTTCCGAAATACTGAAAGATGAGGGGTTCTCCCCGCGTCAGGCAGGTAATAGCGACCAGGCGCTGAAATCCCTCGCGGCGCGCGTCCCCGGCTTGCTCATTCTCGATATATGGCTGCAAGGCAGTGAACTGGACGGGCTGGGCATTCTCGAAATCTGCCAGAGTAAATATCCGGGCATACCCGTTGTCATGATCAGCGGGCACGGCAATATCGAGACGGCGGTCAGCGCCATCAAGATGGGAGCCTACGACTTCATCGAGAAGCCGTTCACAGCCGAAAAACTGATGCATGTCATCAACCGCACATTACAACTCTCCCGCCTCAGCCGCGAAAATTCCGAGATGAAATTGCGCGGGTATAATGAGATGAAACTCATTGGCTCCTCCACCGTTATCAATCAGGTTCGAGCCAATATCGAGAAGGTCGCGCCGACCAATAGCCGCATCCTCATCACGGGGGAAGAAGGCACGGGTAAAGAAGTCGTCGCCCGCCTCATCCATGCCAAATCGCATCGCCGCCAGGGCAATTTCGTGACGCTGAACGCGGCTTCCATGTTGCCGTCACAGATGGATATCGAACTGTTCGGTATCGAAGAAGCGAATCCCACAGGCGTTGCAGAAAAGCTTGGCTTGTTCGAGCGCGCGCATGGCGGAACACTGTTTATTGACGAAATCGCCGACATGCATTGGGAAACGCAAGGGCGCATCCTCCGCACCTTGCAGGAACAGAATTTTGAGCGCGTACGCGGCACGAAACGCATCGCCGTCGATGTGCGCGTGATTGCTGCCAGCAACCGCGATTTGAAAGAAGAGATCAAGGCCGGTCGTTTCCGGGAAGACCTTTATTACCGCCTCAATATCGTGCCGTTCCATATGCCGAATTTGCGCGAACGTCGTGAGGATATTCCCGAACTTTGCCAGTATTTCCTGAAGCGTGCCGCTGATTCCGCCGGTATGAGCGCGCGTAAGATCTCCGACGAGGCGATGGCGATTTTGCAGGCCTATGCATGGCCGGGTAATATCCGCCATTTGCGTAACGTGATGGAATGGTTGCTCATCATGGCGCCGGGCGAATCCACCAGCGCAATCGAGCCGGAAATGCTGCCGCCGGAATTGCTGGAGACGCATTCGACCATCATGAACACGGACGATAATAACGCCATCATGTCCCTGCCGCTTCGTGAAGCGCGGGAGATTTTCGAGCGGCAATATCTCTCCGCCCAGATCGCGCGGTTCGGGGGGAATATCTCGAAAACGTCGGCATTCATCGGCATGGAGCGTTCGGCGTTGCACCGCAAACTGAAGATGCTCGGTATCCACAGCGACGAGAAAGTGCCGGCGTAACGCATCTCGCGTTTTCCGTCACGACACACCGCTAACAGCTAGAGGGTCGTCATGAGAATCATCATCTGCGGAGCGGGTCAGGTCGGATACAATATCGCCGCCCAGTTGACGCATGAGGATCACGAAATCGTGGTCATCGACCAGCAGGAATCCCTCATCGGCAAATTGAATGACTCGCTCGATGCACAAGGCATCGTGGGCTTCGCGGCGCACCCCAACGTACTTCGCCGTGCGGGTGCGGATGAAGCGGACATGCTGATCGCCGTCACCAATTCGGACGAGGTGAATATGGTCTGCTGCGAGGTGGCGAATACGCTGTTCAATATCCCCACCAAAATCGCGCGTATCCGTAATCAGGAATATCTCGAACCGGAATGGAAACGCCTATTCGCAGCGGACAGACTCGCTATCGACGTCATCATCTCGCCTGAGATCGAGGTGGCGGAAGCCATCCTGCGCCGCCTCCATGCGCCGGGGGCAATGGATATGATGCCCTTCGTTGACGACACCATCCGCGTGCTCGCCGTGCGGTGCGAGAAGAACGCCTCACTCAACAATGTTCCCCTAAGCCTTGCCCAGCACCGCATGGAGGATTTGAAGATGAAGATTCTCGGCGTCTCGCATCAGGGGACGGTCACATTCCCACGCGCCGACCTCATCCTGCATACCGACGACATCGTTTATTTCCTGTGTGATACGAAGGACGTGAAGAAGGCGCTCGCCCTCTTCGGTCATGCGGAGAAAGAGGCGCAGCGCATCATCATCCTCGGAGGTGGGAATATCGGCTACACCATCGCGCAGGAGCTAGAGGACGAACCGGACGTGCAGGTCAAGGTGATTGAGCTGAATATGGCCCGCGCGGAGGAAATCGTCGAGACGCTGAAGCAGACGCCCGTCATCCACGGCAGCGGGCTGGATGCGGAAATCCTCGCCGAATGCGGCATCGAAAAAACCGATACCATCATCGCCGTCACCAATGACGATAAGGTCAACATCCTCGCTTCTCTGCTCGCTAAGCGGCATGGGTGTCAGCGTTCCATCGTGCTGGTCAATCATAATACGTATGTACCGCTGTTGGGGAATCTCGGTATCGATGTGGCGGTAAACCCGCGTGAGAGCACGGTTTCCAGCATTCTCCGCCATGTGCGGCGGGGCAAGATCAACTCCGTCCATACCATCCTCGACGGGGCGGCGGAGATCATCGAAGCCGAAGCGGTCGCCACCTCGCCTATCGTCGGCAAGACCATCGAGGGGTTGAAGCTGCCGAAAGGCATCGTCTTCGGCGCGATCGTACGTAAAGGCAAGGTCATCATCCCCGACGGGTCGACGATGATCGAGGAGGAGGACAACGTACTGATGCTCGCCACCGCCGATATGGTCGGCAAAGTCGAGAAACTCTTTTCCGTGAGTCTGGAGTTCTTTTAATGGTTCGCGCCTTTCCGTTCCTTATTACACTCCTTGTTATGGGGCTGTTTACCCTTCCCGCGTTCGCGGCGGAGGAGAAATTGCCCGTGCCGCGGTTCGTATCGCTGAAATGGAACGAGGTGAATCTGCGGGTTGGCCCCAATGTCACCTACCCTATCAAATGGGTCTATAAGCGCCGTCATATGCCCGTGGAAATCATCGAGGAATATGAGCATTGGCGCAAAATCCGCGATATGGACGGGGAGACTGGGTGGCTGCATAAAGGCCAGCTTTCCGGCACGCGCACTGCGCTGGTGACGGGCAAGGCCAACGCCGAGTTCCGCCGCTTCCCGGAAACCACCGCCCCCATCGCTTTCCACGCCGAACCCGGCGTCATCGCCCGCATCGAACGCTGCAACGCCGACTGGTGCTACCTCGTCATCACGGGGCATAAGGGGTGGTTGGAGAAGTCCGTACTGTTCGGGGTATATGCGGATGAGAAGTTTGATGAGTAGATGCCTGGCACTTTCGATGGTTTTTTTACTTGTCGGCTGCGCCTCCAAACAAGAAACCTATAAATCATATTATATGAATCATATGCGCATTAGGGATATGGCCAATGATTGCAGACGTACGGTAGAGCTTGCTGAGCAAGGCCGTATGGAAGAATCGATCAAAAGTTTCTGTTCTGGCGTTATTCTAGGAATACTTGCTGCAGCCCCTCAAGGTGAGATGCCGTATGATCCTTCGGATCCCAAAGATGTAATATTACATGATTACCTTGAATCTCGAAGAATCTGCACACCAGAATTCTATAAAGACACATCATCCAAAGATAAATCTATCGCACGGCAATTTGTTCTAATGGTTGAAAAGCTTCCAAAAAAAGCAATTGAAGATGTGGACACAGTATATGTTGTTAGTGGCCCACTTATGCTGAAGTCTTTTATTCATGATACGTATGCGTGTAATGTAAATTAATTCCCCGTCATGATCCTATCGACCAGTTCTTTGACGGTCGGGATATGGCCGCCGGAATAGAAATCGTCATTGGCGAATTTGTAGGCGTTGTGGCCTGAGAACATGAGTTGTTTTTCAACGGGGGAGCCGAGGATGATGTCCTGCAGGGTCTTCTGAATGCAGAAACTGCGGGGGTCGGCTTTCTTCCCCGTGGTGTAGTCGCCGTAGTCTTTCCAGTTGGAGAAACGGCAATGGGAGAGGCAGCCCATGCACTCGACCTGATCGGTATGGATTTCTGCGCCTTTTTCCGGGGTGACGAAGATGAAGGTATCGTCCGGCGTCTTCATCGCTTCGATATACCCAGCGGCTTCGTATTGGCGGATTTGCGCGAGGTCGGCGGGGCGGACGTAGTGCGGGCGCTTGCGGGGGCCGAATTCGTATATGGCAGAGAATTCCGCGTCGGCTTCGGTGCGATATTCCACCTGGCGTTCGCCACGGCTGCGCAGTTCCTTGATGAAATCATTGTTCACGGCAGAGGAATAAAACCCGGTGGGGCTGAAGCGGTTGAGGAAGACATCGCCTTCTTTCAAGTGCAGGAGGCGTTCTTTCCAGCCTTCGGGGATGGGGCTTTCCTTGGTCAATAACGGGCGCGTGCCGAACTGGAAGGCGATGGGGCCGACGGCGGGGTTGTCCAGCCATGACTGCCAATCGCGTAAGTGCCATGCGCCACCCGCCATGATGATGGGGGTGTCATGTAGACCGACTTCGTTCATGAAAGTGCGGAGTTCGACGATGCGGGGATATGGGTCTTGCGGTATTTTGGGGTCTTCCTCGTTGGAGAGGCCGTTATGGCCACCGGCCAGCCACGGGTCTTCATAGACGACGCTGCCGAGCCAATCGCTCGTTTTATGATAGGCGCGTTTCCAGAGAGCGCGGAAGGCGCGCATGGAGGAGATGATGGGATGGTAATAGACGCCATGCGAAGCGGCGATCTCGCCCAGTTTATATGGCATGCCTGCGCCGCAGGTGACGCCGTGGATCATGCCCTTGGTCTGGCTGAGGACGTTTTGCAAAATGCGCTCCGCCCCGCCCATTTCCCACAGGACGTTCATATGGATGCGGCCATTGCCGCCGGAGACTTCGTGCGCGATGAGTGCTTGCGTGACGGCCCCGCGCGTGCTGAGTTCCACCAGTTCTTCATGGCGTTCGCGACGGGTCGTGCCTTTGTAGCTATAGGGAATGACGTTGCCCTCAGTGTCGTAAATCTGGGCGTTGACGCCGGAGAAGGTTCCCACCGCGCCTGCTGCGGCGAATGCGCCCGCGCTCTGGCCGTTGGTTGCGCCGATGCCTTTGCCGCCTTCGACGATGGGCAG
>JBGTBD010000073.1:0-43950 GCA_041749475.1 Rickettsiales bacterium
ACGTCCCGATGTTAGCGACACTTCCCGCTCACTCGACCATCCACCCATCAATACAGCAACATGTTGCGTCATGCTTTTTCCTCTTGTTTTTTTGGTTTGCCGACGCGCATGATCTCCCAGTTCAGCATCAACCCGGAATGCTCACGCACGCGGCGGCGGACTTCTTCGCCCAATGTCTCCAATTCAGCGGCGGTTGCACCGCCATGATTGATCAAAAAGTTACAGTGCAATTCCGACACCTGCGCCCCGCCGATAGCAAGCCCACGACATCCCGCTTCGTCAATCAACTGCCATGCCTTATACCCGGCAGGATTCTTAAAGGTACTGCCGCCCGTGCGTGTATGCACCGGCTGCGTCTTTTCCCGCTCATGCGAGATATGCTGCATCCGCGAAGCGATAGCCTCTACCTCGTCCGGTACGCCTTGCAATACCGCGCGGGTAAACACCGCATCGTCAGGCACATCCGTATGACGGTATTTCATATCCAGCGCCTCGGGCGTCACGATATGAACCTTGCCTTCGCGATCCACATATTCCGCTTCCACCAGCACATCCTTGATTTCGCGACCATATGCACCTGCATTCATCGCCAACGCACCACCGATAGTTCCCGGAATCCCTGACAGGAATTCTAACCCACCGATACCATGCTCCCTCGCTACCAGCGCAACATTGGTATCCAGCGCCGCCGCACCGACCACCATCTTATGCCCGTGCAATATATCGATGCCCGTGAACCCACGCCCCAACCGCAGCACGATGCCATCCACCCCGCCGTCACGGATCAACAGATTCGACCCAACACCAAGGATGAACACCGGCACATGCAACGGCACTTGCCACTGGAATTGCTTCAAATCTTCCACGTCCTCCGGCGTGAACAGGAAATCCGCCTCACCGCCGACTTGGAACCAACAGCGTTTCGCCAGCACTGCGCGCGGACGGATACGGCCACGCAACCCCTTCAGATACTCGGGCAATTCCACTGCTTCTGGCTCACTCATCGGTCTATCCTGCACGAGGGTCAACATTCCTATCCGGCCTTCTTGCTGCCAAGGGTTTTCTCAAGCGCTTCCGGCAGATGATTCGCCCAGCCGGAGATACTCCCAGCGCCAAGGCACACCACCATATCCCCCGCCTGCGCCAGTTCCGCGACGCGTTCAACGAGCTCTTCCTCGCCACTGAATCCTTGCGCGAACTTATGTCCGTGTGCGAGTAATCCCTGCACCATCGTATCCCGGCTGATACCGTCGATGGGTGATTCCCCCGCCGCGTATACATCCGACACCAGCACCATATCCGCATCGTTGAAACAGGTGCAAAAATCATTAAACAGATCGCGCAACCGCGTATAGCGATGCGGCTGCACCACGGCGATGACTTTTGCCGTTCCTTTGGGACGTGCCTGCCGAGCAGATGAAAGCGTCGCCGCGATTTCAACTGGGTGATGGCCGTAATCGTCGATAATGGTGATACCTGACACTTCCCCCGTTTTGGTGAAGCGCCGCTTTACCCCACCGAACTCCGCCATCCCCTTCAGAATGGTTGCTGTCGGCATCGACAATTCCCGCGCCACGGCGAATGCTGCGAGCGCGTTCTGCATGTTATGTTTACCATACACCGGCAGCTTGAAATTAGGAACAACTTCCATTTCACCCGTGGTACGATTGCTGCACTCTACATCGCATAATTGTGCATCCGCTTCCGTGCGGTAATTCACCGCGCGGATATCCGCCTGTGGGCTGAATCCATACGTAATAATACGCCGATCAGGCACGCGGCTCATCAGCCCCTGCACTTCCGGGTGATCCGCGCACAATACCGCGAAGCCGTAGAACGGCAAATTTTCAATGAAGGATTTATAGGCATCCTTCACCTTATCGAAACTGCCATAAAAATCGAGATGCTCGGGGTCCATGTTCGTTACTACGCCGATGGTGATGGGCAGCCGGATAAACGTCCCGTCCGACTCATCCGCCTCAACGATCATCCACTCACCTTTACCGACGCGCGCATTGGTTCCATACGCATTAATGATGCCGCCATTAATGACCGTCGGCTCCATCTTCGCTGCCTCAAACAGTGCCGCCATCATCGACGTCGTCGTCGTCTTCCCATGGGTCCCCGCGATAGCGACCGACATTTTCAGCCGCATCAATTCCGCCAACATCTCCGCCCGGCGCACGACAGGGATACGGCGCAGCCGCGCTTCCACCACTTCCGGGTTATCCGCTTTCACAGCAGAGGAAATCACCACTACCGCCGCATCGCCTAGATGCTCAGCTTTATGGCCGATAAACACGTCGATGCCAAGCTTACGCAGGCGATCCACGTTATAATTCTCGGCGATGTCCGTCCCCTGCACCTTATACCCAAGGTTATGCAATATCTCGGCGATACCACTCATGCCGATACCTCCGATACCGACGAAATGCAAGATACCGACATCAAGTGACAAGGTGCGCGAAATCGGCAATGTGCGTAAAGGCAGAAGACTCATGCCGCCATCTCCTTTTCGCGTATGGGCACGTCTTTCTTGGACGTCGCCGTGAACGTCAATTTCTCCCCGCGCTCGAACCGCGCTATTTCCTCGAATACTAAATCAGCAAGATCACTCGCCGCCAAATGCCGCCCGAATCCATGCGCGTTTACCGCTGCCCGTGACAGGCTTGCTGGAAGCGTCAGGAAGGATTCCAGCCGTGCCGCAAGCGCTTCCGTCGTGAAGGCATCCTGAGGCATCAGCCATGCACCGCCTTTTTCTTCCACCGCATTGGCATTCGCCGTCTGGTGATCGTCCGTCGCTTGCGGATAAGGCACAAGGATTGAAGGCCGGCCCGCGCAGGTCAATTCTGCAATGGTCGATGCACCCGAGCGCGAAATTACCAGATGCGCCGAGGCCATGCGTGCCGGCACGTCGGTGAAGAACGGCAGAAGATCGGCGTTGACGTTGATGTCATCATAGGCCTGCCGCGTCATTTCCATATCGGGCGAACGGGTTTGTTGATCGACGCGTAACCGATGTCGTAATGATTCCGGCAATAGCCCGATGGCCTGCGGCACGACATGGCTGAATACCGACGCGCCCTGACTTCCGCCCATCACGAGAATTCGCATCGCGCCATCCTCGGACAGGTCAGGATACGGCACATCACGCAATGCGCGAATGGAAGAGCGTACCGGATTCCCCACCAGTGTTACCTTATATTGATTTTCCTGCTTCACCAGCCCTGTTTCGGGAAATGATGTTGCAATGCGGGATACGCGGGAGGCCAATGCACGATTGGCTTTGCCGAGCATCGCATTCTGCTCGTGGATAATGGTCGGTACATTGCGCCCGGTCGCTGCCATCATGGTGGGGAAAGAGGGATACCCGCCGAAACCGACCACCGCATCCGGTTTGATTTTACGCAATATGCTGCGCGCCTGCAGAATCCCCAGCCCGATATTGGCCACTCCCATCAAGCGCTGCGTAAAGTTCCGTCCGAACGTCCCCGCCTGAATGGGATAGATGGGAATTTGTCCCAATATACCCTTCATGCTGCCCGCACTATAATCGCTGAACCGCTTATCGGTGACCATGCTCACGCGGTGACCGCGCTTGGTCAATTCCTCGGCCAACGCTTCCGCCGGGAAGATGTGCCCCCCAGTTCCCCCCGCCGCCAGCACGATATGTTTCTGCGTTGTCATCCTATTATGCGTCTCCGTATTTTCTGATAGCGTGGCCCACCGTACCGAAGCGGCGGCGCGAGAACCCCAGCAACATCCCCATCGCCAGCGCTATCGCCAGAAGTGAGGAACCACCATAGCTGAGGAACGGCAACGTCATCCCCTTGGCGGGAAGCAGCTGTACCGCCACCCCCATATTGATGACCGCCTGAATGCCAAATTGCACCAAAATCCCGCTGGCTGCAAGCATCACGAACATATCCGGCTCCTTGATCATGCGTATGAACCCACGCAGCACGAATACCGCGTAAAGCGTTACGATGCCTAGACAGACTAGCGCACCGAATTCTTCAGCAGCGACAGAGAAGATAAAATCCGTATGCGAATCAGGCAAAAACCATTTTACCTCACCCTCCCCCGGCCCACGCCCAAAGAATCCCCCACTCTCGAACGCTTGAATGGATTTGCCCACCTGATAATTATCCGCTTTGTCGGGACTGAGAAATCCGTCGATACGCTTCGCGACGTGCGGCAGGGTATGATACGCCGCCACTACCCCGAATCCACCGCTGCATATCATCGCCACTACCCACATGAAAGGCAGACCGGCCAGAAATAATTGTGCACCGAACATGGCCGAGATGGTAATCACCATCCCGAAATCCGGCTGGATGATAAGCAGCCCCGCCACCAATCCGAACAACGCCAACCCGATGCGATAGCCCGGAAAACCCGGCGTCTTCCACCGTTCCGCCAGCATCCACGCCATCACTACCGCGAAGCAGGGTTTGATGAATTCGGAAGGCTGGACGGTCATGCCCGCGATGCTCAACCAGCGTTTCGCCCCTTTGATTTCCGCCCCCATGAAGGGCAGGATGGCCAGTAAGACGATACTCCCCAAAAATCCCAGCACGGCCAATCGCCTGATATGCTGTACCGGCAACATCGAGATACCGATCATCACCGGAATCGAAAGCGCTAAAAACACTTCCTGACGGCTGACGAAATAGAACGGGTCAAGATTGATGCGCCGCGCAACTGGCGGACTTCCCGCCGTCACCAACACCGCACCGAGGCAGATCAGCAACAGGAGAATGAAGAAGCTGATACGATCCACCGTCCACCACCAGCGTCCGAAGGCAGAGGTATTCGTCCGGTCGAAACTCGCCTGTGCTTTGCTGCGCATCGTGCTCATGACGCTTTCACTCCGCGTGAGGTAACGGCATTGGCGTAACTCCGGAATGCATCGCCACGCGCCTCGAAATTCGGCCATTGATCGAAGGATGCGCATGCCGGGGAAAGCAACACCACCGCGTCTTTCGCATTATCTTGCTGCGCTTTTGCTGCAGCTTGCTGCGTCGCTTTTTCCAGCGTTCCACACTGCGTATAAGGAACACGCCCTTCCAACGTCGCCGCGAATTCTTTTGCTGCATCCCCTATCAAAAAGGCATGGCGGATGCGGGGGAAATACTGCGACAGCGTGGAAATCCCCCCCGCTTTGGCTTTACCCCCGAGAATCCAATAAATGGAATCATACGTCGCCAATGCTTTCTCCGTAGAATCCGCATTGGTAGCCTTACTATCATTGACGAATGTCACACCGTCCAACTCGCGCACCCACTCCATCCGGTGCGGCAATCCCTCGAAGGTTTCCATCGCACGGAAAATGCGCTCCGGTGCAATCCCCGCAGCACGACATGCCGCATAGGCGATGCACGCATTCTGCCAGTTATGTAGACCCTTCAACCGCTGGGGCTTACGTAAATCATACGTCGTCTGCAACCCTGAAAACTCATCATACAGCGCATCGTTTTTGACATAGATACCCTCCTGCACAGGTGTTTTCACGGATACCGGCACAACCCGTTGTTGCGCCGCAGCAATGCGCTCATGCGCCACCGCGTCACTATACGCATCATCCACTCCGATAATGGCAACATCCGCAGCCCCTTGTCGCTTAAAGATATTCTGCTTTGCTGCAACATACCCATCCATATCGCCATGACGATCCAGATGATCCGGCGTGATGTTCATCCAGCACGCAATGTCGAAATGAGAGCTACGCAGCAAGTCCAACTGGTACGAAGACAATTCCAACACATAGATGCCCTCTTCTCCGAGCGGCTCCAGCGAAAGGCAGGCCGTACCCAGATTCCCGCCCACTTCCGTGGCCATGCCGGAATCTTTCAAGATATGCCCGATCAGTGCTGTCGTCGTCGATTTTCCGTTCGTCCCGGTAATCCCGATATAACGCGCATCCGGGCAGGCGCGGAATAGTAATTCGATATCGCCGATTACCTCGCACCCATGTTTTTGCGCTTCGATTACTACCGCATGCGGTGCGGGGTGGGTCAACGGAACACCCGGCGCAAGCACCAGCATTTCTAACTCGTTCCACGGCCATGCCGCAAACGGTTCCGCGTGATACTGCGCATGCTGCGGCATCCCTGTCGCCGCTTCCATCTTGTCATCCGCCGCATAGATAATCGCACCGCTTTCCAGTAGCGAAGCAACGGTCGCCCGCCCAGCCTTCGCCATACCGAACACGCCGATTTTTTTACCCCTGTATTGCGGCAGCAAAATCATGTTCCTACCTCAACTTCAACGTCGAAAGACCGATCAGTGCGAGCACGATGGCGATGATCCAGAAGCGGATAACGATCGTCGGTTCCGCCCAGCCCAGTTTCTCGAAATGATGATGGATCGGGGCCATGCGGAACACGCGCTTGCCCGTCAGTTTGAACGATACGACCTGTACGATGACCGACACCGCCTCCAGTACAAACAATCCACCTATAATGGCAAGCACCAGTTCATGCTTGGTGATGACGCTGGCCGCGCCAATCGCTCCGCCCGCTGCTAAGCTTCCCGTATCCCCCATGAACACCATCGCCGGTGGCGCATTGAACCACAGGAACCCGAGCCCCGCACCGATGAATGCGGCGCAGAATACCGTCACCTCTCCCGCGCCCGGAACATTGTGTATTTGCAGATAGGTCGAAAACACTACGTTACTGACGAGATAACAAATCAACGCAAAACACGCCGCCGCAATCATGATAGGAACAATAGCCAGCCCATCCAGCCCATCCGTCAAATTCACCGCATTGGATGCACCGACGATGACCAGCATTGCAAATGGCAGATAGAGAAGACCCAAATCCGGCATGTAGGTTTTAAAGAACGGCAACGCCAGATGCGAATCAATGGAATCCGGCGCCACATGCTGAATCCATATCGTCGCGATCAGCGCCAACCCAAATTGCGCCACCAATTTCAACCGTCCCGGCAACCCCTTGCTGTTCCGCTTGGAGACTTTCAAAAAATCATCCAAGAACCCGATCATCCCATACCCGAGAGTAATGAACAGCATGATCCATACATAGGCATTTTCTAAATCCGCCCAGAGTAATGTCGAAATCCCCACCGCGAACAGGATCAGCACCCCGCCCATCGTCGGCGTGCCCTTTTTGGTGATGAGGTGACTCTCCGGCCCGTCCTCCCGAATCGGCTGCCCATAGCCCTGCTTTTTCTTCAACCAGCGGATGAGCTTCGGCCCCATGATGAAGCTGATGAGCAAGCTGGTGAGAATCGCGCCGCCACTGCGGAACGTGATGTATTTGAACAAGTTGAATAGCTGAATATCCTCGGCCAGCGGATACAGCAAATTATAGAGCATCAGTCCTCTCCTTTTTCCCTGCTGCCTGACCGAGTGCTAGTATATGCTCCGCTATTGTATAGACATAGCTTCCGTGTGAGCCTTTAACCATTAACGTATCACCGGATTTTATAGATGCAATCAGGGAATCACGCATATCATCCGCTTTTTCCCACCATCCGCCTTGAGTGGCTGAGGGGAGACTATCATAAAGATGCTTCATGCGCGGCCCCGCGCAATAGACGGTATCGATGCCCCATTCCCTCACAGGCCCAGCCAGACTCACGTGCAGCGCATGGGTCTCTTCTCCCAGCTCCAGCATATCGCCCAGCACGGCCACCGTCCGCCCCTTGCCGCCGATCAGCCGATGTAAGTCATGCAGATTCCGCAATCCCTGCTGCATGGAAACGGGGCTCGCATTATAACTATCATCGACCAACAAAATCTCTTTTCCGTCGATCACCAGCGGCCGCACCGCCCCCCGCCCCGGCAATTCCCTGAACCGCGCCAAGGCCTGCGCGGCTTTGGCAAGGTCTTCGCCTAATGCCTCGACGACGCCCAACACGGCGAGCGACATCACCGCCCAATGCCGCCCATACGTTCCGACCTTGTACGACATCGGTGTATGAATGATCTGCGCCTCCACACTGGTTCCCATGCGGTCAATCGTCACATCGAGCAACCGGAAATCCGCGCTCGCTTGTTCCCCAAAGGTCAGCACATGCGCCACACCCGCTTTTTCAGCATTCTGTTTAAGACGCGGCAATTGTGCGCTATCCGCCGGAAGGATGGCCACCCCCTCCTGTCCCAACCCATTGAATATCTCCGACTTCGCATCGGCTATGCCTTCAATACCGGAGAAGAATTCGAGATGCACCGCTTCTACATTGGTAATAAGGACAGCATGTGGTTTAGCAAGCGTTGTAAGCGGCGTGATTTCCCCCGCATGATTCATCCCCATTTCAAGAATGGCCGTGTGACTGGTTATAGGCAGGTTCGCAAGCGTCAGCGGCATACCGATATGGTTATTGAAATTCCCCGATGTTGCATAGGCTTCACCCAGCGCTGAAAATGCCGTGCGCAGCATTTCCTTGGCCGAGGTTTTCCCCACGCTGCCCGTCACCGCGATGATATTACCCGTGAACCGCTCCCGCGCCGCCATCGCTAATTGGCGTAATCCCTCCAGCGTATCTTCCACGATAATTAAAGGGAAGTTCGGCGCGACATCCGCTGGTACATGATCCACCATCGCCGCCACCGCGCCACGATTCTTCGCCGCAGTCACGAAGGCATGCCCGTCGAAATGCTCCCCGCGCAGTGCGACAAACACATCCCCCGGCTGCACGTTACGACTATCGATGACGACACGCGTCGCCTGCCATTGGCCGGTCACCTCACCGCCCGTCGCCGCGCGCACCGTTTCGTGATTCCACAGGCTCATGCGTCTTCCTTCATGTTCATTCCTAAGAGTCCACGCACCACCTCGGCGTCGTTATGATGGAGTATCTCTTTGCCCACCGTTTGCGTGGTCTCATGCCCTTTTCCGGCGATCACCAGCACATCCCCCGACTGCAGCAATTCCACCGCGCGGGTGATGGCCTCTGTCCGGTCACCCACTTCCATCGCGTCAGGGCATTCGGCCAATATCTGTGCACGAATAGTTGCCGGGTTCTCACTACGTGGATTATCGTCCGTCACGATGATGCGGTCAGCGAGATCGGCGGCAATGCGCCCCATCTCCGGCCGTTTCGCCGCATCCCGGTCACCGCCACAGCCGAACACAACGCTCAATTTCCCCGTCGTATGCTTGCGCAGCGCCTTCAATATATTACTGAGCGCCTGCGGCGTATGCGCGTAATCGACGAATATCGGCGCGGCCTTAGGATGCATCCCCACCTGCTCTAACCGTCCGGATACACCTTGCATATCCGGCAAATGATAGAGAAGTGCATCCGTCCCCGGCGCATCGGCGATGACGAGGCCGATGGCCGCCAAAATATTCATCACCTGGAATTCGCCATATAAAGGAATGATGCCCTTCCACGGTTTCCCTTCGATGACCAGCGACGCCTCTAACCCCTGCGGCACGGGCTTCGCCTCAATCAACTGCAACGCTTTCCCATGCCGCCCAAAGGTTAACACCAACTGCCCGCGTGACAGGCAATCCATCGCCAAGGACGCAATCCGCCCATCATCCGCATTGAGCACAGCCCACCCGCCGAGCGGCAATACACGTGTGAAGAGTTCGGCCTTTGCGTTCCAATACGATTCCGTCGTCGGATGATAATCCCGGTGATCCGCGCCAAAGGTTGTAAACGCCGCGGCATCGAGGATGACCCCATCTAACCGAAACTGATCCAGCCCATGGCTGGACGCTTCCATCGCCACATGCTGGATACCGTGGCCGTGGCAGAGCTGTAACTGCTTGTGAAGCAACACCGCATCGGGCGTCGTGTGGTGAATCCCAAGGTCGGGCATCGCATGGTCCGTTCGTATCCCGAGTGTCCCCATACTCGCCGAGGCTTTCCCCAAGCGCTCCCATAATTGCCGCGCGAATTCCACCGTGGAGGATTTCCCGTCCGTCCCCGTCACCGCGACGACGCGGCGTGGTTGCGGGGCGTAAGTGAGGGCGGCATATTTCGCCAACGCCAGACGCGGCTGCTCCACCACCAGCTTCGCGACCGCTTCCGGCACGCGCGATTCCGCTTCCGGACGACAGACAATTGCCACCGCTCCGCGTTCCACGGCCTGTCCTATGTAATCCTCACCATTGACGACTGTTCCCGGAATCGCCACGAACACCGTCCCCGGGCTCACGGCGCGGGAATCGGAAGTAATGTCGCTGACGGTCAAGTTTCCCCATGCCGAGTCCCAGCCGAGCGGGGGATAATGCTTAGCGAGAGCGGTAACTGGCAGCATGTAATTTCCCCCGGTTTTCCGCCACTCTCTTCTGGGTATCCACCCAGAACGCATCCATCTCGTCCGGTGTGGGCTGGTAATTGGGCACGATGCCGAGCATCGGCGCGATCTGGCTGATCAACCGCCCGACCGTCGGCGCTGCCACCCACCCCCCGGTCGCGTATCCATAGGTATTTTTATTGCCCTTCGGCTCGTCGACCATCACGTAGACGATATATTCCGGGTTATCCATCGGGAAGGCGCCGAGGAAGGAGGAGATCATCGCTTTGTGCGCGTAACTCCGGCCCACAACCTTCTCCGCCGTCCCGGTTTTCCCGCCGACGCGGTATCCTGCGGCATTCCCCTGTTTCCCCGTCCCGTACTGCACCACCATCTGCAACAGACGGCGGACGTGATCCACGTTCTCCTGATCGACGACTTCCTCGCCGGAAGCCACCTGCTTATCCTTCACCAGCGTCAACCCCGCCCGGTGACCATCCCCAATGACGGTGCGTATCCCCTGCACCAGATGCAGCGGCGTGACCGACATGCCATGCCCGAAGGCGATGGTCATCATGCTGACCTCCCCCCATTGGGCGGGAACCAGCGGCTTGGCGCGCTCCGGCAATTCAATATCGACCTGTTCCAGCATCCCGATATCTTTCAGGAATTCCTGTTGCCGTTTCACGCCCACATCCATCGCCATCCGCACCGTCCCGATATTAGACGAATAGGCAAAGATTTCCGGCACGGTCAGCCAGCGCGCTTGCGGGTGGGAATCGTTAATGGTGAAGCGCGAGATGCGGATGGGGTTCGTCGCGTCATACCCGTCCTGCACCTTGGTAGTTCCATATTCCAGCGCCATCGCCAGCGTAAAGGTCTTGAAGGTGGAACCCATCTCGTACGTGCCGAGTGACGCGCGGTTGAATAACGTATCCGCATTGGCCCGCGCCGGGTAATGCGGGTCGAAATCGGGCAACGACACCATCGCCCGAATCTCCCCCGTCGGCACATGGGCGATAATCCCAGCCGCACCGATGGCCTTAAAGTCCGATACCGTTCGCATCAACTGGTCATGCAACAAATATTGCATCCGCAGGTCGATGGAAAGCTGGAGCGGCTCATGCGCTTCCGTATCACGGAGATCCTTGTCGAAATGTTTCTCGATACCCGCCAGCCCGGCATTATCCACCCCCACGAACCCCAACACATGGGAGAGAAGTTCTTTCTGCGGATAGACGCGGGTATATTCCTTCTGGAAATGTAACCCCGGCACACCGAGCATATTCACCGCCTCTTCTTCACGCGGAGTCAGGTTTCGCCGCACCCAGACGAAGCTTTTGCCCGAGGCCAGCCGTTTTTTGATAGTGGGGTAATCGATATCCGGCAGGATTTTCTTCAAATCCCGCGCCGTCTGTTCCGGATGGCGGATATCCCGCGCATCGGCGAAGAGCGAGGCCGTCTCCAGACTCGTCGCCACCACCAGCCCGTTGCGATCGACGATATTCTTGCGCGGCAGCACCACTTCCGCCTGCTGCACTTCTTCCTCGAGCCGTTTCAATACGTTACGGATAACTTTCTCGTCCCGCTTGATGAGGGCCATCAGGGGAATCCCCTCCTCTTTCACGGTACGCGGGCTATGCTGCGCCACCGCTCCCGCATCCTTGGCCTCCGGCGGGAATACGGTCAACTCCACCACCCGGACGCAAATTGCCCCGTAGCACAGGAAAAAGAACATCCCCACGCAGAGCAGCCGCAGCTTCCCTTGCGCCACCGCGCCGTTACTGGCCACCCGCGTCTCCGTCACCGGGCGGTTCTTACCGTGGTGTTTGATGCGGATATTCTTGGATTTACTCATGAACGTTAACGGACGCTGGCAAGATGGGTGAATCACGAAGGATGATGGCAGGCGGTAACGTCTTCACATCCACTAATTGCGTACCCGAAAGCGGCGCCATCGTAAAATATTTTTGACTGAGATGTTGTAGCCGCTCCGGTCGGTTGAGATACGCCCACTCCGCCTTCAAGACATGCAGCGAGTTACGTTCCTTGACGAGCTGCACTTCTAGTGCCTTGACCTTGTTCTTTACATCGCGCACCTGATACTTCACCTGATAGAGGCCGAAAATGGCCAACGTCATTCCGAGCAATACATATGCGAGAGAAAGCCTCATGCCGCGGTCCGCTCTGTATCGGGGGTGCGAATAGCTGCCCGTAACTTAGCCGACCGCGCACGCGGATTACTGCGCGTTTCTTCTTCCCCCGCCATCACCGGCTTCTTGGTGAGGAGCTTGAAACTCGACTCAACTTTGCGCTCCGCCACCAGCGGGATATGCCGCGAAATTCCGTTCGTCTTACCCGATTCCTCAGTAAGAAACTGTTTTACAATGCGATCTTCCAACGAATGGAACACCACAACCACTAGACGACCATCCGGCTTCAGCAGTTCCTTCGCCGCTGCAAGCCCTTGTTCCAGCTCCTCTAATTCCCGGTTCATCCAGATGCGGAGTGCCTGGAATGTCCGCGTCGCCGGGTCAATCTTGCTCCCGCCTTGCGGGACTGCGCGACGGACGATGGAGGCCAGTTCTAATGTGGTCGTTATGGGTTGCAACGTCCGCGCCTCAACGATGAATTTTGCGATACGGCGGGACTTCTTTTCCTCGCCGTAAACATAGAGAATGTCAGCCAATTCCGCTTCCGGAATATCCTGTAGCCGCTCCGCCAGCGTGGGCCCTTCTTGCGACATGCGCATATCCAGCGGCCCCATCTTTTGGAAGGAGAAGCCACGCTCTGCCTCATCAATCTGCATGGAAGAGACACCAATATCGAACACGATACCATCAATATGCTTGATGCCACGCGCTTCCAGCAACTTGACCATATCGCCGAATCGGCCTTGGATGAACTCGAACCGCCCACTGAACCGGCTACTCACTTTCTCCACCAACGGCTGCACCGCCGGGTCACGGTCCAGCGCCACCACCTTACACAAACAGGCCGACAGGATGGCTTGTGTATACCCTCCCGCCCCGAACGTCGCATCGACATAGACCCCGCCTTCGCGCGGGTTGAGGTGGTGCAGAACTTCCTTCATCAATACCGGGGTATGCGGCGCGTCGTTCATTGCACGCCCCCGTCTTTCGGCAAGGCTCGCAGCAATCCGCGTTTTTCCATCGCCTGTTCCCGCGCCGTCTTCGCATGAGCGAGGAATGCCTTCGGCGCCCACATTTCGAATGTTTTTCCCTTACCGGCGAAGATGATGTCGGTGGTGATACCAAGCTCTTTCATCAATACTTCCGGCAGGATGATGCGACCTTCACCGTCAAACGGCAATTGCATGGAACCGGCAAGGATGGCGGAAGCGAATGCGTCATGCTCTTCCGAGAAGGGGTCAAGCGCTTCGATGCGCTCGGACAGCGCCTCGATACGGCTCATGCCGCAAGCCTCGATGCAATCATTGATGAACGAACTATAGATCACTAGCCCCTGATAGGGCTCAGCGGCGAGCACGGCGCGGAACTGGCTGGGCACGGAAACCCGTCCCTTCTTATCTATCTTCTTAGGGTACGTTGATAAAAACAGCGCCATTCTTCTCCACCCGTCAACCCCATGTTCACCTCTTGACCCCCTCTTGAAACATTATGAAAAATATCTATATCGTTTTGTGACACAGAGATTTGACCCTACTATCCACAAGAGGCTTGGCCCTTTATTCCGTATTTTTGGAATAAATTGGGTTTATTTGGGATATCTTGGGAGCATATTGATTTTTACCGGGGCGGTCAAGCCCTATCAGGCGAATTTTATCCTATTTTTCAGCACGAAATACGCACCCACGAAATTTGCGGCGAACTCATCATGCGGGGATAAACATGTGGATAGGGTTCATTCCCGATAAGACCGAGCATGAAACGCAAGTAGAAGGTAAGAAAAGTGCCAGATGGCCTATAAGCCGGGTTCTGTCGAGGGTGATCATTCCTCTGGGAGATACGTTACCGCATCCCTCTAGCAACCGACCCGGACGACTGGTGCGGAACGCACTTCTGGCAAGCCAGAACGCCGCCCCTATTTGGTCTTGCTCCGGATGGGGTTTACCCTGCCATTCCCGTTACCGGGAACGCGGTGCGCTCTTACCGCACCGTTTCACCTTTCCCTGGCGTCTGCTAGTGATAATGCGGTCAGCAGACCGCATCAGCCCTGAGCACGCCTCACTGCGCAGGTCAGTAGACCGAGCATCGAGGCAAACAACAGGTAGTCTATTCTCTGTGGCACTGTCCCTGGAATCACTTCCGCCGGGCGTTACCCGGCATCCTGTTCCGTGGAGCCCGGACTTTCCTCGGAAGGCGTAAACCTCCCGCGATCACCCAGCCATCTGGCAGGACATGGTTTAGGATATTTTCAGCAGCAAATCAAGTACTTGCTGGCACTCTGCATCCCATACCTCATCGAGTTTATGCGGCAGGAAGTGACGCTGGAACGCGGTAAACAATTTTTCTTCATAAAAACCAACGGCTGAAACATCCTCCACCCGGTAGCCAAACTCCCGTAAACCGGAGAGGACCATCGCCACTTCCGGACCCTTATCACCCCGCTGGAGTGGTAAAAAATTCATATATTCCTGCACTGCTAGGTCGTTTTTGGGCCATACCCCCACCCCGTGGTCGGCCAGCCAACCCCATTGGAATAATTCACCGGGGTCTTCCTTGCGGTCCGGGGCGATGTCGGAATGGGCGACGACGTTGCGCGGGGTGATGGCCGGGTGACGGGCAAGGATGCCGAGGCTGAGTTGCAGTACTGCCTCCATCTGCTGGACAGGAAACGCGCGATACCCAAACTCATGCCCGGGATTAACGATTTCGATGCCGATAGAGATGTCGTTCACATTCTCCCGCCCCCGCCAATGGCTTTTCCCGGCATGCCATGCCCGCTTTTGTTCGGGAACCAATTGAAGAATCTCACCTTCTTCCGTCACCACATAATGGGCGGAGACTTCCGCCGCTGGGCTGCATAGCCGCGCCAGCGCATCCCCCGCCGTCTGCATCCCCGTGTAATGCATGACTAACATTGATACCGGCTCATCCGGCCGGTCATTATAATTAGGCGAGGGCAGGACGACGACGCTCATTTCTCAAAAATCCCCATCTTCGGCACACGCAGCATGATGATCCCTACTCCGGCCATGATGATGGCCGCCCCGATAGTGAACTGCATCGACAACGGTTCTGAAAGGAAAATCTGCGCCGACCCGATGCCGAATACGGGAACCAGCAGCGAGAACGGCGTCACCTGACTGACCGGGTAACGCCCCAGCAGACTGAACCATAACCCATACGAAACGATCGTGGAGAACAGCACCGTATACCCCAGCGCCGCCCATGTGCGCAGATGCACCTCTTCCGGGGCAGGCCAGTCGGAAGATTCAAAAATAACCGACAATACAAATAGTTGCGGCACGCAAAGCAGTGACATGTAGGCGAGGAATGAAAGAATATGCACTTCCCCCACCCGTTTCATGGCGATATTCGCCGCCGCCCACGCCACCGCCGCCACGCAGCAGACGAGGAAGGGAATATATTGGCGCGTAATGGCGGGTGTCCCCGCGATCACCATCACCCCCGCGAAGGCGACGAACAACCCCAGCGACCGCCACCGCCCCGGCCTGTCATTGAACATCACCGCACTGAGCAGGCAGGAGAACGGAACCCCCAGTTGCGTGGCGATAACGGCGCTGGAGGCATCAAGCCCCATCGCTAATGCTGCGAACATCAGCGCGAAATGACCCACACCCAGTAAAAATGCCTGCAACCACAGATGCTTCCACGGCACGGTGGGACGCGGCACGAAGGGAATCAGCAGCGCCGCGACCAATACGAAACGGAGCGTCAGTAGTAATAACGGCGGCAATTCCTGCACCCCTATTTTTGCGGCGACGAAATTGCATCCCCACCCGGCACTGACCCCGACCGCCATCAGCATGTGCTTCAATTGCATTTTTTAACCCTTTTGTTCGAGCAACTTGCCCGCCACTGCTAAAGTGTGCTGGCCAACCCGCCCCCGATTATGCTATCCTGACCGACCAATAAAAAAAAGGTCTGGGAGATTATAAAAATCGATCCCAGACCCAAGTTGCTCGGCAAGCAAGTGGTCAGGGGCGCTCCGAATGCACCGCGTTAGCGGATGTTACTCGGCGTGCCCCTGTTCGTTTCTACCCACCTGCTGCATCAATCCATGATAGGCCAGATTAAGGGCCGTGGATTTACGGTGCATCAAGCGGCAGAATTCTGTGTGGCGGGCGTGCGTCCAGCGATCCGGATGGCAGTACCGGATGCGGTCGCGATAGGCCCGCTGTATGGTATCTCTATCCGCGTCAGGGCGGATACGCAGCAACTGGTGCGGATGGCCGGTCATGACCCCTTCCGCTTCATCGACCAATTGGGCGATCTCGGCAGGCATCAGCCCGAATTCGGCCCCCATCAGCGCGATATAGTCATATTCCGCAACCTCCATCGGCCCGTCCGCCATCGCAATCCGCGCAAAACGGCGTATCATCTGGCGTTTGAGGGAAGGCGCATAGGCCAGCAAGCTCGCGAGCTGCCGGATATATTGAATCTGCGGCGACGTATCGCGCAGCGCCGCATGATAGAGCGCGCGCAATTGGGTCGGATTCACTCCGCTCACCGAGAAAAGACGCAGGAAATAATCGGATTCCTTACGGTTCACATCCCCATCGAGCGCCATCAGGCGCGAGGCGAGCACGGCGGACGCATACGCGAACAACGCCGGTTGCGATGCATCGAGTGCTTCCTCGAGAATTTCGGGTTGCTGCTGCTCATGGAAACGCTCGACCATCGAGGACAGCCAGTTCAAAGACGACTGGAGTCGTGACATCAGAGGCAGATTCTGCATATCATTCTGAAATTCTGCAAACTGATGGATGGTGGCGGCCATGACGTATCTTGCTATGTGAACCAAACGTGGCCACAATATATAGACGCATCATCCCCATGACAACCATATTTTGTCTTTTTATTCTTTTTGCCATATATGTCCTGTTATGAACGTGACTTGCAAGAATCAGGCCCTTTTTCATAGCCCCACCATCCGCCTCTATCACAAGGAGGATAAGCCAGCATTCGACCGTCTGAACCGTGCCTGGCTGGATCAGTATTTCCGCGTCGAACCCATCGACGAGACCGTCTTTGCCGACCCCTATTCCTATATCATCGCCTCAGGCGGCCAGATATTTATTGCCGAACTGGAGGGGGAGATCGTGGGTGTCGGCTCTCTCATCAAGTGCGACGAAAAGACCTACGAACTCAGCAAGATGGGCGTCAATGAATCCATCCGCGGCAAAGGCATTGGCCGCACCCTCATGGAAGCCGCGTTCGATTGGGCAATGAAGCAACAGGCAACGCGCCTCATCATCTATTCCAACACCAAACTAGCCCCCGCCATCGGCCTCTACAAGAAAATGGGGTTCATCGAAATCCCCCTCTCACAGGAAGCCCGCGAACGCTATGAACGCTGCGATATTATGCTGGAGTTACTAATATGAATAATCAAACGGAGGGATAACTTTATTTTTTCGCATTATATCCAGACGTGTATCACGCAAATCATCTGATAAACCACCCCATGTGTTAAGTTCACGTAAGCTAATAGATTTGCGGTTTTCTTCTTTGATTTCGCCACATGAATTAAACACTGCTCTATAATCTACATATTTAGCATTAGATTCATAAAAAACATATGCTTCTTTTAGATTTATGGCGAATAATTTAGCCAAAAAAGCCTCTGATTTTGACATCCAAAATCGCTGTGGCAACACCACACAGCAGCCTTCATAAAAATTTATTTCAGGATACATTGCTTGTTCTTTTGTTTTCATTTTATCTAACAAAAAATTGTCAGAAATAAATGCGGCTTTATCATAACAAAAACCAGAGAGATTGAGGCCAGAAACCAGTACAATGACGCCTATAATAGTGCCCCCGATGATACTAACAGGCCAGAGATCGCATAATTTTGGAAGTGGCTTATGTTTCGCCATAATAAGAAATAAGGATTTAGATAAACTCACAAACAGTGCTGCAAGAAGAGCTGCATTTATAAAAAAGGCAGCAAAACCACTTAAGGGATCACCTGATAAAAAATAGACCGCACTATCTGCCTTCACAAAAAGAAAAATGCCGCCAAGAAAAAACAGATAGGCCGCCATCCATTTCCAACTGGATATGAGCAGAGGAATAATAACAATGGCTAAGAGGCATAGAAAAAATGTTATAAGCCCCATATTTGAAAACCAGCTTATCTTTTCAACTCTTCGATTGTATCCTTCAGCATCTCGTCCATTTTCAGGCGCAGCTCGTCATGTGTCATGGCGATACTGGCGGCAGTGAGGTCGGCGAGGACTTTTTTCAGTACGTCTTCATCGCCCGGCTCGTCGAAATCTGCCATTACGACTTCCTTCGCGTACTCTTCGGCAGAGTCGCCGCTCTTGCCCAGAAGCCCTGCTGCCCACAGTCCCAGCGATTTGTTGCGGCGCGCGGTGGCCTTGAACATCAGCTCTTTGTCGTGGGCGTATTTGTTCTCAAAAGCTTTGTCGCGGTTGTCGAATGTGGTCATGTGCTTCTCCTATGTTGCTGCTTTCATAGCCATGATACGGGCAGTAAGACAAGTTTTTTTCTGATGGTGCGGCGCGAAACTCATTGCAGGACAGGAAATTCTACAGTAAATCAGGCAGGAAAAATGTTATCGAGAGCACACATGACCCGCACTCCCATATATGAAGGCAAAGCCAAACAATTGTTTGAAGGGCCCGAACCGGGGACGCTTATCCAGCGTTTTAAGGACGACGCCACCGCCTTCAATAATAAGAAGAAGGGGATCATCCGCGGCAAAGGCGTCATCAACAACCGCATTTCCGAATTCATTTTCCTGCGCTTGGAAGAGATGGGCATCCCCACTCACTTCATCCGCTCGCTCAATATGCGCGAACAATTGGTACATGCGCTGGAGATCGTTCCCCTCGAAGTCATCGTGCGCAACGTAGCCGCCGGCAGCTTCGCCGAGCGTTTCGGGATCGAGGAAGGCAAACCCCTCGCCCATCCGATCATCGAATATTGCCTGAAGAACGATAAATTGGGCGATCCCTTCCTCGCGGAAGAACATATCATCGCCTTCCAATTGGCCGACCCGATGGAACTCGAAGAGATCCGTCACCTCGCCTTCCGTGTCAATGACTACCTCTCCGGCCTCTTCACCGGCATCGGCATCCGCTTGGTCGATTTCAAGATCGAGTTCGGCCGCCATTATGAAGAAGACGGCCGCCCGCGTATCCTTTTAGCGGACGAGATCAGCCCCGATTCCTGCCGCCTGTGGGATATGAAGACGGACGAGAAACTCGATAAGGACCGCTTCCGCCGTGATTTAGGTGGCGTCGAAGAAGCCTATCAGGAAGTCGCCCGCCGTTTAGGCGTCCTGCAGACCGCCGAGATCGCGGACCTTGAGACCATCAAGCAGCAGAACGAAACCAAGGCCAACGGCACACACGACGCCGCGCCGACCGACACCGCCAAAAAGTAAGAGAAACACGATGAAGGCAAAAGTCTATATCACCTTGAAAAACGGCGTCCTCGACCCCCAGGGCAAAGCCACCCAGAACGCGCTGAAGACCCTCGGCTTCTCCGATGTCTCCTCCATCCGCCAGGGCAAATTCATCGAAGTCGAACTGGCCGAGACCGACAAGGCGAAAGCCGAAGAAGCCGTCAAACAAATGTGCGAAAAACTCCTCGCCAACACGGTCATCGAGAATTACCGCGTAGAAGTCGCCTAATACTGAACTCTAAACTCTGAATTCCGAACTCTATGAAAATAGGCATCATCCAATTCCCCGGTTCCAATTGCGACCGTGACGCGCTGACCACCGCCCGCGCATTGACCTCCGGTATGTGGCCGGAAGTTGCTGGTCTTGGAGGCTCCGCCGAGTTCGTTTGGCACAAGGAAACCACCCTGCCGAAACTCGACCTCGTCATGCTCCCCGGCGGGTTCTCTTACGGTGATTACCTGCGCTCCGGCGCCATGGCCGCCCATTCCCCCGTCATGCAGGCGGTAAAAAAACACGCCGAAGAGGGGCGTCTGGTTATCGGTATCTGCAACGGGTTCCAGATACTCACCGAATCCGGCCTGCTTCCGGGCACGTTGACGCGCAACACCACCCTCAGTTTCGTCTGCCGCAGCGTCAACTTACGGGTCGAGAATGCCAAGACCCGCTTCACCTCGTCCTACCTCGAAGGCCAAGTCCTGCGCGTTCCCGTCGCTCATCATGACGGGTGCTATTTCACGGACGACAACACATTGAAATCCATCGAGGATAACGGCCAGGTTCTCTTCCGCTATTGCCGTGCCGACGGCTCCCACGGGGACGACGCCAACCCCAACGGCTCCCTCAACCACATCGCGGGTATCATGAACGCAAGCGGAAACGTCGCCGGAATGATGCCCCACCCCGAACGCGTCTGCGATCCGCTAACCGGCGGTACCGATGGCCGCGGCGTCTTTGTGTCCCTCGCAAAAGTAGCGTAGATTTTACCTATTATTAATATCTTATTTACGTTTTCTAACGTATGATAAAGAGATGGTATTGCCCAACTCCCCAGACGGCTGCATGGCCACCTATATCAGTCAAGCCAACAGTTCGGCGGACTTTGTACCCTCGTCTCTTCGCGCGGAATGTACCAGCGCCATAAATGACCTGATGCTAAGCTGCCCCGATCAGCTGGTCGAACACACTCGCAACACGGCATTTCAACAGGCATTTGTAGAAGTCAGCGGCTTCAAGTTTGCGATGGAGAATGCAAACCGCGGAGATTTGGGTGGCCTGTCTCATCAAGCTCCGGAACACCTACCGATAACAGAGCCTACGCTTAACGTATAATAATGAATACCTTAGTACCGTTTGCTAAGAGTCATGGGCAGACGCACCACGTAACTCTTTACGACTTTTCCCGCAAGCGTCTCATATCGCGAAAAAAGCAGCTCCGGCTCCTCCCCTGTAATATCGAAGTTGCGACGCTCGCTCAATGCGGCATGGGGCAACTTTTTCAACTCCTCTTGATAGCTCCTGCCCTGATCGATCATGGTGAAATACCCCACGCGAGCGCTTGCCGACGACGGGATCGTAGTGATGGGGATGGCTTCCTGCTCCCATTCCACCATGCTATTCCCGCGTGATACGATAAGGAAAAGCTGCGCTCCCCCTCCGGTGATCTTTTTCACTCCCAGCAACACATACCGTCCCAGCACAGTGTTATAGCTGAGATGCCTCACCTCACCCACATCGGTGAGGACGCCTGACACCATTACCTTGGAAATGGGCAGGAATATACAGGGGTTTCCGGTCCAGCCTTGCGTGGCAAAGGCGTTGGCGCCCTTTGGCGCACCATACATCAGCCAGCTTGACCGGCTGGCGATAGGGCTGCCATTCTTTGCCCTGAACAGGCAATATCCTTTCTTATGCGTGATAGGATAACGCGCTTTCGAGATAAAATAATAATCTCCATCGACAGGACTTTTCATGATGTTAGTCGGCCCATAATACCCGGAAACCCCGCCCTGATGTGCGATAGGTGACGCTTTTTTTCTAGAGGCATCGACAGGGGATGTCTGCTGGGTAATGGTGGTGGCCACGACTGAAGATTGCGCTAGTGACGGGGATCCGCCAGCGGAAGGCACAAAACTCCAGCGAGCACCGGCAGCAGAATAGGGGGGCGCGGACCTGCCGGTTTGGGAACGGAACATCACCAGTGAGGACCACCAGCAGTTTTCCTCATTCGCCCCCTTCACCCCGTGGCATCCTTTTGCTCTGGCCTCCTCCCTATTATTCCCCACGTCGATGAGTTTCCAATCATTGTTTACCAGCGCGATAATCTCGCGCCCATCCACACTGTAGGTGCTTGTGAGCCATTCATAGTTGCGAAAGGTGAAGGGATTGGGGTCTTTTTGCGAAAGTAGAACGCTTCTGCAATCCCTGACAAGGGTATGAAACGCCTTCCCAATGCTTACATTCATGTCAAAATGCCCGGCAAACATGGCGATGTTTCCGTCTTGCAGCATGACAGGGCGCGGAGCCATATCGGTGTAATCATGATAGAGGGTATTCGCCCCAGCGCGTGGGCCGGTATTTTGCTTCGTAGGGCATGCGTGCTGCCGGGGGAGTATGTGCGGCGCATAAGGGGCGCTACTCTGGAATGAAGTGGTGTAGATAATCCGGTATATATCGTCCTGATCCGCCAGGGTATCGCTCGGGTTGAACCGAAGGCGTATAGAATAATCGGACGCCTGAAAAGCGAACGAAGCCGGAGCAACGATAAGTATAATACAAAATAATAAATACCGCACAGCATCACCTTTGTATTTATCCCAAGATATATTAATATAAGTTAATAATCAATCAATATCATGCGTGCTGTTATGATTGGTCGTTAAACTACAGGCTTTTCGCTCAAAACCACTTGCCAAACGAGGCCGAAACGTTATGGTCAGCGACCATGTCAGAGGCTTCAGCAAAAAAAATCCACCCACCCTCCATCACCCCGGAAATCGTCGCCGAACACGGCCTGACGCCTGAGGAATACCAACGTATTCTCGGCATCATGGGCCGCGAGCCGAATCTGGTGGAACTAGGAATCTTCTCCGTGATGTGGAGCGAACATTGCTCGTACAAGACCACGCGGATGCATCTCGGCAAATTGCCGACCAAAGCCCCGCACGTCATCTGCGGCCCCGGTGAGAATGCGGGCGTCATCGATATCGGCGCCGGGCAAGCCGCCATCTTCAAAATGGAAAGCCATAACCATCCTTCCTTCATTGAACCCTTCCAGGGTGCAGCAACAGGCGTCGGCGGCATATTGCGTGACGTATTCACCATGGGCGCGAGGCCAATAGCTAACATGAACGCGCTGCGGTTCGGCTCGCCCGACCACGCCAAGACCCGTCACCTCATCTCCGGCGTCACCAGCGGTATCGGCTTCTACGGCAATTGCGTCGGCGTCCCCACCGTCGGCGGTGAATGTATTTTCCACCCTTCCTATAACGGCAATATCCTCGTCAATGCGATGACGGTAGGGCTCGCCGATCAGGACAAAATCTTCTACTCCGCGGCTGCAGGCGTGGGCAATCCCGTCGTCTATGTCGGCTCCAAGACCGGTCGGGACGGTATCCACGGCGCGACGATGGCCTCCACCGAATTCACTGACGACTCCGAAGAAAAACGCCCCACCGTACAGGTCGGCGACCCCTTTACGGAGAAATTGCTCATCGAAGCCTGTTTGGAGCTGATGCAGACCGACGCCATCGTCGCCATTCAGGATATGGGCGCGGCGGGCCTCACCTGCTCGACGCTGGAGATGGCAGATAAAGGCGGCCTCGGTATCGAACTGGAACTCACCAAAGTTCCCTTACGCGAAGAAGGCATGATTCCGTATGAGATCATGCTCTCCGAATCGCAGGAACGCATGCTGATGGTATTGAAACCCGACCGCACCGAGATGGCCGAAGCCATCTTCCGGAAATGGGACCTCGATTTCGCCACAGTGGGCCATTTGACCGACACGGGCCGCATGGTGTTGAAATTTAACGGCGAAGTGGTGGCCGATATGCCCGTCGCCCCAATCTCCTCCGAAGCGCCGATATATGATCGCCCGCATACGCCAACGCCTAAGCGTGCGCCTATCGCGCCGGAATCCATCACCGCCCCCATATCCACGATGGACGCGCTGAAAAAACTGATGGCCTGTCCCGACCTTGCCAGCAAACGCTGGATATGGGAACAGTATGACCATCAGGTGATGAACGACACCGTCCTCACCCCCGGCGGTGACGCGGCCATCGTCCGTATCCACGGCACGCAGAAAGCGCTTGCCATCACTACCGACTGCACTCCCCGTTATTGTGAGGCAGACCCCGTAGAGGGTGGAAAGCAGGCCGTTGCCGAGACATGGCGGAACTTAAGCGCCGTCGGCGCCGAGCCCCTCGCCATTACCAACTGCCTCAACTTCGGCAACCCGCAGAAGCCAGACGTCATGGGCCAGCTCGTCGGCTGCTTGGAAGGCATGGGCGAGGCTTGCCGTGCGCTTTCTTACCCCATCATCTCCGGCAACGTTTCTCTCTATAACGAGACCAACGGCAAGGGCATCCAGCCCACCCCCGCCATCGGCGGCGTCGGCATCCTGAAGGATATGACCAAACACGCAACCCAGAAGAACATGCAGGACGGCGACGTCCTCCTCCTCATCGGCGACACCAAGGGCCATATGGGTTCCTCCCTTTACTTACGCGAAATCATGGGCCGCGAAGAAGGACCTCCGCCGCCCGTCACGCTTGAGACCGAGAAGAAACACGGCGACTTCGTTCGCAGCCTTATCCAGTCCAGCAAAGCGACCACCTGCCACGATTGTTCCGACGGCGGATTACTCGTCGCAGCCGCTGAATTGGCCCTCGCCAGCCATCTCGGCCTCTCCATCACCCTGCCCTCTAATCTGCCTGTCCACGCAGCAGCGTACGGTGAAGACCAAGCCCGCTACATCATCGCCGTCAGCGCAGCGAATGCCGCCACCATCACCGCCGAGGCAAATACGAAGAACATCCCCTGTCAACAACTCGGCACGGCGGGTGGGCAAGAAATCACCGTCACCGGCGAAGGCAGTATTTCCCTACTCGAACTACGCAGCCTCAACGAAAGCTGGATGCCCAACTTCATGGCAGGCAACGCCTGATGCCGATGAGCGCCGAAGAGATCACAAGCCGCATCAAAACGGCCTATCCGGACGCCGAAGTGGTGCTGACCGACCTCGCCGGCGATAACGACCATTGGCAAGTCACCGTCACCACCCCCGCCTTCACCGGCAAATCACGCGTCCAGCAGCATAAAATGGTAATGGATGCATTTGGTACGGATATGGGTACAACCCTGCACGCCTTGAGCGTAAAAACCTTAATTCCTTAATCATCCCGTCACAATTGCGTTATACTGTGCAATAATGAACGCACCCGACCCCCGTTTCACCACCGGATTCGCCGCTAAGGAGATTGAGCATCAGTTCTCCGTGCTGGATGATAGCTGGCAAAGTAATGTCAGTTCATCCCATCATCTCACCAATTACTATTTTCCCAAGGGCGCAGCCTGCGGCGTCACGTTCGCTTTATCTCAGGATGGCGGTCATTTTGAGATCCGAAGCCGCGATGACCGCACATGTCTTTATGCCATAGATATGGATACGGACATAAAACAAGCCATGAATGGGGAGATCGGAGAGCATCTTTTTCCGATAATGGCGGAGGATTCCCCCGGGAATGGTACTTCGCCCGAGCGCTTCGGTAACACCACCGATAGCGGCCATGCCCGCGTTCGCTTCTGGCAAGATGAGGACGGTACAGAGCAAGCATTCCTAACTCTTAAAACCCGCAGTGATATTCCTCATATGCGCTATGAGTTTGAACTTCCTATACCACTACAAGTGGCAGCCAGTCTTCTTCCCTACACCCCACACCACATTTCTAAAACCCGCAGCATCGTTATGCATGAAGGACAAAAATGGGAAATAGATCAATTCGGCGCACCCTATCAGGGCTTAACAATAGCGGAAATTGAACTCCCGACAACGGGTTGCGAATTCGTTCAACCCGCTTGGTTAGGGGATGAAGTCAACATTTCCAATTCAGCGATGGCGCGTAACGCTCGGCTTGTCCAACGTGGATTAGGAGAACCGCCTTGCGCAAAGGGATTTGTAAACCTGGCTAAGAAAAAAGGTGGAGAGGCTCCTTTTACGGAGCCTTCTCGCTAACACTTGCCACTCCGCAAAAATCTGGTATGTCTGCCGCAGGCACATTCTATGCAAAAAATACTGGTCGACGGCTATAAGCGATTCCGCGAGGAATATTTCAAGGAACATCAGGAGTTGTTCACCCTGTTGGCGTCGGGTCAGTCCCCGCATACGCTGGTCATCGCCTGTTCCGATTCCCGCGTCGATCCGCAGATCATTTTCAATGTCGGCCCCGGCGAACTCTTCGTCATCAGGAACGTCGCCAACCTCGTTCCCCCCTATTCGCCCGATGCCGCCTATCACGGCACGTCCGCCGCGCTCGAATTCGGCATCAAGGTGCTGAACGTGAAACACGTGGTGGTGATGGGCCATTCCCAGTGCGGCGGCGTCCGCGCCATGCTGCAGGGTACGCCCGATTCCTGTCAGGATTTCTTGAGCCACTGGATCAGCCTCGGCAAGACGGTGCGTGAAATGGCCCGCCGCCGTGGCCCGCTGACGGACGAATCCTTCGCCGAAGGGGAACACGCCAACGTCCGCGAATCCCTCTCCAACCTTCTCACCTTCCCATGGGTACGCGAACGGGTAGAGCGCGGGGAATTGGAGCTTCACGGTTGCTGGTTCAACATCCAGGGCGGCATGCTCTTCTCCCTCGACACCCCCACCCCGGAAGCGTATGACACGTCCCACGCGTGACATCTTCGCCGCGTCCGACTGGAATATGAGTCGCGATACAACTGTATAGATGATGATAGGTGCGGCGAAACCCGATACAACATATAGTAGGGGAAATGGGACGTGATAGCGCATCCCTTAGTGAGGTTTTCTCTCACTTTTACGCGATAATTTCCCCCAACTTTGCTTAAATATCCTTATTTCATGCGGCCTAGAGAGCGTTGCGATTTATGCATGCGCGACATGCGAAACGGGCAATTTATTCTGCGTCCTAGATGCGTATTATCCCCTCAAGCATTTAAGGGAGGAAACAAATGCGTAAACTTGCAGCAGCACTATTGGTATTGGCTTTGGGGGCCTGTGCCACGGATACTTCAGGCGGATCGTGGAATCAGTTCGCCTATAGCAGCCCGATGAACAAGCTGAACGTCGGCGCAATCAAGACACTGGAATCGCCGGGCATCTACTAAGCTCCGTTCCTCAAGGATTTTTTGTTCAGCCTCCACCTCACAATCCTTTCCGCGTCTGCGGAGAGGATTTTTTTTCAGCAAAACCGGATTTCCCTTGCGGAAACGGGGCCTTTTCCCTACATGGACACAATAGAATGAGGTGATCCCAATGAACGCAAACCCGGTATTCGACAAGATCAAAAGCGACATCGCTGGCCATGACGTGGTCATGTACATGAAAGGTAGCAAGAAACTGCCGCAATGCGGCTTCTCCGCCACCGTTGCCAGCATCTTCGAGCGTCTGGGCGTGGAAGTTTACGACATCAACGTCCTCGCCGACCCCGAAATCCGCCAGGGCATCAAGGAATTCTCCGACTGGCCGACTATCCCGCAGATCTACGTCAAAGGCGAGTTCCTCGGCGGCTGCGACATTATTCGTGAGATGTACGAATCCGGTGAATTACAGCAATTGCTGAGCGAAAAAGGCGTGAAGACGGCGGCCTAGTCCGCAACCGCCATTTACCCCTCCCTATTTTCTGTCATTCCCGCGAAAGCGGAAATGACACTGGGAGAGCAAACCCTACCGCTCCCGCCCCGAATCCTTTTCTTTTTCCTTCTGAAAATCCTTCGCTTTCGTCTGCTGCACGGACAACTCCCCCAACTCGCGCTGCTGCGCTGCCTGCTCGATCTCTACGAACACGCCCTGCTTGCGCAGCTTATCCCCCAGCCCCATGATCTGCTCGATAAATTTGGGGTTGGTCATGAAGGCTTCGCGCATTTTCTTGCGGGTCTTCTCCGACAGCCACAAGGCGAGCATGCTCTGCTCCCGCGCGGTGGCGATCTGCATCTCTTTCTCTTGCTCGGGGGTTAATTCCTGCTGCGGCCCTTCTTTTTCCTTGGCCTGCTCCTGCTGCAATTGCCTGAACCGCCGCATTAACTCTGTACGAACGCCATCCGGAGCACCGGAGAGAAGCTGGGCTAACTCCATATCCACCCCCTCCTTGCCTTCCGCTGCCGAAGTCGCCAGAGCTTCAATCTGCTGGGCATAGGTCTCCAGCATCTGCTCTTCCAGATCGCTTAGCGCACGGAAATCGTCGTCATCATCGTCGGTAAAATGGGAGGCCATTTACAAGACATAAGAAAAAAGCCGTTTTCTGCAAGAGAAAACGGCTTTTTCGATCTCAAATAGAGTGAAGCAATCACATTATCGAGAATAGAATTCGACCACGAGGTTCGGTTCCATCTGGACGGGATAAGGGATCTCGGCGAGTTTCGGCGTACGCACGAATTTTGCCGTCAATGCCTTGGTATCCATTTCCAGATAATCCGGAACGCTACGTTCGGCGTTCTGTACGGACTCGAGGACCATACCCATCTGGCGGGATTTTTCTTTCACTTCGATCATATCGCCTTCCTCAACCTGATAGCTGGGGATGTTTACGCGCTTACCGTTGACCTTGATATGGCCGTGGTTCACAAACTGGCGGGCGGAGAACACCGTCGGCACGATGCCCATACGGTAAATCACGGCGTCCAGGCGGCGCTCAAGCAGGCCGACGAGGTTTTCCGAGGTATCGCCCTTGGTACGAGACGCTTCGGCGTAATATTTGCGGAACTGACGCTCACCGATATTGCCATAGTAGCCTTTCAGCTTCTGTTTGGCTTTCAACTGCAGACCGAAATCGGACAGTTTACGGCGGCGGGCCGGGCCATGCTGACCGGGGGAATAGTCGCGGCGCAGAACGGGATCTTTCGCGCGGCCCCAGAGGTTCTCGCCAAGGCGGCGGCTGATTTTATATTTAGATGTCAAACGTTTCGTCACGGATGGTCCTTTTTAGCTTCTTCTATAGGTGATAAAGGAATGAGGAATATACAGAGTCTCGTTTAGATGTCAAACGCTGTTTTTACAAAAATAAGTGTTTGAATTATCTAGTGGATAGCGCCTTGCGCGACCCCTTTTTGCTGAGCCATGAGTGGTCCATGGAGTTCCGCGCTGGGCGCCATAATCTGGCGTGTCGGATCCTCAGGGCTCAGATAATTGATGTTCTGGCCCGGGCCGGTCGGTTCCGCGATCATCGACTCCTGCATCTGGTAGGTCGGCGCAGGCGCACCCGCCATCTGCTGCAGCGCCTGCATCTGCATCGGCTGCTGTACGGCGGCGGTTTCCTGTAGCACCATATCACTATTCTGTAATTCACCCGTGAAATCCACAGGTTTGTGATGGCTGCTAAGCGCACTATATGCAGTCGCCCCTGCTGCACCGAGACCGATTACGGCGGAGGTTTTGGGGGCAAGAGACACTATCTTTGTAGCAGCACGAAAGGGTAATAATGGAACAACAGCGACATCCGCTATCCGGTGACCTGTCCATGACAAAGCACGTCCAAATTTCCCTAGCGCTTCAGGGGTTTCACCTTTTAAGCGTTGAATAGTGACCTTCGCGTCTTTCGCAAGCCCTGTGGCAAACCAGTTTGCAAGACCCATGGGTTATCTCCCTGCTTCCGGAGCAGCTGTTGCATTACCGGAACGTTGTTCAAGCACATGCTGTGCATGGCTCGCATCCATATGAGGCACGGCGTCTGCCGCGTGGCCCTTATGGTGGACACCTTTATCGTTATAGACGGGTGAAGACACGCGCGTATCCGGCCCCATCTCCATCATCGGCGCACGCGCCGTCATCATCTGTTGTACGGCCTGCGCCTGCATCGCATCCGCTGTATGAATCTGTGCTTCGGCGATACGCGATTGCGCATGGACAACTTCCGCCGCCGCACGCTCGTTAGCGATTTTTTCCCGGCCCGAGCGGAACCCGCCGAACGTACCGAACACACCGCCGATGGGCGCTCCCGTGACGCCACCTAAAGCTCCCCCGAAAATACCGAAGCTAATGGCACTGGCCCATACGACCGCAGCCGGAGCGCTGAAGGCCAGACCTGCCACCGCAGCCGCGATACCGCCCAGTACTAACGCACCCGTTAACATGCCCTCAAGGCCGCCTTTAACGACGCCTTTTAAGCCGCCGCCAGCAGTGTGAACCGTAGTCTCCGCAACGGAACTGAGGACTCCGTGTTCAATGGGTCTGATGGGTTCTTGTGCCATAATCGTACAACCTTAATCCTATTATCCTATCTTAAATCTAGCATAGCGGCGTGTCCGCGTGTGTGAAGTTTCCATGACATCGGCTGATCTACCCGCCGATCTCCATCTCGGCTGTCTTTACTTTAGGCGTTGGGCCGGGCGTGGGAAGTTCATGATCCCTTGCCACCACAGGTTCAGGAACGGACTTTGCATGCTGTATGCCCGCCTCAGCCGCTTCTTCCTGCCCCGTACCGAATATCAAGCCTTTGACCAGCCCTACGGTGGACGCGGCGAAAGCACCGCCCATCCCGCCCAGAAGCCCTGCCCCGGCAGCCGTAATCAGCGAAGATCCGCCATCGGCCATCAACGCCCCGCTGCTGAATGCACCGAACAGGCTGAGCGCCCCGAATATGACGAACCCGGCCAGAAAGCCCAGCCGCGCGCCGCCGGCCCAGCCACCGAGCATGCCTTCTAACCTGTCCGTAATGAAATCAAACATGTGATACGTTTCCTATTATCTCATTATATCTTAAATCGCCCCATCGCCAAATGAAGTTTGTATGACGGTGCAGCTTGCAAAGCCGCACAAAATCTATCGTTTCGTTAATGTTCTGAGAATCCCGTGCCACATCTGCACATCATGCGCCGTCAGCGGCAGGCGCGATAGCATGGCACGGATATTCCGCCGCGCAGCGGGTGCACGCTCCGGGTGATGATAAAAATTACCTGCCTCCAGCTTTTCATCCAGCTGCGTAAAGAAATATTCTACATCGGCTGCCGTCGCAGGAGGAGAGGTATCACCCTCATCTTTCATGTTTTCTTCCCCCGCCTCCTGCGCCACCCACCATTGATAGGCAAGAATGACCACGCTCTGCGCGATGTTAAGCGAGGCGTTATCGGGATGGGTAGAGATCGTCACCAGCGCCTGCGCCCGCATGACTTCCTCGTTGAACAGCCCGCTACGCTCAGGCCCGAACACCAGCGCCGTTTTCAACTGCTGGCGGGATTGGGTAACGAGGCTCGCCGCCGTCTCTTCCGGGGTCAGCATCGGCACGGCGAATTGCCGTATCCGCGCCGATGTCGCATAAACCGCGTGGCAATCGGCGATGGCCTCCTCGAACGTCTCAAACACCTTGGCCGCCTCGATGATGGTATCGGCATGGGCCGCCATCTCATGCGCCTTGGGGTTGGGCCACCCGTCACGTGGCGCGACGAGGCGCAGGTCAGATAGCCCGAAATTCATCATCGCCCGCGCCGCCGCGCCGATATTTTCGCCCATCTGCGGGCGGACAAGGATAACAGCCGGGGTCATTGCATCATTCATCGCGTGGTTGTGCCAGAAATCCGCCAGCCTGACAAGATGCGGTTATGGAAGGTATGTCTTTACGCTTTCGCCCCTTGCACTTCCCGTCATTGCGAGCGAAGCGAAGCAATCCAGCCTGCACCGCGTGGCATGTCTGGATTGCCGCGTCGGCTACGCCTCCTCGCAATGAAGTAGTGAGTGGATATGAAAGATAGATGCTCATGTTGGCAAGGCGGGATGATAAAGGATTATGCTGAGAAGCTAGATAGTCTGCTGGGTCGGGAGAGCCGCTTGTTGCTGCTCGACCATTGGACCATACCCGGCTGCGGTCGTCGGCCCGGAACGCCCCGCCCATCCTGCGCCATTCACAGCAGGTGCCTGTTCAACGATACCCGGCTGCGCCGAGACACGCTGAACCCATTGCCCGGAAGGCGCGTCCATCGCCATCTCCGGGGCCATATACCCCACCGCCGCCGGATGCGCCGCCGCCACCATCCCCCCTGCCGAAAGCGCCATGCCTTGCACGGGCATCGTCACGCCACTGGCGAGATACGGGTCGACGGCAGGCTGAGGTTGGGGCTGTTGAAGTGCGTCCTCATCAAAGAACGCCTTCTTGATCATCATGAACCCCGCGACCGCCGCGATAGCGCCCAACGCAATCCCACCATAGCTGCCCAGCGCATCCTTGATGCGTGAGAGACCGGTATAAGCCCGCTCCGCGATATACACGCCAGCCGCTTTGAGTTTATGTCTCCATGCAAAGCCCGCACTTGCCTTAGCCCCTTCCTCAGCGGTTTTCAGAGCCACTTGCGCCCCTTCCCGCCCGGTCAACCGACCAAAGAATCCGCTCGTCCGCGACCAACCGCTGGCAATCGCTTCTCCTGCACGTGCGAACAGTCCGGTCTTGGCGCCTTGCGTCACTACCGCCTCTGCAGCCGCTCCCGCAACATTTCCGTTCGACGCAGCCTGAACTCCCATTCTCCCTAAAAATCCAGCCGCATCATCCACTAGGGGAGCGCCTTTGGCTGCAAGATTTGGAACCAAATCAATGACGTTAGCACCCAGCTCCCGCGCTGCCGGTGCGACACGCGGGGCGATTGCCGAGACACCCCTCGTCACGACGGGGGCGACCATACGTGCGCCACTGATTACCAAACCAAGCATAATACTCCTATCCTCACGATACTACGCCTCTCCCCTGCCTCATACAAATGAAGCTTTTATGACGGTTGATGGAAATTCAATAGGTTACGTGTGGGAGGCGTTGAGATTTAGAGGGGTGGAGGTTTAGAGAGTGAGATCATGCTAAGCCTCAAAATCTCTAATCCTCTAAAACCTTACCCCTTTAACAGCTTATACGTGATCGAATCATGCAATGCGTTGAACGACGCGTCGATGATGTTGGGGGAAATCCCAATCGTATTCCACCGCTTGCCATCCGCGTCCGTCGTCTCGATCAGCACCCGCGTCACCGCGCCAGTGCCTGCCTGCGGGGTCAGGATACGCACCTTATAATCCGTCAACCGGATGCCCTTAAGCGCGGGATAGTGCCGCGCAAGTGCCTTGCGTAACGCCGCGTCGAGCGCGTTGACCGGGCCGTTACCTTCGGCGACGGTCATGATTTTCCGCTTGCCGATATTGACCTTGATGGTCGCCTCGGAAAGCATCACCAGCTCGCTTTTCGCGTTCCACCGCCGCTCATCCATCACGCGGAAACTCTGCAGGTCGAAGAATGTTGGCACATCCGACAAAGTCTGACGCACCAGCAGCTCAAAACTCGCCGCCGCATCCTCATACGCATACCCGTCGATCTCGCGCTGCTTCACCAGTTTCACTAACGCGTCGATCTCGGAACTATTCGCTTCCTTCTCCAACCCCATCTGCTTCAACCGGCTGACGATATTGGATTTTCCGGCTTTATCGGACACAAGGATGGTGCGCTCATTCCCCACCGTCTCCGGCTCGATATGCTCATACGACGCCGTATCCTTCGCCATCGCCGAGACATGCAGCCCGCCTTTATGCGCGAACGCTGCCGTACCCACATAGGGCGCATTCGGGTTCGGTGAGCGGTTCAGACGATCATCGATGATACGCGACAGCGTCGTCAGTTCCACCAGCTTCTCGCGCGAAACGCCCGTCTCAAACCCCATTTTCAACATCAACGTCGGCAGGATAGAAATCAAATTCGCATTCCCACACCGCTCGCCGATACCATTGATCGTCCCCTGTACCTGCCGCGCTCCCGAAGCGACCGCGGCCAGCGAATTCGCCACCGCGTTCTCGGTATCGTTATGGCAATGGATGCCAAGTTTCGCGCCCGGAATCACTTCCGCCACCTCACGGACGATCTGCCCCACATCCTGCGGCAGCGTCCCGCCATTGGTGTCGCACAAAACAATCCAGCGCGCCCCGGCGTCATATGCTGCCCTAGCCATGCGCATCGCGACCGCCTTGTTATGCTTATACCCGTCGAAGAAATGCTCCGCGTCGAACAGCACTTCCCGGCCCTTTTTCACCAGCTCGGCAACCGACTCGGCAATCATCCGCTCATTCTCATCCAGCGTAATCTCCAGCGCCTTCTCGATATGGAAATCCCATGCCTTGCCGACGATGCAGATGCTCGGCGTATCCGCCTCCAAAAGCGCCATCAGCCCGGGGTCGTTACTGGCAGAGCGCCCTGCCCGCCGCGTCATCCCGAAGGCAGAGACTTTGGCATTCTTGTAGGCGGGTTTTTGTTCAAAAAACGCATCGTCGCGCGGATTCGCGCCCGGCCACCCGCCTTCGATGTAATCAATCCCGAAATTGTCCAACGCCTGCGCAATCGCCAGCTTATCGGACACGGTGAAATCCACCCCCCGCGCTTGGGCGCCGTCCCGCAGGGTCGAATCATAGAGGTATACCCGGTCACTCATCGTCTAGATGCCCCACGTCTTGGGGTTGGGGATGCCGCGCTTGGCGTCCAGCAGCTTGATGCCCCGCGCACAGCGGATGATGATCCAAAGCGCCACCGCCAGCCAGAATACCGGAAAACTGATGAAAAACAGCGGGATGGAGAAGAGGATAGCGATAGCCGAATAGAGCATCCCGATCCAGAACGTGCGGATCTGATAGCGGTAATGCGTTGCCAGCCACGCGGGCGGGTCATCCCGGTTGATATAGGCGATGACGACACCCACCAGCATCGGCAACCCGGTGAAGATGGCGGCGATATAGAGGATATAGACGATCAACGCCCCCCGACCGGGGTTGGTGGTGTCTTCAGCAGGAACCAGTTCAGTGCTCATGGCCGGGAGAATGCCTGAATTACGCGAAAGAATCAAGGCCGCGCAAGGGCTTGGGGCCATAAATCTCCTTTTCCTTGCAATCACCATTATTCACAGAAATGTAACACTCATCTTTCCCGTATTTGCTACACTGGAAGGTGAAAAAATAGCACCAAAGGACCCTTATGGCGTACGAACAGGATGATAACGGCAGCATCGCCCCGGCAGTGATCGGTGGTGCGGCGGTAGGCGGCGCGGCAGGCGCTGGCGTGTATTATTACACGAAGAACCATCAGCCCACGCCCACTGATAAGTTAGCCTCTGCAGGTAGCCTTTTGAAAACCACACCGGTAAAGGGTTCTGGACTGGCTGATTTGGAGCCTTTACTAGCCAAGGAAAAAAGCACCTTTGACGCCAAGCTTGATGAAGGTTTGTCAAAGCATATCACTGATAAACGTAACGAATTTATCGCTAAAGAAAGAAGTCGCAACCGTAGTGTCTTCCAAAATACTTCTGGCGCGTTTGATGAAGTGAAAGCGACTGCATTTTTCGACGACCGTATCAAACCGCGTCAAACCTCATTCTTTAGAGAAGAGTTTTCAAACACTATGCGGGGTACTCACGCACCCACCCTTTCACGACTTGAGCAACTGCAAAGCCGTAATGGGCTGAAAGGGCTCCCTGACACCGATATTGCAGGTCGCATACGACGCAATTTAAGCTGGCGTCGAGATGGCAAATTGATGGCTGGGGAGGCCGTACGCGATTATGATCGCGTTGCTGGCATCCAAGGTAATCTGGTGAGCGCCCATACGGCATATCACGAAGCAGCGGATTTAGTAGAAGCGGGAAAAGTACGTATTCTGAAAGGGGTCAATCTTTCTAACCCTGCGGCCAGAACTGCTGCGGAAACGCGCATAGCGGCGTTGGAAGCCAAGCACGATCTTCCCCGACTACAAGCCCAGCTGGAACATCATGCGGGTGAGTATATTCGCCATTTCGAGAAGCCCGCGGCTGTTAAAGATATCGTGCAGAAAGCTGAAGAAGCCGTAGCCAAAGGCCCGAAAGGCAAAGTCGGCCTGGCCGTGCTCGCCGGTGTCGGCGCAGCGGGTGCTGGTGCATGGATTGCAAACTCGATGTTTAACAGCGGCCCCAGCCACGTCGACCGCGAACTCGCCCGCCGCGCCGCCCAGCAACAGGCGATGATGAACAGCCAAGGTGGCCCCGGCATGGGTGCGTAAGCAACAAACGCTAAGCCTCAAACCGTGTCATGCTGAACTCGTTTCAGCATCCATCTTTCACTGGTAAATAAGATAGACCCTGAAACAAGTTCAGGGTGACAAGTTGGTATTATGCCCGCCGCCAATCCGTCGTCCCGTCAGGCCTGTCCTCAAGGATGATGCCCTGAGCTTTCAACTCATCACGGATACGGTCGGCTTCTTTCCAGTTCTTGGCGGCTTTTGCTTCGGTGCGGGCAGTGATGAAAGACTCAATGTTCTTTTTTGTACTTTCATCGAAAGAGTTTTTGGCCAGAAGCCATTCATAATAACTTTGCGTCCCTATACCTAATATTTCAGCCATTTTTCTCGTGACGGCTTTGTATCGATATATCCTATCAATATAGCCATCACTAAGTGCATAAAGGGAAAACTCTAAAGGCATCATATCAATATAAGTTAGTGCTTCAGAAAAATTTAAATCATCCCCCAAAATTTCCACAAATTTATTTACCATTCTCATTGCATCATTATCTAAAAATGATTTCCAATCATCTTTATATTGGTCTTTGTATTCATTGGGTTGCTGAACTTTAGCGGTGGTGTGAGGAGAGTGCGCATGCATAGTGATTCTTTGCAGAAGCTTGTTCCCCAATAAGCCAACATTCCAGTCTAGAGGCTTTCTATAATGTGTATTCATTAGGGAAAATCTGATTTCATCCCCATGGACACCACTGTTGATAACATCTTTTACGGTAGTAAAATTACCTACCGATTTACTCATTTTTCCACCATTCACAGTCAAAAACCCGTTATGCACCCACACCTTCGCGAACTCTGATTCTGGCGCGGCGCAGCGGGATTGCGCGATCTCGTTCTCATGGTGCGGGAACATCAAATCCGCCCCGCCGCCGTGGATGTCGAACGTCGCCCCCAGATGTTTGGTACTCATCGCCGAGCATTCGATATGCCAGCCGGGCCGCCCCACGCCCCACGGCGAATCGAACTTGCTCGACGCATCATCCGATTCTTTCGCTGGTTTCCACAACACGAAATCCCCCGGATTCTTTTTATAACTCTCCACCGCGATACGCGCGCCGGATTCCTGCTCCTCCGCCTTCCGCCCCGACAGCATCCCATAATGCCACGCCTCACCTCTCCCACCGGGAGAGGTCGGAATGCTGTTCTCATTCCGGGTGAGGGCAGAACTGGTGACATCGAACAACACATGCCCCTCCGCCACATACGCACAGCCATTTTCAATGAGCCGCTGCGTCATCGCGATGATTTCGGAAATATGCCCCGTCGCCGTCGGCTCCACGGTCGGACGCAAACAATTCAGCGCGTCCATATCCTCATGGAACTGAGCCGTCACCTCGTCGGTCAATTGCCGGATGGTGATGCCCCGCTCCACCGCCGCCGCGTTGATCTTGTCATCCACATCCGTAATGTTGCGTACATAGGTGACATGTTCCTCGCCATAGAGATGCCTAAGCAACCGGAACAGCACATCATACACCACCACCGACCGCGCATTCCCCAGATGCGGCCGCGCATACACCGTCGGTCCGCATACGTACATGCGGACGTTTGTTGCGTCCAACGGCGTGAACGGTTCTTTCTTACGGGTCAGGGAATTATAGAGTGCGAGGGTCATCCTCGTGCTATAGCATGTAAGCGGCAAATGTCATGCAAAACCGATATTAGACAATCGAGGTGCGGCCATTAGTACGACCATTGCCCAACCCGCCTAATGGTGCAGGCAATTCCCCTAAATCCCGAAGGCTAGCTTCCTTTTCATACGAGTTTTCACGCTGCCCGTTGGCATCATAACCCATAGTGTCAAACGCTCTATCCAACAGATTACGCGTACGGCTATGCGGAATCGTATAGGTATCTTCGAGATATTTGCCGAGAAGCGTATAGAGCTGTTTACCGTTCATGACCTTCCCCTCTTCTAAGGGCGGACCTTCCTGAAGTTCCACAATTCCTCTAGCGACAATGAGTCCCATATCCTTTTTCAACTGATCTTTCACCTCATTTTTTGCGGCATTAGGGCTGAGAGTTCTATGTTTCTTTACTATTTCTGCCTTCACCCGTGTACTAGTCTCCGCCTCATCTGCAAATGCTCTCAAGGCTTCTTCCGCTTCCTGAGCACTCAACTGTATCTCGGCAAATCTTCTTAATTCTTCTTCTTTGGCCATATACCCTCCCTGTAGATACAAATAATAATAGCCAAAAATGACAGCATTATTAAGAAAACCTAATAAAACTACGTACCTGGTCACAATAATTTCATAATCCATACATACGATAGATAAATGACTGACGAAGCACTGAATGCCGACGGCGTGGCTGACCTGAGCGGCAGCCTGATGTCGCAACTGGTCACGGCAGTTGGCTCGGCCATGCTGCAGGTGAATCTGGCGTCAACACCCGGTACCCCTCCCACCAGACCCCGTATCGCCATCATGGGCCAATGCATCCTCGATACGATGACGCCGGAGATGCAACAGGCTCTGGCCGACAAAGGCATGGACGCCGAAATTATCAACTGGTCAGGGCCGGGGATGACGGCCGAGGCGTCCCTCCCCTATCTCGACACCTTCGCTGACCGTATTCAGAAGCATTCCGTAGATCAGGTGCTGATATTCAAGGGAGGCAATGACATACTGGAAGGCCGCCCCATCGCAGAGATCGAACGCGACCTTGACCAATTCGTGAGCCGCATCAAGGAAGAAGGTGTCGACGTGATGCTGGTAGGCGTGGAAGCGAAGGATTCCCCTGCCCTGTCGGCGATCAAGGGCTATCCCCCGGAATATATCGCCGCCGCCGAGAAGATGTTCAAGGACGTCGCCGCCAGACACGATATCCCGCTATATCCATCCTTCTTCCACGGATTGGAAAAAGGCGATTTCATGAATGTGAAGGAGGATTGGCTGGAAATGATCGACCCGCGTTCGGAAACATACGCCTTCACGCTGGACGGATTCAAGATGAGCGGAAAAGCTGCGTATGATTTCGTGGCTGGCTATGAAGACCTGCATCCCAATGCAAAGGGAGAGCAAAAGATAGCATCCGGTCTGGCGGAGTGGATAAAGGAGAATCAGGACAGAGCCCCGACCATGACCGTGGCGGATATTACGCCGCCTCCCCCTGCAAGCGCTTTGCCACCCGCTCACGCCCCAGCAGGCGGAACACCGTCGAAAGATCAGGCCCGTCCTCACGTGCGGTGAGCGCCAGACGCAGCGGCATAAAGAGGTCTTTGCCTTTACGCCCGGTGGAATTCTTTAAGCTGTTGGTGAAGAGTTTCCAGCTATCGATGGCCGTCGTATCCTCCGGCAATAATGTTGCGGCTTTGCTGCAATAGTCCGTGTCCGCAATAACGGGGGTGACGGGCTGATAGACCAGCTCCCACCAGTCTTTCGCTTCCGTCACCGTATGCAAATTCTCGCGTATCGCGTTCCAGAAGGTCGCATCCGACGTCACGCCCAATGCTGCAAGCTTTTCCTGTACATCCGCGAACTCGGTGACGTGCAGCAATTTTGCATTGAGCCGCAGCAATTCTTCCTCGTCATATTGCGCCGCAGAACGTCCGAATTTAGAAAAATCGAATTGCTGCACTAATGCGGCGGCGGACTCGGATAGCTCCACAGAGTCCGACGTTCCCAATTTCGCCAGATAGCTCAGAATCGCCAGCGGCAGGAACCCACGCTCACGCAAGCTCCGGATATCCCCGCCGCCTTTCCGCTTGGAAAGCTCACCCTCTTTTGTGCGCAGCAATGCCAGATGCGCGAACAACGGTGCGGCACTTCCCAACGCTTCGAAAATCTGGATCTGCACGGCGGAATTACTGACGTGATCCTCACCGCGGATGATATGCGTGATATCCATATCGATATCATCGACCACGGAGGAAAACGTATAAAGCGGAATCCCGTCCTCACGCACCAATACCGGGTCACTCGCATGGGCGCCCTGGAACTCGCAATGCCCACGCACCATGTCTTCCCACGCAATCGGCGCATCGTTGAGCAGGAAGCGCCAATGCGGCTTTCTGCCTTCCGCGTCAAATTGCTGTTTCTGCTCATCCGTCAGCTTCAATGCGGCACGGTCATAGACCGGCGGCTTACCGCGCGAGACTTGCAATTTACGGCGGATATCGAGTTCTTCCTGCGTGTCATAGCACGGGTACAGGCGACCCGCGCCGATCAATTGCTGCATCGCTTCCTTGTAGCGTTCCATGCGCTCGGTCTGCCGCGCTTCCGTCTTCCATTCCAGCCCCAGCCAGCGCATATCCTCCCGAATTGCGTCTTCATATTCCACCTTGGAACGCTCCTGATCCGTATCATCCATCCTGAGCAAAAACGTCCCGCCCTCTTTCTCGGTGAACAGCCAGTTCACGATAGCGGTGCGGATATTGCCGACATGGAGATACCCGGTAGGTGACGGGGCGAAACGGACGATGGGCTTGGGGATATTCATAGTTCCTTCTTACTGTAATTCCTGAACATGCTGGAATGACGGTATAAGAGGATTAGCGCTAAATTACAACCTGAAACGCTTTATGATTTACCGAACTCCCCGGCATCAACACGCCCTTGAACTCTGATTAATGCCCCCTGATAACGGTTTCGCTCTTCACCACGGACACCATCCATCAACCGAGTATAAAACTGGCCCAGTTTGTCACGCGAAGGGCGCTGGATGTTTCTTTCCTCCGCCAAGGAAAATGCATCGTGACCATCCGGCAGAGCCATATGGTGGAAGGAACAGTTAATCTCCATCATCGCGGAACGTGCAAATGCGGGAATGGATGGGTCGACCTGCGAGACATCCATCTCAGCGAGCGCGCGAAGCCGCATTTGACCCTCCAATACTTTCTCCATATCTTTCATACGTGCAAGCTGTAATAAGCTTTCATTTTGAGTCGGTACGTAAGATGTATGTGAACGTGCCGTCTCCCGATTCAATTGAGCCAGATGTGCACGAATATCGGTTATATCGATAGCCACCGCTACCGGCGTAATATCAGTATTATTTTGTGACATAATGTTTCCTCCCCTGATGTTGGGTTATGTCATTAATCGCTGATAGTTACAGTTTGATGACAAACTATACCGTAATCCTGTTGGCCAGTGGCAATTGGCAATCTTGACTAAAGGCCATTTTGGTAAGCTTCACCCCCGGCAAGGCCTGACGGCGCTTATACTATCGGCAATCCCGGTCCTTTCGGAGAGTCATTCGATCTATCGACCCATGTGCGCTGGGGGGTCTCTCGATAATAGTGGATTATTTCATCGATGGTGGGTGTCGAAATACCCACGCGTTGCAGTGTCTCCACCAATACAGCGGGATTAGGCTCTCTGTTTTTATAAAACTCCACGCTAAGTTGCCGTAAATTCTGGCGCGCAAGGTGCGCTAACTTATATGAAACGCGCGCATCATGTTCTGCGCTTCGGACCACATGAAGACGCATGATTCCTGCCAGCAGTTCGCGGATCGCTTGAGAATTTTCATCTTGAGAAACTCTTTCCATAAAGGATAGCGGGTTTTCCAGATACTTTCGACACGCACGTCCAGCCGGGCCGTGAACGCCTCTGAACAGATCGAGGGAATCATCCTGCACACGGCTATATAATATGTCCGATTCTGAGATGGATGCCTGAACTTCAGTCATAAATTATCCTCATCATGCATCCGCCATATACGCTTGAATCCATAATATCCGAAAATATGTGCAATTAAAGCGTAAACCGATTGGTCAGCGGGAAGCGTCTATCGCGTCCGAAGGCCATCTTGGTGAGCTTCACCCCCGGCGGCGCTTGGCGGCGTTTATACTCGGTGAGATAGAGCAGTTTGGCGACTTTTTCGACCATCTCGCGGTCATACCCCAGCGCCACGATGTCATCGACCGATTTGCGTTCTTCGACCATTTCTTTGAGCATCGGGTCGAGCACGGAATATGGCGGCAGGGAATCCTCGTCCTTTTGGTTCTCGCGAAGCTCTGCCGATGGTGGTCGCGTGATGATCCGCTCGGGCATGACCCTACCCTCCGGCCCCAGCGCACCCGCAGGCTTATGTAGGTTCCGCCAGCGCGACAGCTCGAACACATCCGTCTTATAGACGTCCTTCAACACTGAGAACGCGCCGCACATATCACCATAGAGCGTCGCATACCCCGTCGCCATTTCCGACTTATTGCCGGTGGTAATCAGCAAATGCCCGGTCGAATTACTGATCGCCATCAGCAGTAGTCCGCGCATGCGCGACTGAATATTCTCCCGCGCCAGATCGGTCGGCGTATCCTTCACCCCCGTCAGCATCCCGTCCACCGCCACCATTCCCGGCGTGATGGTTAGGATATGGTAGGACAGCCCCAGCGAGGTCGCCAGCGTCGTCGCGTCAATCACAGAAATATCGGACGTGAACCGCGACGGCAGCATTACGCAATGCACCCGGTCAGGCCCCAGCGCATCGGCAGCGATGCACGCCGTCAGCGCCGAATCGATACCCCCTGAAAGCCCAATCAGCGCGCCTGAGAAATGGTTTTTTTCGACATAATCCCGAAGCCCTACCATCATCGCCTGATAGAGCAGCGACCAGTAATCCGGCATCGGCGTCACTTTACCCTGCGCCGAAAGGTCCGCCGCCGCGACATGTTCGGCAAAGAACGGTAGACGTTGGATGACATTGCCTTCAGCGCTCATCACGAACGACCCACCGTCGAACACCAATTCATCCTGCCCGCCCACCTGATTGACGTATATCAGCGGCGCGTTACAGCGCATGGCGGCATCCTTGGCCAGTTCCTCGCGCTTATCATGTTTATCCACCTCGAACGGCGATGCATTAGTGACGATCAGCAGATCAGGCTTCAGCGCCTCGAAATGCGGTCTGAGCCGCCCGCCCCACAGATCCTCGCAGATGAAGAGGCCGATGCGTTTGCCTTTCCATTCGATGATGTCCGGCACTGGCCCGCGCTTGAACACGCGCTTCTCGTCGAACACCCCGTAATTAGGCAGATGATGCTTATATTGCTTATGGACGATAGCCCCGCCATCCAGCAGAAAAGCCGTATTATAAAGCCGCTCCCCCTCTTTCCAGATGCCGCCGACCAGCATCGCCGGACCGTTTGCGGTCAATGTCGCCAGCTTCTCCACCGCCGCCATCGCGTCGTCATGAAGTTTGGGTGTATAGATCAAGTCCTCTGGCGGATAGCCGATGACGGACATCTCGGGAAAAATAACCAACTCCGCCCCGTTATGCTTAGCACGGGCATGGGCCTTCTCCATCGCCTTGCAATTGGCGTCGATATCGCCGACGGTGAAATCGAGCTGGCAGAGAAAAAGGGTCATGTGCGGTGGCCTTTTCTTAAAATATTATCGACAACGCGTAAAGACATAGCGCACCTGCTCTAGAGCGCAACAGAAAGAAATCCGACATCAACTAAATCATGTGTGAAGCGATACTTCCTGGACAAGAAATTGAAAATCCGTGACTCTCAACCGGCGGTAGTATATTTATGGATTTCTGATGAATCCCTGATATGCGCCATAGGGCTTTTTGTTTTATGAGCCGCTACTGTCGGAGCATCATTCAACCCAGTTTGGAGACTTCACATGCCTTTCACGACCCGCCTGCTATTCACCGCCACCCTTACCGCATTGACGGCCACCTCCGCCCTCGCCCAAGTGCAGACCCTGCCTTCGCCGGATCAAGCGCCGTCGCATTATGTGCCGAGCGTCGCCCAGCCGACCGCCGTGCAGCCTTATTCCAGCCAGCCTTATGGCACTCCTCAACCCGCGACCACCACGACGTCCGGCGGGTATAACTATGACGGTACGAGCAATTCCTTCCAGCCGATGCCCGGCTCCGCCCCTGTGCCGCCCGCACCGGGCATGGCGCATCCCGCCCCACAT
>JBGTBD010000074.1:0-26954 GCA_041749475.1 Rickettsiales bacterium
CTTTTTTCCTGACAAGCGATTCACCGGCTCCTTCGCCAGTGTCTCCTCGATCCCGTTATCGAGATGCCATTGCATGAGGATTTTTTTCATCGTGGGTTTCCTCGGTTCTGCTATAGTATAGAGGAGTATATGCGCATTGCAACGCAGGAGAGAGAATGTCGGAAGCGGAAAAGATGGAATATGACGTGGTCATCGTCGGCGGTGGCCCAGCCGGACTCTCCGCCGCCATCCGCCTGAAACAACTCGCCCGCGAGAACCATAAAGAGTTACGCGTCTGCGTGCTGGAGAAGGGTTCGGAAATAGGCGCGCACACCCTCTCCGGCGCCGTACTCGAACCACGCGCGCTGAACGAACTCATACCCGATTGGAAAGAGAGGGGCGCACCGCTGAATACGCCCGTCACCGGCGATGAATTCCGTTTCCTCACCTCCAAATGGAGCCTCAAACTCCCCACCCCGCCACAGATGCATAATGCGGGTAACTACATCATCTCACTCGGCAATTTCTGTCGCTGGCTGGCGAAACAGGCGGAGAGCATGGGCGTTGAAATATTCCCGGGCTTCCCCGCCGCGGATGTCATCATCGAGGACGAACAGGTCAAAGGCGTCATCACGGGCGCATTCGGCGTCGGCAAGCATGGCGAACAGAAACCCGGCTACCAACCCGGCATGGAAATCCGCGCCCGCTGGTCATTCTTCGCTGAAGGCGCGCGCGGCTCCCTATCTCAACGCCTGATGCAGCGTTTTGACTTACGAAAAGATACCGATCCGCAGACATACGGCATCGGTATCAAAGAGCTATGGGAAGTCACCCCCTCACGCCACCGTCCCGGCCTTGTCATTCATACTACGGGCTGGCCGCTGAAGCAGGATACGTATGGCGGCTCCTTCATTTATCATCTGGAAAATAATCAAGTCGCGCTCGGCTATGTGATTGGCTTGGATTATAAAAATCCCCATCTCGACCCCTTCCGCGAATTCCAGAAATGGAAGACCCACCCCGCCATTCGCGAGCTTTTCACCAACGGCAGGCGCATCTCCTATGGCGCACGTGCGCTGAACGAGGGTGGGTATCAATCCATCCCTAAGCTCGTCTTCCCCGGCGGTGCGTTATTGGGTTGCTCGGCAGGGTTCCTGAACGTCCCTAAAATCAAGGGTACGCATACCGCGATGAAATCGGGAATGCTTGCTGCGGAGGCGGTGATGGAGGCATGGGACACACCGGAGGTGGCGACGCTGGATAGTTACGAACAATCCATCTACACCTCCTGGGTAGGCCCGGAACTTTATACCGTCCGCAATATCCGCCCTGCGTTCCGCATGGGGTTATGGATGGGGTTGTTATACGCGGCCCTAGACACCTACGTCCTGCGCGGAAAAAGCGGGTGGACGTTCCGCCACCATGCGGATCATACCACGCTAAAGAATGCTGCCGATTGTACGAAACCGGACTATCCGCAACCAGACGGCATCATCACCTTCGACCGCCTGTCATCCGTCTATGTCTCCAACACCAATCACGAGGAAGACCAACCCTGTCACCTCACGCTTAAAGACTCCAGCATTCCGGTAGGCCATAATCTCCCCTTATACAACGCCCCGGAGCAACGCTATTGTCCCGCCGGTGTCTATGAAATCGTGGAAGAGGCAGGCGCCAAACGCCTACAGATCAACGCCCAGAATTGCGTCCATTGCAAAACCTGCGACATCAAAGACCCCACCCAGAACATCGTCTGGGTTACCCCCGAAGGCGGTGGCGGGCCGAACTATCCGAATATGTGATTTTTTTCACCCGTTTTCATTTTGAGTGCTTGCGGGCAGATGGATGCTGAAACAAGTTCAGCATGACAATGTGTGTAAAGAGCGAGGTCAGGAGACCGAGCCAGCCCTGAGCGGTGACCCCGCACTTGATGTGGGGGAACGGCCATTGCGTAGCGCAGTAGGCGCGAGCAGGGCAATTATAAAACCTGTGAGGTCAGGAGACCGAACCAGCCTTGAGCGGTGAGCGCATGCGAACAGCCTATTGCGCAGCGCAGTAGCGCGATCAGGGGCAAACTTACAACTACGACTAGATCGTCTGGTAAGGAATCGCGAGGCCGGTGGATTTGTCGGTAGCGAGCGTGCCGTCTTCAAACATCGCGGCGATGTATTTGTTTTTGCCGTTGATGTAGAGAACGGGTTTCACGTCTTTACCGTTATACTTACGCAACTCGGTTACGCGGCCACGGTTTTCTGGGTTGTTTTTACTGCTCATGATAAAATCTCGTATTATCCTTTGTGAAAGCAGGCGTTATATAGTATAACAGCCTCGAAACACAAGTGGAAAATGTCAGGATCAACACACAAGCACCCCGATAAGACGCTTTCTGCAGGGGAAAACCTCACGAAACGCGCTTTTCTTACGCCGTCCACCAGACGTTTGGCCGGGGCGCTTGCCCTCGGCGTCAGTTGTTTTGCCATCCTCAGCCTCTATTCCAACCCCGGCGGTATGGTCATGGCCAACCCCCCCTCGGCACAGACGGCGGGTCCACCCCCCAGCGAAGCCCTGCAATCCCCGTATTCTCAAGCCGGAAGCTACCTTGCCGCCCGTCATGCCCGCCAGACCCGCGATTTTGGCAAGGCGTCCTTCTTCTTCTCCCACGCTTTGTCGCATGACCCGTATGACGTCGATGTGATGAAAGACACCATCCGCGCCTACGTACTGGCCGGAAAACTTTCCGAAGCATCCCGCATCGCCCAGAAATTGACCAGTCTCCAGCAATCCAGCCAGATAAGCCAGCTGGTGCTATTCACCGAGGCGATGAAGAAGAATAATGCCATTGAAGCCGCAGCCGAGCTGAAGAAAATGCAGCATTTCGGCCTGTTCGGCCTGATAAAGCCGGTGCTTACCGGATGGACGGAAACCCGCCCCGGCCATGCGCCGGAGGAGATTGCCCTGCCCGAGACATTGCACGGCATGGAATATTTCAACCACCTGATCCATTACCAGCTCGCGCTGATGAACGATCTGGCGGGGAACAAGCGCATCGCCCGTGAGCATTACCAGAAATCCCTGAAGGACATGTCACTGGCGTCCTACCGCATGATCGTGGCGGCGATGCAGTTCTATCACCGTAATGGCGAGAACGAGATGGCCGAGCGCGTGCTGTCCGATTTCATGAAGGCCAACCCATCCTCCCAATTGCTGGATGGCAGCACCTATGACGAGATCGTCAAGGATCTCCCCAAGGCCGATCAGGAAGCGCTGGTCAAAAACCCATCACAGGGCGTTGCCGAATTCCTCTATACCATCGCGGGCATTCTCTTCTCCGAGGATGTCTCCAGCGAAACGCAGATGTACCTGCAACTCTCCCTCTACCTCCGCCCCGATATGCAGGACGCGCGCCTGATGTTAGGTAATCTCATGGAGGATCAGGGCGAACTGCAACAGGCATCGACCTATTACAGTCAGATTGAAGGCGGCGGCCCCATCTATCGCCGCGCCCAAATCCGCCTCGCTTTCACGCTGGACGAGATGGGTAAACAGGACGAAGCGGTCGCCATCCTCAACAAATTGGCAAAGCAATTCCCCGACCAGACCGATCATTACGTCACACTCGGCGACATCCACCGTGCACACGGAAAATTCACCGAGGCGGTGAAGGCATATACCTCAGCCTTGGGTGTGCTGAAAGGCAATATGAAGGAAGCCGATTGGCCCGTCCTTTTCGCGCGCGGTATCAGCTATGAACGCAGCGGCGAATGGGATAAGGCGGAAGCCGATTTCAAAACCGCGCTGAAACTCTATCCCGATCAGCCCGACGTCCTAAACTATCTCGGCTATAGCTGGCTGGTGAAAGGCGTAAACGTCGAGAAGGCGAAGAAGATGCTGGAACAGGCCGTCACCGAACGCCCCGAAGACCCACATATCATCGACAGTATGGGCTGGGCGCTTTATCTCCTCGGCGATTATTCCAATGCACTGGCCTATCTCGAACAGGCCGTGGATCGTATGCCGCACGACCCTACGGTAAACGACCATCTCGGCGATATCCTCTTCCGCCTCGGGCGCACCACGGAAGCTAAATTCCAGTGGGAACGCGCCCTGACCTTCGGCCCCGAGGAGGGTGACCGATTGAAGATCGAGCAGAAACTGAAAGACGGACTGCCGCCTGAATCCAAGAAAATCGTCAACACCGCGACCAATTAGCAGCCACGCTCCATGATGCATCATCTCTCGGCGCTGGCCCCTGCAAAAATCAATTTGACCCTGCATGTCACCGGCAAACGTGACGATGGATACCACTTCCTCGAAAGCCTGATTACTTTCGTCATGCTGGGTGACATCATCGAAGTCAAACCCGCCGATACACTTACTCTCAAAACCACCGGCCCCTTCGCCGCCGGGCTTCCCGAACGGCAGAAGGATAACGTGATTCTGAAAGTTGCGAACCTGCTGCGTGAGCATTACGAAATCACCGAGGGCGCGGCAATTTCGGTCTATAAGGAACTCCCTGTTGCTTCAGGTGTCGGCGGTGGGTCGACCGATGCGGCGACGACGGCGCGCTTGCTGGCACTGCTGTGGAATCTCCCCTGCACGCTATCGGAACTGGACGACTTGCTGATACCCCTCGGTGCGGACATCCCCGCCTGCCTGCACCAGAAAAGCCTGCTGGTGCGCGGTGTCGGCGAAGTGGCGGAAGAGGTCTATCTTCCCCCGGCATGGCTGGTGCTCTGTAACCCCGGAAAGGCCGTCAGCACCACCGAGATTTTTAGCCGCTTCCGCTTGCCCGCCACCACCGAACCGTTACCCGCCTTAGGCTCGGTCGATTTCATCGGGCTGGCCGAACTCACCCGCAACGACCTGACGGACGCGGCAATCTCCTACGCCCCTGAGATCGTCGATATCCTCGATATATTATCCGTGCAGGAAGGCTGCGACCTCGCACGCATGTCCGGCAGCGGAGCCACCTGCTACGGCGTATTCAGTTCCCACGCGGAAGCGGCGAAAGCGATGGAGTCCATGCAGACGCGCTTCCCCGGATTCTGGGTGCGAAAGGCACCGCTACTGGGAAATTAATGACGGATTAGGTGCGTGCAAGCGCTTCTTGCGGCGCCGTTTTTTCCATCGAGATGCCATCCGTGGCAATAACGGAACCCGGATGTCTTGGAATCAACTCGGGATGCTCACGGCGACGTAGAATTTCTTTCGACCGGAACTCTTCCATATCCTTCCGCACATCCGCCCGTGCGCCCAGCCGTTCGGCAACGCGCCCCATCCATCCCGTATCGTCGATATGCGCGCTGAGGACGTCCACCCCAAGCTCAGCAAGTGTCTGGTGAAGCCCGATACCTTTGAAATGCTTTTCCAGATCAGCTTTGCAGTCCTTTATCTTATTCTTCGGAATGCCGCCCTCTTCATAATATTTATTGCGGATGTCGAGTATTTTCTGCGCGAACCCTTCACACAACCCTTCCGGTTGCGGGCTGAACCACGGCTCCAGAATAGCATGGGACATGGCGGATAATTGCTTCGGATGTTCATCCGGTGAATAGACCATATAGTTGATGAGATAGTTCCGCAGCTTGGCGGGGCCGTACGGATAATATGAATGGTTGTTGCTGAGGTATTCCTTCGCACCGGGTAATGTGATGCGTCGGTCGGAGGCGAGGGTGAAACGCATTCCCATGTTCATGCCGTAGCTGAAGGGAAGGAAGTTAAGGCCGATGCCGACATTGGCGAGTGCCGACGCGCCGGACATCCACCACCATGGTTTCGACTGATCGAACGCGATCCTCTGCGAATAATCGTCAATGAATTCCGGGTGCTGGGCTTGCTGTTGCTGTTTGCGGAAGTACCAGTAACTCCCGGCCATATTCCCCGCCATGCCGAGCGCCGCGGCGCCGGCGAAATGGGCGAGTTTCAGCGAACGATTGCGCACGTCCGCTCCCCAGTAATTGTAATTGGTGCGGCTGCCGATGGCGTTATGGAACGGTTTCAGCAATGGCTGTACCATCGGATGATATTGCTCTAAACCCGTTTTTTTACCCGTGCGCAGCGCCGTGCCCATCACATTATCCATCACCGTCATCCCGGTGTATAATCCGGCTGTAAGCCCGACGGCGTTGCTGAGTCGGTGGAGACTGGGCGCGACGGTCAGCGACTGCGTGAGCCATTCCATCGCCGAAAGGGGTTTGCCGTTGATCCACGTATCAGGCTGCTTCGCGGACGTGACAGGGGAAGGCTTCATCGACGGGTTCGGACTAAAGGAATAGGGCGCGAGAGTGGGGGAGAACGCTACCATGACTAACCGATACCCGTATGGGGGTTAGCGATACGCATTGCGGAACCTTTGGCGAATTGCTCCCATTGCTTATCCACCGTGTCGCGGATGCTTTTGACCATAGTGGCGGGCTTATCGAGCACACCATAGTTTCCTAAGTTAAATACGTTTTTATACTCAATGGCATCACCGGGATTTTTGATAATCCCTTGTTTGTGCAGGAAGTGTTCGAACTGCCCGCCTTCAAAACGTTTAGAGAAGATGCCGGCCACTTTCTCAGGGTCGTATTTGCCGTATAATCGGATGCACTCGCCGGATGCAACTTCCGCTTCCGCTTTCATGAAATCAACCGCGTCTTTTACAAGGTTTGCTGGCGCGCTTTTGAGGAGATAATGCATCAATCCTTCCGTCTGCTCCTGTAAAAGCTTTTCAGCTTCAGGATTACCAAGCCCTCTGTTATGGGAAATCATGTGAATAAGATCATTGGCAAGACCTATAGGGCCGGAAGGATGTGTGGCTTGGGTATTGCTAAACCATTTCATCATATCCATACCCATGAACGCCTTGCGTCCACTACGCATCATGAAGTTTACGCCCAGCGTAAAGCCGTACAGCCAGTTGAGCATGGAGGCGGAACCGAACAAGGACGTCGCCCCCGCCGCAACCCACCACGGCTTGGATTTCTCCATAGCCATCGCGCTTTCTGTACGCCACAAGGTAGCGCCCTTCACGGCGTCGCCCTCTAACTTCAATATTTCAGTGGCTTTCATGATATTCTGTGTGAAGAAGACGCTGCTTCCCGCCATCGCGCCAATGGCGCCAAACAGAGCGGGAGCGAGATTATCCGCCACTTTCATCCAGCGGTCATGCGGATCATCGCCATACGGGTTATACTGGATAAGCCCATGCAGGGGGCGCAAGGGCAGGGGAACGCTTTCTTTCTCCAGCGGTGTACCGTCTGGCTTATGACCGACGATAACGTTCATCATCTGCCGCCCAAGGAATAATCCGAGGCTAAGCCCAACGGCATTATAGAGCCTGTGATACCCCGGCGGTACAAATAACCCTTTGACTAGTAAGTACTCTGCAGCAGGTAGCACTTTGCTTCCGGCAATCTTGCCGAGGGAGATGGGAGTATGTACGCTTGTGCCTGCTGGCATGAAAATCCTTGAGAGAGCCTTCTTCTAAGTCGCTTTCAGTGTACCATTCAGCGTACTGCAGAGCGCATAAATTCAGCATAGTTGAACCGTAATTTAACCGAACCGTCACATATCGCAGCGCAGCAATAAAAGGTTACTAAGGTATTAATTTTACTAGGGGATTGTCACACAATCTTCACGCGAGAAAGAGGGCGGAATTGCTAAAATGATAAGGTGAAAATAGTTAGGTAAACATTGGGAAGAACGTGACAACGAAGCCACCGGACAAACCACCCATTCATTCCCCCGCCGACGATCACGATAAGGATCGCGGGGAATCCTACTTGGATTATAAATATAATCTGCAGGATAAGGGGGTCACGCGCTTCTTCACACCCAACCGTACCGTGAACTACAGCGCGAAATTATACGGCTCACACTTCGAGACGCCGTGGCATCGTGAAGCTTCCGGCATCCCCGCAAAAAGCGAACGCTGGGCCGACTCCATGAGCGGACGTATGGCGATCCGTACATTCTCTCGCGGGGTATTGGGCGCGGGATTGATGGCGTGGGGACAGGGACGCGCCTTAGGCTATGATCCCTTACGCGTCGAGAAAGCGCTCGAGCATCCGGGCATGTTCAGCAATGAGGACGTAAACCTCTACCAGCGTAATCTTGCGCGCATCGCCAAGTTCTACGACAACACGTTCGGCAAGGTCTGGTCATGTGTCGTCAAGCCTGAGAGCATGAGGTTCCGCGGCAAAGTCCTGTTCAATCAGGATCAGGCGAAAGAGTTGACCACACAATGGTATAAGGATCTGTATGAGTTGAATAAGCCGGCGCTGCAGAACAAAGCCATTAGTTGGGCTGATAAAACGGGCGTCATTAATGAAGAAATATTCGCGAGCGAGGAGGGGCGCACCGCATACCAGAAATTTATTGAAAAAGCATTTGAGCAGTGTGATTTCTTCACACATAAATTCGAGCACATACAAGAGCAATGGTTGGAAATGTTTGGCCATCCGCTTGCTCTACCCCACGATCCTAAATTCAAGTTGAGAACTATTCAAGGACGCAGTTACGGGCACGAGGTCGCGTTGATGACGCATGACTTCGCGCTTGGCAGTATCGGCGATGCGTTGGGCCGTAGCATTGCCGGTGTGCTTGACCCGAATGTCTACACCGACTGGTGGCATGAGGGAAAATTCGATCCCGTAGGTTTTGCCAAATACATGGTTCATACGGCGTGGAATGTGCTGTCATATAACCAGATGGAAGACTGGTTCGCAGGGATTGCCTACGTGCACCAGATGCGCTTGCAGAGAGACTACATCCCCAAACTCTTCCCCGGCGCCAAGCACGCGATGGATAATCGCAGTACCGCCAGTTACAGGGTGGATAATGATGGCAATATCACGGGTGATTACACCAAAGCCGGCGCGATGGATATTCAGGCGCGCTTCATGGGATATAATTTCTATACGCTCCTATTCCGGGATTCTTACAACCATCTGGAGTACATGTTCGACGATTGGAAGAAAAATGGGTTTTCTCTCCATTGCAGTATGCCTGAGCATCCCATTGCATCCGTCGTGAACGGAGTAGACGAAACCGCAAAGTATCTGGGTAAGACCTTTGTCAAATCCATGACCTACATGGCTCCTGCCGTGCCATTCTTCTGGATGTGGCGTGTGCCCCAAAACAAATCGAACCCACTCTATATTCATGAAACAGGCATCCCGTCTGAGTCAAAAGGGCCTCTGACTATCTCTCGCAGCAGAAGGCCGCTTACAGCAGTTGATGGTGAGGAATTATACCATCCATGGCTAACCACCAATTATGAGAACGTCGCTGCTGCTGTAAAGGATTACAATCAGAACAGAAATTCGGGTTCAATTTCTATTTCTAATCTTTCAAAGAACGCTATTGGCAGTGATGGCAAAATATATGCTCAACATATGAGCATTCCATCAAAGCCATTTACGTCCCCTGAGTTTAATGTGTATGCAGCGGAAAACACACCAACGACATTTGGACGACTGCTGAACCCGATGGGGCGCATCAGTCAAATTGCGGGTAACGCGCTTGGAAATGTGTTTGAGAAGATGGTTGCACCCGCATCCTCTGAAGGCGCGCGCAACTTTGCCCAGAACTACGTGAACGCTGCCCTTGCCTATACTCCCTACATGATCGCTAAATACGAAACTGCCAACTGGTGGGACAGCCCCTTCATGGATGCTGCCATCTACCGCGCGGAAGACGGTATCACCAGCCTGAAACCTAAGGAAGTCTGGGAAGGCATCAAGGACATTGGCCGCGTGATTGCCATTAAGCCGGTGTCATACAAGACGTATTGCGATGCCTTCACGTCACGCGGGTTGGTCAACTCCACTCAGGAAGCGATAGACCGCGCCAATAAACGTGATCTCGGCTTCAAGCACAGCTTCGCGGAAGCGGTGCGTACCAGCCAGGGAATAACACCGCAGCAACAGGGACAGCCTTCCGAATCACCTACGCCGCCTGATGCCGTGCCCGGAACCGTGGTAAGCAAAAAGCCGGAAGATTATATCGATGTGTCCCGTCTCTCCGATAACGGTAAAGCGACACCGAATGGCGTGACCATTCATTAGAGCGCCCTTTACAACCGCGCATTTCAGACTAGATTATTTCATACGATAACGGACGAGAGGAGATGTATATGACCAACGTCGCAGTCATTCTTTCCGGATGTGGCCATCAGGACGGCGCGGAAATTCGTGAAGCGGTGCTGAGCCTGCTGTATCTCGACCAGCATGGCGCGACCGTACAATGCTTCGCGCCGGACATCGCACAGACTTCGGTCATCAATCACCTGACGGGTGAAGCAAAACAGGAATCACGTAACGTGATGGAAGAGGCGGCACGCATCGCCCGTGGAAACATCAAGCCACTATCGCAATTGAATCCCGACGCGTTCGACGCGCTGGTGATCCCCGGTGGGTTCGGTGCAGCAAAGAATCTTTCCGATCTTGCGTTGAAAGGGGCGGGCGCAGAAGTGCTTCCCGATTTCACACTTGCGGTACAAGGTTTTTTCGAGGCCGGAAAGCCTATCGGCGCTATCTGCATTGCCCCCGCCGTCGTCGCCGCGGTGTTGAAGGATAAAGGCATCACGCTGACCATCGGGGAGGATAAGGGCGTCGCGTCAGTAATCGAGGCGTTGGGGAATTACCATAAAGATGCACCGACGAACGGCTATGTGCTTGACGAAACTCACCGCATCGTCAGTTGCTCCGCCTACATGCGGGAGGACGCGTTGAGCGACATCGCCAAAGGTATCTCACAGGTGATTGAACAGGTCATGACTCTTTCCGCCAAACAGAAGCAGGCAGCATAATGAAATTCTTTCTTTCTCTCGTCATCCTTTTATTCGCAGGCAGCGAAGTAGCTCACGCGGCGAACTTCGGGCGCGAGATGCCCTCCTGCCAGATCACGCCCGCATCCACTCGTGAATCCTATCCGGGGGAGAAAAAAATTATTACCTCAGCCAGTCTCGCGCAGCCGGCAGGAAAATCTATTCCCGCCCCCGGCCAGCCTCTGGTGGTGTATGGCCGCGTCTATGACGCCAACTGCGTTCCGCTGATGGGCGCGCGGGTGGATGTCTGGCAGGCCGATACCAAGGGTAAGTACGTCTATCCGGGCAAGGATGAATTCGCCAACCCCTATCCCATCTTCGCCGGTAGCGGGCAGGCGTATACGGATAACGAAGGCCGTTTCACCTTCTTCACCATCTATCCCGGTGCACAGAAACAGAAAATCAGCGGCAAGGAATTCGAGAACGCGCCGCATATCAACATCCGTATTACCGATAAGCGCCTGCGCAGCCCTTTCACCACGGTCATGTATTTCGCCAATGATCGGCGTAACGAGACCGACCCTTCTTACAAGCGCGTCGCCGAAGTCTCGCGCCCACTCCTCGCGGCGGATGTGCGGCCGATCAATCCCCAATTCCCCGGCCTTGGCCTCAACGCGTATTTCGACATCACCTTGCAGGTGAAAGATAAATTCCGCAAATACTAGGAGTGTCTATGCCTTCCGCCTTCGTCTCCCCCGCATGGCTGGCTGAGCATCTTATGGATGATGCGGTGCGCATCATGGATGCCTCATGGTACATGTCCGCCGATAGTCGCGATACGCGCGGCGAATATGATGCTGACCACATCCCCGGCGCCGTATTCTTCGATATCGACGCGGCCTCCGATCACACAACCGATCTGCCGCATATGCTCCCCACCCCCGAAACCTTCGGTGAAACGGTTTCCGCGCTCGGCATCGGCAATCAGCATCACGTGGTGGTCTATGACAGCAAGGGACTGTTCAGCGCGCCGCGCGTGTGGTGGATGTTCCGTGTGTTCGGACATGAGCATGTCTCCATCCTCGAAGGCGGACTTCCCGCCTGGAAAGAGAATGGAGGGGAGGTGGCTTCCTTACCCACGCGACATGCTCCCGCTCATTTCACCGCCACCTTCCATCCGGAACTTGTGCGCAGTAAATCCGAAGTCGAAACCGCCATCGGCAACATCCAGATACTCGACGCTCGCGCCGCGAACCGTTTCCTTGGCGAAACGCCGGAACCTCGCCCCGGTTTGCGCTCAGGCCATATCCCCGGCAGCAAGAACCTTCCCTTCGGCCAGTTGCTAGATGAGAAAGGGCGCTTGCGCCCGCAGGATGAAACAAAATCCAGCTTCGCCGCCGCCGACATCGACCCTGCCCGCCCTACCATCACCACCTGCGGCTCCGGCATCAGCGCCTGTGTGCTGGCTGTGGCTCTCTATGAATTAGGCAATAAAGACGTCGCGGTCTATGACGGCTCATGGGCCGAATGGGGTAAATCGGACGCCGCTTAAACGATAATGCGTTAATCACTGGGCCCGATCATCATCTCCGGCTTCACCCATTCCTTGAACTGCTCCGCCGTCAATAGTCCGAGCGCGATGGCGGCTTCCTGCAGGGTTGTGCCTTCCTTATGCGCTTTCTTGGCGATTTTGGCAGCGTTATCATAGCCGATATGCGGGTTGAGCGCCGTCACCAGCATTAGCGATTCATACATCAACTTCTCGATACGCTGCGTATTGGCTTCGATACCGACGACGCAATTATCGGTGAAGCTGACACACGCATCCGCAAGCAGTCGGATGGATTGCAGAACGTTATAAATAATAACAGGTTTGAACACGTTGAGTTCAAAATGCCCGTTCGATCCGCCCACCGTCACGGTGACATGATTGCCCATCACTTGCGCACAGACCATCGTCATCGCTTCTGACTGGGTAGGGTTGACCTTCCCCGGCATGATGGAGGAGCCGGGTTCGTTCTCCGGCAACGAAATCTCGCCGATACCGCAACGCGGGCCGGAGCCGAGGAGTCGAATGTCGTTGGCGATTTTCATCAGCGACGCTGCAAGCACATTCAGCATCCCCGACGCTTCCACCATCGCGTCATGCGTCGCCAGCGCCTCGAATTTATTGGGCGCGGTGACGTAGGGAAGCCCCGTGATATGCGCCACTTCCTGCGCGAAGGCTTCCGCAAACCCTTTCTTGGAGTTGATCCCCGTACCGACCGCCGTGCCGCCCTGCGCCAGTTCATAGAGCGCGGGAAGGACGGACTCCATACGGCGGATGCCGTTTTCGATCTGTTTCGTATAGCCGGAGAATTCCTGACCCAGCGTCATCGGCGTCGCGTCCTGTAAATGCGTCCGTCCGATTTTCACGATGTCCTTGAAGGCTTGCGACTTGTCATTCAGAGCATTGCGCAGGTGCGACAGGGCAGGGAGGAGCTTATTATAGATTTCCTGCGCCGCGGCGATGTGCATCGCGGTGGGGTAGGAGTCATTGGAGGATTGCCCCATATTCACATGGTCATTCGGGTGGACAGGTTTTTTGCTGCCCATCGTCCCGCCCAATAACTCAATCGCGCGGTTGGAGATGACCTCGTTGGCGTTCATATTGGTCTGCGTGCCCGACCCCGTCTGCCAGACGACGAGGGGGAAATGGGCATCGAGTTTGCCTTCCATCACTTCCGTCGCCGCTTTGACGATGGCATCGCCGATGCCTTTGTCCAACACGCCGAGCTTCATATTGACCACCGCTGCCGAGCGTTTGAGCGTTCCCAGCGCATGGACGAGGGGGGCAGGCATGGTCTCGCCGCCGATCTTGAAATTCATGAGCGAGCGCGATGTCTGAGCGCCCCAGTACTTATCGGAGGGGACGTTAATCTCACCGAAACTGTCGGTTTCAATTCGTGCTTGACTCATGGTCGTTTGCTCTCTCTATTATGGCGTGTTGATGCGTGGAGTGGATGACCCGTTCCTATCGTCAAAACAAAAAAATATCTACAACAAAAATCTAGGCTGGGCATGCCCTCATTTATGATAAATATGCACGCTGTCGCGTGGATGATGATTACGGGCTTTCTGGCTGTTTCCATCAACACCGTGGCACGAGGACTCTCGGCGGATTTTCATCCGTTCCAGCTTGTGTTTTTCTATAATATCCTTGGGCTTCTGGCCTATCTTCCCGCGTTGATAAGAGGTCATATCTCGTTAAAGACGGAGCGTAGCGGCCTCTACTGGATGCGCGCGGTGCTGGAGTTCGTCGGCTTCACCCTGCTTTTCTGGGCGGTGACGCGGATGCCATTGCCGAACCATACGGCTCTCAGCTTCACCTCCCCGCTGTTCGGCTCCATCCTCGCCATCCTGTTCCTGCGGGAGCCCAACAGCTTGCATCGCTGGATAGCGCTGGCTCTTGGCGCGATCGGCGTCCTCATTGTCACCCAGCCATGGGAGCAGTCGTTCCATATTTCATGGCTCGTCGTCATCCTCGCTGCGTTCACCTTCGGGTGCTGCGGCATCTGCATCAAGAAGCTGACCGCTACCGAACCGTCGGGCCGCGTAGCATTTTACATGTTGGCGTTGACCAGCATTGTCGCCTTGCCGTTCGCTATCAGCGTATGGAAAACCCCGTCACTGGAGCACCTTCCCGTCCTGCTGTTACTCGGCATCATGGTCGCATCCGTGCAATACACCGTGTCGCAGGCCTACTCCCGCGCCGATGTAACGATGCTCGTACCCTTCTTCTTCTTTAACTTGGTCTGGTCGTCGCTCTATGGCTATTTCATATTCGGCGAGATGGTGCAGACCGCGACGCTGGTGGGGGGGGTGGTCATCGTCTGCAGCACGTTCTATGCCGCGTATCAGGCGCGCAAGCGCACCGAGCACACCAATATCCGCGCCACGGAACAAGCCGCCGCCGGAAATTGAATCAACGTGTGGTAGTTAGTAGATGACAGCAACGCCCGTGACAAACAGGGCGAGGCCGAGGATGGCAACGGTCAGGCCGAAATCGAAAAATGTGCCTGCTTTGTATGTGAACATGATGAACTCCAATGGTTAACGTGCGTTAACATACGGAAGGTCTTATCAATATTCAATCATTATTTTCGTGACTTAGTTAGCGGACGGTCCCACCTGTGAAGGGGTAAGTTTCACCGCTTGGGGGACATCCCCTGTCGCACTGGCGCTGACGGATGTTCCCGTGTGCATACCATAGCTAATATTACCGTGATGTCCTTGCACCCGTGTATTGAAAGCAGGAAAAGTCTCGCCTCCGTAGGTTTTGCCAATAGTCAAAGGGGCATTATTTCCTGTTAATGTAACTTCGTAAGCGCGCTGTTTAAGGCCGTTTTGGTTAATGTTCCACTCTCCGTCGGCGGCCATCACCATGATAGATCCACCACCCACGATGCGATTGCCAATATAATTATGGCCACGCCCTAATACCGTCATACCCCCGGTACCTTCCATCCAGTTGCCGACAACGGTGTTATAATGTCCGTTGCGGGCATCAATCCGCCCCGCTGGGGAGTTAATCATGGTGTTGTAGCGGATAATATTTCCGCCACACTTGAAGTCCATGACGCCATGCCCCTGCAGGTGGTTGGCGATTAGGTTGTACTCGATGAGCCAGCCCGTTTGCAGCATGGCCGTGGCAGGGCGCAAGGTCTGGCAGACTTCCATCGCATCATCCTGCCCGGAGTGGTAATTGGCCGGGTTCGGCTTAGTCGGGAAATCATGGAAATAGTTGCGGTAAACTTTGGCATTGAAGTGGAAATTGCTGGGGCTATTCTCTGCGGTGCGGATGGCGATGCGTAAGGGATAATCGCCGCCGCCACATGTTGCCCATGGGCAAGGTCTGCTGAATTCGTTATACCCGATCTCGCCCCCACGGCCCGTAACGGCGGTAATGGCGAATCTCGGCCAGCCCTGGAAGTTATTGCGTAATACTTTGTTATTCGTGCCGCCAAGCCTGACATTGGTGTTGTTACCATGAATCTTGAATCCGAACAGATAGTTGTTCGACCCCTCCATGGTGATTTGGCCCGTAAACGTTGCCCCCAGAAGGTTTTTGGAACGCAGCACCACACCTGTTTTGTTCATGGTCACATTACAGTTATAGGCCGTGTTGTCGGCCACGATATGTTCACCTTGCTGTGCGTTGTTCAGCGCAGCCTGCAACGCGGAACACTGACTGGCTTCGGTGGTTTTGGTCGCATTCGGCAAATTAGGGTTGCCACTGGTGATGCCGCCGACATCTATCGGGGTGATGCCTCCGCCGCTGGAACTGGAGCTGGACGTACTGCCGGAACCGGAACCACCTCCGCCACACGTTCCCGTAATTTGGCAAAGTGGCGTAGAACCCTGCTGGTCATCATCGTAATCGTCATCCTGCCCGGCGCTATCGTCGTCCTCATCAGTATCGACGGGTACGGTGGTGCCACCGTCACCGTCGCTATCCGTATCTTCATCGGCGCTTTCGATGGGGGTTTCGACCCATTCGCCGTCTTCAAACGTCAGTTGGTAGAGCTTGCCATGGATCTCGACATTGAATCGCGTCTGCGTGGAGGGGAAGATGAAGTCCCCATGATGTTTCCTGACATAGGCGGCGTCAGTGGGATTCAGCTTAGGGAAACTCCACCTGCCACTGGGAAATCGTCGTGGGGAGTAAAGATTCTTGCCGTCGGAGATATAGAAACGGATGTAATGCTTGCTGATATAGTTTGATTTCAGCGTGGTAACGCCGCCTGAAGTGCTAACCGCCACTTTCGGAGGTTTCTTATACCAGTCCGGTACATCTGCCACCGCCGTTCCAGAACCAAACGATATAGCGAGAAGGGCGATGATAAGAGGGCGCATTATTCTATCCTTTGTGCGGTGGTGAGGAATGCATTTTGTGTGTTGAGCGCGCCCATGATCTCGTCATAGCTACGGCCTTCTGCGGCGCGGGCTTCAATCCATCCTACGATAGCGTTATACTGGCCCTCTGCCCCGGTAGCAGAAACTCCCGATTGCGAAGCGATGGAGGCGATGATGCCTTGACGATTAGCAGAATCAAGATAGGCCTTTTCCGGCCCCATCTGCCTGCTCCAGTCGGCAAGGATAGCCTTAGCAACCGCATCGCCCCCCGCTGCCTGCGCAGATACGACGGTATATTGCAATGCCGTGACCTCGCCCGGATCGCTCAAGTTATGCGCGGTACGTAAGGAAGAGGCCTTTTGCGCGACATCAGCCGCAGCCGCGCCGGTCAGATTAGTGTTGGCAAGCTGTTGGTTGAGCGCGGCGAGATCCGTATTGGCTTTTGACACAATGCTCGTAGTCGATCCGGTTCTATCAAGCTCTGCTTGTAGACCTGAGATGTACGCTTTGTCGGCATCGCTGAGATCAGTCCGTTGTTGGGCATCATTGAGGAACGACTCCATCTCAGTTTGTGACATGTCCTTGCCTTCCAGAGCCACCGTTGCCACCAATCCTGAGATTTGTGAGCTGGGAGCGGCTGCCGAAAGATTCTCTCTGGGCGTGTCTGAAGGCGTGGGACTGGGCGCAAGTTCGTCTGTGGGCGCATCGTCGACGCCTGCCATATCATTCGGTGTTGCCGCTTCCGGCGCATTTCCAATCTGGTTCCCCTGATCAAGGTCGTCCAGACGTGTGGGTTGTGCGCCGCTAGGGTTGGTGGTTCCCGTGTTGCCGCCTCCGGTGTTCTCAGTCACGCCTTTGACAACCTGTCCGAAGCTCGGCATATCGACATCAATCTTGAAGTTGCTACGAGCGCCACCGACGCCCATTTTACCGGTGGCGGCTCGCTCGATGCGGTTGCCGAGCCTGTTCATGGTCGTGCCGATATTAGTGCGATTGTTGATGGCGGAGCGATAGTTGATAACGCTTTTGCCATAAGCGGACAAACCTCCCGACGTGGGAGTGTTTTCTGCGGCGGTGGTCGCATCGGTCGCGCTGCAAGGCCCGTCGCAATCGACGCCCGCTGCTGCCTGTGCGGTCAAAGGAAGAATGCTAACGGCAAAGATTGATAAAACCAAGCCATAGTGCAGTGTTTTCATGGTATCCCCAACAATTCCATTAAATGGTATGCAATACAGTATACATAATTACATGCTATTAATCATCGTATTTAAAGTCACTACGAGAGCCCCCAACCCCCATCTCACCTGTCGCGGCGCGTTCAATACGGCTGCCAAGCTTGTTCGTAGTTGTGCCGATATTCGTGCGGTCACTGATGGTGGCTCGATAATTGATCACACTGTCTCCGTAAGGGGAGTCACCACGTGGGGCGGGCGCGCTTTGCGCGGATAAGGGAAGTGTGCTGACAGCAAAGAAAGATAAAACTAAGCCATAGTGCAGTGTTTTCATGGTATCCCCAACAATTGAATTAAATATTATGTAATATAGTATACCTAATTACATGCTATTACTCAATAGTTAATTATAAATGGGGATTATGGTTATATCAGCCTGCGACCGTGCCGTGAAGGTCGTATTCCTCGGCTTTTTCGATGTAAGCGGTAACGAATTGACCGGGATGCAGGGGGCGGCTGGCGGTGAGGTAGACCACCCCGTCAATTTCAGGCGCATCGCCCTTTGTCCGCCCGATGATGCCCTCAGCGGATACTTGGTCAATGATGATGTCCTGAATCGTACCCACCTTGCGCTGCAGACGACGGGCGCTGATGCCTTGCTGGGCTTCCATGAAGCGGTTCCAGCGTTCCTGCTTCACCTCTTCCGGTACAGCGCCGTCGATAGCATTGGCGGCCGCGCCTTTTACGCCTTCATATTTGAAGCAGCCAACGCGGTCCAGCTCCACTTCCTCCATCCAATCGAGCAGGAACTGGAAATCCTCTTCCGTCTCGCCGGGGAAGCCGACGATGAAGGTCGAGCGCAGCGTCAACTCCGGGCACGCCTTGCGCCAGGATTGAATACGATCCAACGTTTTCTCCTGCGATGCGGGGCGCTTCATCGCCTTCAACACTTTCGGGCTGGCATGCTGGAAGGGGATGTCGAGATAAGGAAGTATCTTGCCGTCATTCATCAGTTCGATGACAGCATCCACATGCGGGTAAGGATAGACGTAATGCATCCGAACCCACACACCCAGTTCACCGAGCGCACCGGCAAGGTCAATAAACTTCGTCCGCCACGTCCGGTCACGCCACTGGCTCTCGGCGTATTTGATATCCATCCCATACGCGCTGGTATCCTGTGACACCACCAGCAATTCCCGCACCCCTGATTTTACTAGCGTTTCTGCCTCCCGCAGCACATCGCCGATGGGGCGGCTGACGAGGTCGCCGCGTAAGGAGGGGATGATGCAGAAACTACAGCGGTTACTACACCCTTCGGAAATCTTGAGGTAGGCATAATGCTTCGGCGTCAGCTTGATGCCCTGCGCCGGGATGAGGTTATAGAACGGCTCATGCTTTGGCGGCACGGCTTCATGCACCGCCTTCATCACGCTCTCATACTGAGCAGGCCCGGTGATGGACATCACGTTGGGGAAGCGCGCGCGGATGACTTCCGGCTCCGCCCCCAAACATCCCGTGACAACGACCTTACCGTTCTCCGCCAGCGCATCTCCGATGGCATTTAGCGACTCATCCCGCGCCGAATCGAGGAACCCGCAGGTATTGACGATGACAACATCCGCCCCGCCGTAATCCGCCGCGAACTCATACCCCTCCGCACGCAGCTGGGTCATGATCCGCTCGGAATCGACGAGTGCCTTAGCGCATCCGAGGGATACGAAACCTACCTTATGGGACTGGGTCTGCAATGAGAGTGCTTTCTATTGACCGATCTTCGGCTGGGTATGAACATCGCTCTGCGGAATACCGGGCAAACCGATGATCCAGCGGCCGGTGGGAGTGACGATCACGTTGGGGTCTTCCACCGGGGCGGCGGGAGCAGGGGCCACGGTCTCGATGGGAGCCTCTTGTTCTTTATCAGAATCCTTGTCCGTGCTATCACAGTTAGCGAGTGCCAGTAATGAAGCACCACAAAGAATCAGTTTAAATGCGCGCATGGTAAATCCCTTTCGATGAATGGTTGGTAATGAAAATCCCCCATCTTGTATCGTAAAACCTTTGATTCCACCAGTGCTTTCTGAGGCTTCATCTTCGGCAATAGAACAAGAAAACCAACGGTTTGCGGGATTGTCGTCACGCTTCATGGCTGAGCGTGCCATCGGCTAATCGAATTTTTATCTCCTAACTGATTGTATGGAGCACGCACAATGCGCCATCAAGCTATGCCCAAAAGGAGAAAAATATGTCCCTGTACACCATCTCAGCCGACCGCATCACCGACTCCGCCGTCCATAACCAACACAATGAGGAATTGGGCAAAATTGAAGATGTGATGATAAACATCGAGGATGGCAGCATCGCCTATCTCGTCCTCTCGCATGGCGGCGTATTCGGCACGACATGGGCGGACAAGCGTTTTGCCGTTCCATTCAACGCCGTGGCCGTGGAACAGAAGGGTAAGGACGAAGTGACTTTCCTGCTCCCCATCGATAAATCCGTACTGGAGAATGCCCCCGGTTTCGATAAAGACAATTACCCCAATTTCGCCAGCCCGCAATTCGGTGACCTCATCAACAACTATTACCGCGACTACCAACGCGTCGCATAGAAAGTCAGGACAGTATGAAACTCTATTATGGCCCCATCTCCCCGTATGCCCGAAAAATCCGTATGCTCGCAACCGAGCTTGGCCTCGACGAGAAAATCGGCCTAGTCGCCACCGACCCATGGACGGAAGAGGAGTTGCGCAAGGTGAATCCACTATGCAAAGTCCCTGCACTTGTTCTGCCTTCCGGTGAATGTTTCTATGATTCACCCGTCATCGCCGAATATCTTTGTGCTCTGGCAAAGGATGAACAATACCTTCCCAAACAAGGTGAGGAACGTTGGCGCGCATTGAAATTGCAGGCCTTGGCCGACGGGATGTGCGACGCCGCCGTACGCATCGTGCTGGAGAAAAAAAAGCAGGATAAAGCCGATAAGGAAGTCATCACCCGTCAGGAAAAAGCGATTGATGCCGCCTTCGCGGAAATCGAGAAGATGGCCGGGAGCTTCCCCGATGCACCCACCATTGGTGAATTGGCCGTAGGCGCTGCCCTTGGCTATGTCACCTTCCGCTTCCCCGATACGGATTGGAAAGAGCAGTATCCCCATATCCGCGTCTGGTTCACCGACTTCGCCGCCCGTGCTTCCATGTTGGCGACCGAGCCGAGAGCGGCTGCCTAACATTTTTTTGTATTGAGTAATATTCTAACGTTAACTGGAGAAGACCTATGAAGACTCTGCTACCCTGCATTGCCGGAACGTTATTACTGGCTGCTTGCCATTCCCCCACCAGCCCGACGAATCTGCCGCCGGGGACGTATAAGGACACCAACAAGACCACGACATCCGATGGCACGGAAATAGAACGCGACACGACGACGCGCGTCTATAAGAACTCCGACGGCTCAAAATCCGCCGTGATCGAGAACACAACGACCAAAGACCCGGAAGGTCTGTTCAACAAGACCACCACGCACGACTCCACCACCCGTTACTAATCGGGTAAAAAGTAAAAATGGCTTGCACTATGGCGAAAAATCGCCATAGTGCGCCTGTCTTAGGGGAGTAACCGTTCCTCCACCCCCGGAGGAAGTGAACATCAACATACTTGGGCGATAGTCCATGGTGTTCATAGCCAGCGTCAGCTGATTTGGTGAGACCGACGACGAGGAGTCCGCGAAAGGTTCAGGCGGGCTGTTCGCTCGTTATGGTTTCACGTTAGCCTGAACCGCTGGAAGTATATTATGGACGCCTTCATCGCTTCGCTCTCCCTCGTCACCCTCGCCGAAATTGGGGATAAGACGCAACTCCTCTCCCTCCTGCTCGCCGCACGGTATCGTCGGCCCATCCCCATCATCCTCGGCATCCTCGTCGCGACCACGCTGAACCATGCGCTTGCCGCCTATGTCGGCCACTGGCTGACCGATGCCATCAGCCCATTCATCCTGCAATCGGCTATCGCACTGCTATTCATCTTGCTCGGACTATGGATACTTCAGCCGGACAGCCTGAAAGTGGATGAGAAGGAAACCACCGACCGTGGCGCGTTCCTCGCCGCCACTATCGCCTTCTTCCTTGCCGAGATGGGCGACAAGACCCAACTCGCCACCATTGCACTCGGCGCGCATTACGCCAACCTCTTCGCCGTGGTGATAGGCACGACAGTCGGCATGATGATCGCCAACATCCCGGCAGTCCTGCTAGGCGACAAAATCCTGAAGCTCGTCCCACTGCATTATGTGCGTTACGGAGCCTGTGCGCTGTTCGTTCTGTTCGGAGTATGGCAAGTCGTTATGATTATGAATCCGCCCGCATAATGGTGAGGTGAAGATGGCCAAGTGGTACATGATAATCTGTGAGTATACATTCATAATGGAAATATGATGTGGATCAGACTAGCCCTGTATCTCACCCCAAACCCAAGGAGGCCTTATGAAAGTGCGCGAACTCATGAAAGAGAACCCGAAAGTCATCTCGAAAAAAACGTCGATATGCGATGCGGCGAAAGCGATGGACGAGCTGGATTGCGGCTTCCTCCCCGTTGGCGATAATGACCGTCTGGACGGTGTCATCACCGACCGCGACATCGTCGTGCGCGGCGTCGCCAGCGGTGAAGATCTGACCAAGATGACTGCCGGTGAAATCCTCACCAATCGCGTCCTCTATTGCTTCGAGGAGGACGACATCACGGACGCAGCCGAGAGTATGCGTGAACAACAGGTCTATCGCCTGATCGTCCTCAATAACAAAGATGATAAGCGCCTGCGCGGCGTCGTCACCCTCGGCGACATCTCCCGCCAGTGCAATGAAGACAAGCTGGTCGGCTTTCAGGATGTTTTCCAATTCTTCCATCGCCTGTTTCGCGAAACTGATGAGCTCCGGCTCCTGCTCGTAGAACTCAAAGGATTTATGGAGCATTTCCTCATCCAGCTTGGTGAACTGTATCGCCTTCTGCCGCATCGCGTAGGCGCGGAAACCGAGCTTCTTCATCACGTCCTGCGCCATCATCAGCGAAGAATCAAACATCTCTCGCCGGAAGTAATCCACCCCTGCCTTATATAATTCATACGCATGGCGGCGGTTGCGCGCCCGGGCATAGACCAGCAGATTCGGAAATTCCTCTTTTGCCATCCGCACGATTTCCAGACATTTATCCGGATTGTCGACCGCGACGATGAGGATTTTAGCCCGGTCCGCGCCTGCGCTCTTCAGCAAGTCCAGCCGCGACGCATCCCCGAAATAGACCTTATTGTCGAAACTGCGCAGCAGTTCGATCTGGTCGGGGTCGCTCTCCAGGATGGTGACCTTTACACCCTGCCCGGTCAGGAACCGCCCGATAATCTGCCCATACCGCCCATATCCGGCGAGGATGACGGGATTGGAATGCTCGTCGATACGATCATAATCGCGCTCCGGTAACACACTCATGAACCGGGGGACGACGAACTTATCGTTGAGGATCATAAGAAACGGCGTAGCCGCCATCGAGAGGGCGACGGTCAATATCAGCATCCCCGACTGTTCTCCGTCCAGCACGTTCAGCCCGCTCGCGAACTGGAAAAGGACGAAGGCGAATTCCCCACCCTGCGCCAGCGCCGCCGTAAATAACGTATTCTGCGCTCCCGTGATGCCGAACCCGCGCGCCAATGCGCTTAAGATAACCATCTTGACTGCAATCAATGCTACCACCCCGCCGAAAATGCGTAAGGGATATTCCGCCAGCAGATCAAAATTCATCCCCATCCCCACCGAGATGAAGAACAGCCCGAGTAGCAACCCCTTGAACGGCTCGATGTCCGTCTCCAGCGTATGCTTATATTGCGAGTTGGCGAGAACCACCCCGGCGACGAACGCGCCAAGGGCAGGGGAGACCCCCACCGCTTGCATCAGCAAGGTGATGCCCACTACCAGCGCCAATGAGGTGGCGGTGAACAATTCCCGCAGATTCGTCCGCGCGATGAAGAGGAAGAGATAATGCGACAGATACCGCCCGGCCACCACGATAGCGGCGATAACCCCGGCGATGACGAGCGTATGTGCCCACCCCGGCAACTGCTCGAACCAACTGGCCTCATGCCCGGGGATGACCGCCCCATGCGTCGCCAGCAGCGGCATGATGACGAGGATGGGGATGACGGCGATATCCTGAAATAGCAGCACCGCGAACGCCGATTCCCCGGCGGAGGTGTTCATCAACCCTTTTTCCTGTAACATCTGGAGGACGAGGGCGGTGGAAGACAACGCCAGCGCCATGCCCACTGCAAGACTGACCTGCCATGTGAATCCCAGCGCCAGCCCGAGGGCGGTGAATGCCGCGCAGGTCAACACGACCTGTAACCCGCCAAGCCCTACGATGGCTTTACGTAATTTCCACAGCGTCGCCGGTTCCAGCTCCAGCCCGATGATGAACAGCATCATCACTACCCCGAATTCTGCGATATGCAGGATCTCCTCCGGATTCCCGATAAGCCCGGCCCCGAACGGCCCGATCATCACCCCCGCGACGAGGTACCCGAGCACCGACCCCAGCCGGAACCGGCTCGCCAACGGCACGACGACACAGGCCGCCGCGAGGAACACGAAAATATTGAACAGGACGCCGCTATCCATTGGCGACCATGCGTTCTTCCTGAACCACAGGCTTCGCCAACCGATGCAGCAGCGCCGCATAGTGCTCAGCATGGGCGGATATATTATCGCGCCCGGCCTTCAGCGCATCATGGAAGATGAGGGGAGGCATATAGTCCATTTTGCATAGATAAGCCGTCTGCTCGAACGGAACCATCAACTGCTCCATGCGGTAGCGATTATGTCCTTTGGGGTCATACGCATGCTCGGCCCCGCCCGTGGAGATGACGCTCATCCATTTCTTGCCCTGAAGTGCCGATCCGTTTTCACCATACGCCCAGCCTTTATGCAGCACCACGTCCAGCCATTCCTTCAGGAGCGGTGGGCAGCTATACCATTGGAAGGGGTGCTGGAGAATCACGGTATGCGCACAGCCGAGCGCTTCCTTTTCATGCTTCAAGTCGATCTGGTAATCGGGATACATCTCATAGAGGTCATGAATCGCCACGCCCTCCACATGCCGTGCCGCTTCCACCATCATGCGATTGACGCGTGAATGCTGAAAATGCGGATGGGCGAAGATGATGAGCACGTCAGACATGTCGCGCAGTGTATCGACTGAAAAAAGAAATTCCTACCTAAAATAATAGTGGAATTTATGCGATGACGGAGAGGATATTATCATTCGCGCCGGACTGACGGACCCGGTCGGGATTTTGCTGATAAGCCTCGTCGATCAACTCCGAAAGCTTCGTATAATCGATAGACCCGTCGGCGGAATAGATGACATCCTCCACCTGATCCGCGCCGATGAGCGGAATAACCCGCTGGCGGTTCAATTCAGCCGTATCTTCAGGAGCGATCTTGCGGCGGTTGATAGGAATGACATTTGCCGGCGGCTGTAATTTACGTGCCTCTCCCGCGATGGTCGTTTGGGGAAGGCCGACGCCAACCTCACTTGATTTCCGATTCTGTACTTCATTGGCAACGAGTAGGGAGGACGTATTGCGGGGTGCATCCTCTTCATTCTTTGTTAAGGATGGTGAGATACTATAGACTTGTGATTCCCGCACATCTCGCGCAGTGAATCGCGCATCATAGGCTTCGCGTACGACACTCACGTCGCGCAGACGCTCAGCGAACAGCTCCCGACGATACTCGTTCAGCGAGGTGTTGTAGGGCAGATACTGTGTAACGGTGTTGACCATACTGTCAGCCTAAGCCGCCCAACATAAAAATCCCATATGGCAAAAATTGCTACTTTCCGTAGAGATAAACGGTTGTATTAATCTGATTAGAGAGAAGTGTATGCGCGTTTGGTAATCAAGCCGCTACGTCTTTGACGAATATCTCATCTCCCTTTATGGTGCTGATTACCACCCATGAGGAACCCCATGACCGACCCCGTAAAACCCAACAAGGAACTCGTCATCAAGGTCGTCGCCATGCCGAGCGATACTAACCCCGGCGGAGACATGTTCGGCGGCTGGATCGTCAGCCAGATGGATCTGGCGGCGTACCTCTACGCCCGCAAATACGCCAAATCCCGCATCGTCACCGTCGCTATCGACAATCTGACCTTCCTCAAGCCCGTCTATGTCGGCGATTGCGTTATCTGCTATGCCTCCTTGGAAAGAATCGGCCGCACCAGCATCACCCTGAACGTCGAAGTCATGGTCGAGCGTCGGGATAGTTTGCTGGAGGAGAAAGTCACCGAAGGCAAATTCGTCTTCGTGGCGGTAGGGGATGACCGCCGCCCTGTGCCGCTGGAAGTCCGCAAGCCGTAATTCCCAATTATCATGCCGTTTCATGACGGCATCCAATGGGGACCAGACCCCATCATCCGACGGGCTGACATATTATAGGCGACGTCAGAATTTACCCAGCCAACGCATCATTTTTACACAAAAAATATATTTTCCCCCCTTCCTCCACCTAGAATCCATAACTCACCTCCCGCATCTTCTTCGGACACCACATATGAAGGAGCACACAATGGGTAAAGGTATTCTACTTTGGTTAATCGGCGTTCCGATTCCGATCATCATCTTGCTGGCACTGCTGTTCTAGCAGCCATTCATCACACATATACATAACCTGTAAGGAGCAACACACATGATTTACGCATCCGACAACGCCACGGGCACGGGTAACTCCGGCGCGATGGTACATAACCGGGAATCCTCCCAATCGGCGATTTTCTGGACGGCGATCTTCGGTGGCGCATTCGTTGCCGTCGGCGTCACCATTATCCTTCTCACCCTCGGCTCCGGCCTCGGTTTCGCCTCCATCTCCCCGTGGAAGAATGATGGCGTCACCACCAGCACCTTGTCCATGATGGCCGTTATCTGGCTCTTCGTCGTCCAGTGGCTGGCGACCGCAGCGGGCGGGTTCCTCACCGGCCGCCTCCGTACCAAATGGGTGGATGTCCACACCAGCGAAGTCGGCTTTCGCGATACGGTGCACGGGCTTATCGTATGGGCGGTATCGACCGTCTTCATGATCATGCTGTTCGGCCATGCCGCCAGCGCCGTCATCGG